>CADEGN010000371.1 GCA_902826865.1 uncultured Myxococcales bacterium
ACACGTCACTCTCGCTCGCGCTTGCCGCGCTTGCTGCCCGCGTCGTCGTCCTTCGCGGTCGGCGGCGTGGAGACGGGAGGCGTGTTCTTCGGCAGGTCGTCGGTCGTGACGGTGCCGCGCGCGGTCGTGACCTTGAGGTCGTCGGTGGCGTTCCGCTTGACCTTCGCCGCCTCGCTCTCGCCCGCGTCGAGCGCCTTGGCCTCAGCCTCGGTGCAGACGTCGAAGGCGAGCGGCGCGTACTTGTCGGTGGGCACCGTGCGCACCGCGCGCAGGTGCTCGCCGACCTTGCGCTCGACGCGGTACCAGCCCCGCTCGTCCTGGAAGCGGATGCCGGCGTAGGTGAAGCGACGCAGCACGAAGCCACGTCGCGGGTCATAGGGCTTGAGGCGAACCAGCAGGGTATCGGTCATGTCTCGTTCTCCTCAGCTCAGAGCTGCACGTTGATGGCCTTGGCCACGCCCGGCTCCTCGGCGAACTTCACGTCGAAGCGGAGGGTCGCGACGATCTTCAGCGTGCCCTCCGAGATGTCGCGGTCCGACTCGAAGCGGATGTTCCGCCAGATGCCGACGTGGACGTTCTTCGGGTTGCACAGCACGATGGCCGTCTGGTCGCCGCCCACGCCGAGGTTCTCGGGGAAGAGCGGGATGGGCTGGAGCGGCACGCCCGAGTAGAGCACCGGCGTGTCGTCCTCGAGGAAGCGGTCGCCCGCGACGGTGGCGCGATCGGCCAGCGTGTTGCGGTAGCCGAGGTCCGCGTCGACGCTCGACAGGAAGCGCATTGCCTTCTTGTCGCGCAGGTACTCGCTCGGCAGCGTCTTCAGCATGTCGCGGAGCATGTCCTTCGTGATCGGCGTGCCCGCGGCGTCGACGACGTTGCTCGTCGCCTGCTTGAGGATGCCGTCCATCGTCGCGAGGAACGGGTCGACGGAGGCCGTGTCGCCGTTGATGGCGACGTCCTCCATGTCGCGCGCGATGGCGTCGGCCAGCATCTCCATGATGGTCTGGCGCAGCTCGCCGCGCTCGATGCTGTCCTCGAGCACCTCGTCGGAGAGGCGCACCTCGGCCTTGAACAGCTTGGCGTCGAGCTCGACGTCGGAGAGGTCGGGCTTCACGCGATCGACGGCGCCGAGCGCGGTGCCCTCCTGGCCCGGGCGCAGCACGCGCGCGCCGAACTTGATCTTCGAGATCTGCTGCTTCGGCGAGGCCATCGGGACGACGGTCGCGAGCTGCAGGAGGACGGACTGCTTGATGAGCAGGCGCATGAACTTCTGCGCCTGCGCGGGCTGGAGCAGACCGCCTCCCGCCGTCAGGTCGGCGAGCGCGAGGTCGGCTTTCTCCAGGATGGAACGGTTGCTGAGGTGGCTCATGAGGGTCTCCTTCCGGCGGGGTTCAGAGGTCGTGGAAGGAGATCGCCTTGTCGACGCTCTCCCGGTCCTTGGGCTTGTTGAGATCGAGCGGCCATCCCACGTCCTCGACGGTGGCCTTCGAGACGCGCTCCGCGGGCGCTGCGCTGTTGGGCAGGCCGAACTGCTTCTCGACGCGCCCGAGCCGCTGCTGCTGCTCCTTCACGGTCTCCGACAGCGAGCGGAACGACTCGGCGAGCTTCGCCAGCGACTCGTTCACGTCGGCCGCGTCGGCCTTCGCCGCCGGGGCGGGCTCGGGCTTCGGCTCGGCGGGCTTGTCGGTCTTCGCAGGCACCTGCTTCGCCAACTCGCCGAGCCGCGCGAGCGCCTGCTTCGCGGCGGTGACGTTGGCCGCGAACGTCGCGGGCTCGCTCTTGGCGCGCCCCTCGACGACCTCGTCGGTCTCGTTCACGCCATCGCCGTCCGTGCGCTCGAGGAGCTGCATGGCGACGCTGCGCAGCTCCTCGGCGAGCCCGGCGAGCCGGGCGTCGGCCTGATCTGCGCCGAGCTCACCGAGCAGCTCGACGAGCCCCGTCAGGCTCTCGAGCGCCGCGAGGGCGGCGTTGAGCGCCGAGTTGTCGTCGAGCTTCGCCGTGGGCGCAGCGGGCGGCGACGGCTCGGCCGGGGTGGTGTTCTGGGTCTTGTCGTCGTCCATGGCTTCGTCCCTCTTCACGATGAGAAAGCGGTGCTTGTTGGCGGCGCGGTCGACGAGCGAGACCTCCTCGACGACCATGTCGACGAGGCGGTGCACGCCGTCCGTCTTGTGCGTTTCGGTCGTCATGCGGCGGCCTCCGGCTCGTTGGTGATGGTGTCGGCGGCGGACGGCTGTTCCGACGTCGGAACAGCCTCGGGCACGCGGCGCGCCGAGCCGCCGATGGAGAAGCCCGTGAGGTCGCCAGACTTCACGCGCTCCCACAGCTCGTCGGAGAGCACGCGCACAGCGAGCAGCCACGTGCCCTTGCGGACCGCGAGTTCGCCGATGATGAAGTCGGTGGGCGCGAGATAGCTCTCGAGCACCTTCACCTGGCCGTTGACGCGCAGGCGGTGCATCAGCCCGAGGCCGCCGAAGTCCTCCATGAAGCGGTGGGCGGCGGCGCGGATCTCCTCGGCCGAGTAGATGTCGCCCTGCGCGTCGACCACCTCGGGCTCGAGCACGATGCCCAGCACGAAGCGCTCGTCGTTCGGGTCGACCCCCTTCACCAGGCGCGAGGGCTTGTCGAAGACCAGCTCATCGACGCTCGGATCGAGCGGCAGGTGCTCGCACTTGGCGACGAGCTCGAACTCCGCGGCCTTGCGCACCGGGAAGTTGGCGACGAAGAGGCGCATGGCGTGCTTGGCACCGCCCCGCCCCGAGGCCTCGCGCACCTTGAGCCGGAAGACGTGCCCGACCTTCTTGAAGGCGGCGACGTTCTCCGGTGTCGGGTTGAGGACCGCGATGAACTTGCCCTCGACCCTCGCGAGCGCATCGATGAACTCACCGAGGTCGATGACCTTGTCCTTGTCGAACCACTCACCGGGGTACGGCGGGTCGATGAAGAAGAACGTGTCCTTGCTGTCGTAGGCCTCGATCGTCTTGCGGTAGTCCTGCCGCAGGATGCTCACGTCCTTCAGGCGCTCGGCGGCCTTGAGGTACTTCTCGGGGTTGGTCGTCGAGCCGAGGTGCTGCTGCGCCGGGTGCGTGCCGTCGGGGCGGCAGTCGCGGGCGTGGGTGCGCACGAAGACGAGCTTGTAGAAGCGCGCGACGTCGTCCTTCGGCGTCATGTCGCGCGCCTTGGCGAAGCTCTCCTGCGTGACGGTCCACTCGAAGCGGCGGCTCAGCTCCTCGACGCGCTCGGGCGTCATCGCCTTGATGCTCCGGTGGAGGAACACCACGTCGTCGTCGAGATCGGCGATGACCTCCTTTTCGCTCGGGTCCTTGGCGTGCAGCACCGCCGCCGCGCCCGCGAAGGGCTCGACGTAGATCTTGTGCGCCGGGATGAGCGGCACGATGCGCTTGGCGTAGTGAAACGAGCCGCCGAACGTGCCGAACGGCTGGGCCTTCTCGATGTCGTCGGCGACGTCGTCGAGTGCGCCGTCCCAGTCGTCGAGGACGAACTCGTCGTCGAGCGCCTTGGTGGTCGGCTCGTAGTTCGCGACCAGGAGCTGCGTCAGCACGGAGCTGCCGCCGACGCCGCGCATGTGCGCGATGGAGCGCCGGGTGCGGATGCGCTTCGACCAGAAGTCCGAGCCCTTCACCAGCTCGGGGAACTTGCCCCGGATGCCGTAGGTGATGAGGAAGCGGCCCTTGAGCGACTTGAGCAGCTTGAAGAAGCGCTCCTCGTCGAACTCGCTCTCGCCGACGTCGACGTTGTAGCCGGGGTACGGCGGGTCGAGAAAGAAGACCGTGTCCTTGCTGTCGTACTTGCGGACGACCTTCTCGTAGTCGCCGCCGTAGACCTTCACCTTCTTCAGGCGCGGCGCGAACTTCTCGATGCGCTTGATGGTCGTCGCCTCGACGCCGACGACCGTCGGGCTGAAGCTCTTGCCGCGCATCTTCCCGTAGGAGAAGTGCGTCAGGTACAGGAAGCGGTGGAGCCGCTCGACATCGTCCTCGGGCTCGACGTCGAGGAGCCGCTTGAACGTCTTCGCGTCGCCGACCCACGGCAGATTCTTCAGCTTCGCGAGCCCCTCGGGAGTGAGCTTCTTGATCAGCCGATAGGCGTCAGCGATCTCGAGGTCGGCGTCGTTGATGACCTCGACCTCCGAGGGCTCCTTGGCGAAGAGCACCGCCGCGCTGCCGGCGAAGGGCTCCACGTACGTCTTGTGGGCCGGGAGCATCGCCACGAGGCGATCCGCCAGACGCTTCTTGCCCGCGGGCGAGCCCCAGATGGTCTTCTCAACCTCCGTGGATTCGGCGCGCACCCCGGTGTTCGCCGCGAGGACGCGGCGCGCGTGGGTGATGGCGGCTTCGCGGCGGTCAGGCATCGCGCAGCGCCTCCGGGTCGGTGCCCCACTCGGGCTTGTCGCTGGAGGGCGCGTTCAGGTCGCGCGGCCAGACGAACGGCGCGTCCTGCTTCGCCGTCTTGTCCCCGGTCCGCCCGGGCGCGGACGCAGGCGCCCGGTCCCCGGTGGTCGGGGCGGTCGTCTCGGGCTCGCGCGGCTTGGTCTCGGGCATGCGTCGTCCTCCGCAGGGGCAAAGCCTCCAGCGGAGCGACGCGGGGACACTCAACGCGCGGCGGGTACTCCGTAGGCCTTCAACTTCCGCCAGAGCGTGTTCTCGCCGATACCGAGCGCCTGCGCGGTGGCGGACCGGTTCCCGCCACAGCGCTCGAGCGTCGCGAGGATGTGCCGGCGTTCGACCTCCGCGAGCGTGAGCTGATCGGGTTCGGGGGGCGCGCTTCCCCGACCTGCAGGAGCGCGGATCTCCGGCGGAAGGTCACCGAGCTCGATCTTCGGTTGTCCCTCGGCGAGCACCACGGCGCGCTCGATCGCGTTCTCGAGCTCCCGCACGTTGCCCGGCCAGGGGTATGCGTGCAGCGCGTCGAGAACGTCGCTCGACAGGGCGCATGGACCGCAGGAGTTCTGCTTGCACGTCTTGGCGATGAACTGGCGGGCGAGAGGCAGGATGTCGTCGCGCCGTTCGCGGAGCGGCGGCAGCTCGAGCGGGATGACCCGCAGACGGTAAAAGAGGTCTTTCCGGAAGCCTCCAGCATCGACGAGCGCCTCGAGATCTCGGTTGGTAGCCGCGACCACGCGGACGTCGACCGGCACATCTCTCGTCGAGCCCACGGGCCGTACCGCGTGCTCCTGCAGGGCGCGGAGGAGCTTCACCTGCATCGAGAGGGGCGTCTCCCCGATCTCGTCCAGGAACAGCGTGCCCCCGGAGGCAGCCTCGAACAGCCCCTGCTTGTCCGCCGAGGCTCCCGTGAAGGCGCCCTTCTTGTGGCCGAAGAGCTCGCTCTCGAGCAGCGGCTCTGGCAGCGCCGCGCAGTTCACGCCGACGAAGGACCTCTTGCTGCGTCGCGAGTGGGCGTGAAGGAGCCGAGCAATCCTCTCCTTCCCGGTCCCGCTCTCACCCGCGATGAGCACAGTCGAGTCGGTGGCCGCGGCACGCTCGGCGAGCGCGAGGACGCGCCGCATGGCGGTGCTCTTCGCGACGAGGTCGTTGGGGGCCTTCATCATTCCACTTTGGAGGCTAGCGCCCCTCCAACATGGAGGCAATCGTCGGGTTCCGGATTCGTAAGCATCGGAGTTTACAGCGAAATGTCACGCGGCACGCTCCATGCTCTAACAGCAGGCATGACCGCATCCTCCGAAGACTGCTGCCCCGCTCCGGCGCCTGCGCCGCCCAAGCGCACCGAGGGCGGCTCCCGCGCCACTTTGGCCGCCAGCGCGGGCTCGATCATCTCGGCGTTCCTCGCCTCCGCGTGCTGCGTGGGGCCGCTCATCTTCGCTCTCCTCGGCCTCGGCGGCGCGGGGCTGCTGGTGAAGTTCGAGCCATACCGGCCGTACTTCATGGCGATCACCTTCGGACTTCTCGGGGCCGGGTTCTACTTCACGTACCGGCGCCCACGCGGCGCGCAAGTGACCAGCGGTGCCGATGGCGCCGCGTGCGACTGCCCGGCGCCTCGAACGAACCGAGCCGGGAGGATCATGCTCTGGGTCGCGACGGCGCTCGTCGTCGGCTTCCTCGTCTTCCCGTACCTCGTCCCTTACCTGTTCAGCTGAGGAGCAATGATGACCACGAACGAGATCATCTTCTCCGTCGAAGGGATGACGTGCGACCACTGCGCAGTCACCCTGCGCGCGGCCCTCTCCCACCTGCCGGGGGTGCACCAAGCAGACGTCAGCTTCGGGGACCGGCGCGCAACCCTGCACGTCGACGAGTCCTTCGTGCCGGGCAGCGTCGTAGAGACGGCAGCCGCGAAGGGTTACGTCGCCAAGGCGCACATCAGGCCCGAGGCACCTCAACGATCGACGCACAAGCGCCCGAGCGACACCCTCGACCTCGTCGTCATCGGCTCTGGTGGCGCTGCTTTCGGTGCTGCCCTTCGTGCATCGGAGCTGGGCGCCAAGGTGGCCGTCGTCGAGCGAGGAACGCTTGGCGGCACGTGCGTGAACATTGGCTGCGTTCCGTCCAAGACCCTCATCCGCGCCGCCGAGGGCGTGCACCGCGCGAATCACCCACGGTTTGCCGGCACCGCCTCCGAAGCCCGGGTCACCGACTTCGGTGCGCTCATGAGAGAGAAGCAGAGCCTGGTCGAGGAGCTTCGCCAGGCGAAGTACG
>CADEGN010000372.1 GCA_902826865.1 uncultured Myxococcales bacterium
CTCGCGTGATCGCGAGTGGGGGGCAGCGCCGCAGCCACGGCCACAGGGCACTAGATCGTTGCCGACGGGGTCTCCGGCGGTCGTACCGGCAGGTTGTGATCGGCGAGGTAGCGCTTAGCCTGGGCGATGCTGTAGAGCCCGAAGTGGAAGATCGATGCCGCCAAGGCGGCGTCAGCCTCGCCGTAACCGGTGGCCAGGCCCTGACGCAAGTGCTCGAGCGAGCCGACACCGCCCGAAGCGATCACCGGTACTGGTACAGCGCGCGAGACCGCTCGGGTGATCCACAGGTCGTAACCATCCCGCGTGCCATCGCGATCCATGCTCGTCAGCAGAATTTCGCCCACGCCGAGCTCCGCCAGCTGTCGACACCACGTAATCGCGTCGAGGCCCGTCGACCGCGAGCCTCCATGAATCACAACTTCGTAGAGCGGCTCGCTCTCACCCGGCAGGCCGGGCAAACGGCGCACGTCGACTGCGCCGACGATCGCCTGGCAGCCATAACGCTCGGCCACACGCCCTACGAGTGAAGGGTTGGAGACCGCAGCCGAATTGATAGCGACCTTGTCCGCACCTGCGTTGAGCAGACGCCGGACGTCTTCCTCCCGACGAATCCCACCCCCGACGGTCAGCGGGACGAACAACTGCGCGGACACCCGACGAACGACTTCGACGAACGTCTCACGACCCTCGGTGGTGGCTGTGATGTCGAGAAGACAGAGCTCGTCTGCTCCCTGAAGATCGTAGGCACGGGCGGCCTCGACTGGGTCGCCCGTATCGCGCAAGCCCGCGAAGTGCACGCCTTTGACTACGCGACCGTTCTTGATGTCAAGACAGGGTATGATCCGTCGCTTCAGCATTGAGTTAGTGCTTCCTCGAGCGTGAACGCTCCCTCATAAAGTGCGCGACCAAACACCACGCCGCGCACACCGACAGCGCGGCAAGCGGCGAGGTCAGCCACACTGGATACGCCACCGCTGGCATAGACGGGGATATTGACAGCGCGTTGGACCTCGCAGGTCGCCGCGAGTGCAGGACCCTCCGCAAGTCCGTCGCGGCCTACGTCGGTAAACAACACCGCCGCGGCACCCCAGCGCTCGGCGGCACCGGCGAGCTCGACAGCATCCAGCTGTGACTGCTCAAGCCACCCAGCGATCGCGACCTTTCCGTCGCGCACGTCCGCGGCGACGATGATGCGATCAGGGCGGCGCGCGCACAGCTCGGCGCACGCGTCTGGGTCGCGCACGGCGAGTGTGCCAACGACGATTCGATCGGCCGCGGTGGAGAGGAGAGCCCGATCGACGGTGGCCGGATCACGCATGCCGCCGCCGATCTCCACGCGCGCACCACCGGCATGCGCACGGGCGACGAGATCGGCGACGAGATCGAGCTGCTTCGGCGCCCCTGCGAACGCACCGTCGAGATCGACGATGTGGATCCACTTCGCTCCCGCAGCAATGAAACGGTCGAGCACCTGACCCGCGTTGTCGGAATAAACCGTCGTCCGCGCACGATCACCCTGGGCCAGCCTCACCACACGCCCATCGAGCAGGTCGATGGCGGGGATGAGGATCACCCCCAACCCCCGAGCAAGAATGCACGCAAGAATTTGAGGCCCGAACGCTGGCTCTTTTCCGGGTGGAACTGACAGCCAAGCACGTTCTGGTAGCGCACAGCCGCGGGGAAGCGGATCCCACCATAGCCCGCCACCCACATCACGTCCTCGCTGCGCGCCGCCTCCACGTAGTAGCTGTGGACGAAGTAGTAGTGCTCGCCGGTCGGTTCGACGGAGTTCCAACCGACGTGCGGCACCTTTACGCGCCGTGTCATGGGTGTCGGCGGGGTCGCTGGGTCGGCGGGAGCTACCATCGCGGGCGGTGGCGGCGAGATGATCGGCGGCTGCACCACCGGGGCCGGGGCCGCTACGGGCGCTGGGATGTCGGGAACGGTCGGCCCGTTGGCAGGCACGGATCCCGCGACGAACTCGGCGACGAGCACCTCGTCGCGCGGGCCCGTGTCGTCATCCCCCGACGACGAGCGCTTGTCCGGCGTGGCCTCGGCGTCAGATTCGAGCTCAGCTGTGATGTTTTGGGCGAGGTGCTCGCGCTGCGACTCGCGGGGCTCCACCGCGCGAATCGGCTCCGCAGGCGGGGCCGCACCCGGCTCCGCATCTTCTACGACACCGACAGGCAGGTGCCGGCAACGCCCAGGCAAAATGGCAAGACCCTCGTGGCCGCCGTTTTCGTCGCTGCCATCGAACAACAGCTGCATACCCAGGCAGATCCCGAGGAATGGGTCTCCGCGGTCGATCACCATGCGAATGGCCGCGCCAAGGGCCCCGTCGACGATCGACTGGGTCGCCGCGCCAAACGCGCCCTGGCCCGGAAACACCACGACTCGGGCGGTCGCGACCTTGTCAGGATCTCCGGAAACCCTAACAGCTGCGCCTACTTGAATGAGGGCGCGTTCCACGCTGGCCAGATTCCCGAGCCCAGCGTCGACGATCGTCACTTCCCGCGCCATGCGGCGCTGGTTGTATCACAACTGGGGTCCACTCGCGTCAAGCGGTGCGCGTGCCCCGGCTCGGTTTTAGGGCACCACAGGCCGTGGACCTTCGTCGGCGGGATCAACCTGTTGGGTTTCGGTCGCTTGCGGGTCGCGCTCGATCGACTGTGGGGCAGCCTCGAGCTGGGCCATCATGTACATCGCAGCGACGGTCAGGATCACGACGATACACAGCACCTGGAATGGCATCGTCAGCATGGCCAATAGGCCCTGATTCGATTCGAATGCCTGCCGGCGTCTTAGTTTGCGTGCGAGCTTCTCGTAGAAGTCGCGTGGGGCCTCAACTGTACCGAGCCCCGCGACGAGCTGGACCAGCTTGCGCAGGTCTTCGAGCTCCTCACGGGCCTCGGGTGAGGCCGCGAGCATCTCCTCGACGGCCGCGCTTTCCCCCGGCGCGAGCGCATCGTCGAGATACGCGCTCATCAGCTCGGCGCTATTGTCCTGCGGGTTGGACATGACGGGGGTTCGTTCCTCGGAAATCGTACGTCGTGTTGGGCGGGTTGGCACCCGCGCCGTGAAAAAAGTCCTGGCGGATTTCAACGCATATAGGGGCGCAAGCGCTCCTTGAGGGCGAGGCGCGCGCGGTGCAGACGGGACTTGAGGGTGCCCTCCTGTAAGCCAGTAATCCGGAGAATGTCCTGGTAGCTCATGCCCTGGACATCGCGCAGGACGATGAGCAGGCGATGTTCGGGGTCCAGCTGGGCGAGCTCGGCGGCGATCGCCGCCTCCAGCCGAGCGCCCTCGACGGTGGCCTCGGGGCCGGCGACGTGGCTCTGAAGCGCCACAACGGGACCACCATTGTCCGCCTGCGCCTCCGGCGAGTCTTCCACCGGCACGCTGCGGTGGAAGTTGCGACCACGCAGATACTTGATCCTGTTCTTGCAGGTGTTGGTCGCGATTCGATAAAGCCACGTATAGAACCGACCATCGCCGCGATAGGTCGCCAGGGCTCGGTGAACGGTGATGAACACCTCCTGGGCCAGATCCTCGGCTTCTTGCCGATTGCCGATCATCCGCAGTGTCAACCCGAAGATGCGATGCTGGTAGTGGCCGACGAGCTCTTCGAAGGCCCGCTCGTCGCCGTTACGGGCGCGGCGGACGAGCCGACGATCGCGCACGTCCTGGGCGTCGAGCGGATTGCCGGTAGACTCACCGGCCTCCGCATCGGGCGTGCCCGCTGGCTCCGGCGTCGCCGGCTCCGCGTCCGCGGACGGCGGATCGATGGCTTCGCCGGTGCCCACGCTCGCCCGCACTGTGGCCTAGACTACTGCAGACCACCGAAGTTCCCACGCCGGATTTCCCCGAGGCATTCGGCCTGCTACAGCGGCGCGGCTTCACCCAAATCAGAGATCCGGGTTCAGCCGCAGCCCTAGGTTGAACCCCAGCACGGTCTCGCGGCGCGGACCGGTCACCTGTTGGGAGAACCCAAAACCGACATCCACACCCAGGCCGCCCGCCGGTGGCTGCCGAACGTAGGCGATGCCCCCGCTGACGTACACGCGATCATCGGCCTTGCCCTTGCCGCGGCTGTCCCAGTTGGCGCCGAAGCGCAGCGGGACCGGGCCCGCCACAAACTCTGCGCTTCCCCCAAGGACTTTGCGGGTTGCTTTCTCGAAACGAAAGCTACTGAAGTCGTAGGAGCCATCGAAGTTGAGGCTAAATGTCTGCTTGCGGAGCGGGAACACACTCGCCCCGTGCGCAACGGCCAGTGGATAGTCGGACAGCTCTGGAACGTACCGGTGCGATGTCGTGCCGGCCATCGCGTCGATGTCGGTTAGCTTTAGATCGCGTGTATCGGTGAACGCCGGCGAGTTGTTACCGGCGACGTTGGTACCGATCACCGAAACCGCTGCCCACCCGGCGAGGTTGAGCGTCGCCGCGACGTCCAAACCAAACGCGTTGAGCTTGGCGTGGGCGTTGCGCGCCACGCCGTTTTCGTCGCGGTAACGCAGGCTGGCGTATTGGTACTTAGGTTTCAACGCGAGCGATACCCAGTTTTTCACCACCGCAACGCTGATGGCCAAGAACGCCTCGTGACCGAAACGCGATAGCTCGAGTGTTTTGCTCGCTCCGCTTGTGTCGGCAAATCCGATGGTCGGTGCCCCACGCATGAAGAGATACCCGAGACCCAGCGCAACCCTCGAGTTGTTGAGGGAATCCATCACGACGGCGCCGATGCCATGGGTCCGGCTCTGAATGGACACCTGATACATCGGCTCGATCGCGAAGGTCGGGCCAAACGTCATGTTCGAGGGGTTGAGCAAGACCGCGTTGGAGCCCCAGGTCGAGGCACGACCGGTATTTCCGAGGCTGAGATTGCGCGTGCCGTCAACCGCCGGCGATGCCTCCGCGCGACTCGACCACGTCGTAATACCCACCCCGACGAGTGGGTACACCACCAAGGCGGCGGTCAACGCGAGGCGGGGGCCCATTCTTGGCCGGGGCAGCAAGCGACGTGCCGAACGGTGTGGCGTGCTCGGATCCGCGGAATCCGGCCAGGAATTGCAGCCGGTCGCGCCGACGGAGTTGTCATCGAGGCACACACGAGGTCGCAGCGCGCCACGATGTCGCCCCCCGACTGGCCGGGGGTATTCGTGGCGCCGGGCGATCATGAGCGCTCGAGCATACGACCTCGGCCGATCGTCACAAAAAGAACCGCACATGACGTAGAGTCGTAGGCTGGGGATGGGGCAACTCGATCGGTTTGACGTCGTGGTCGTCGGCGCCCGCTCGGGCAAAAAAGGCGTGATCGAGCTCGCGTGCACCCTGTCGCGCAAGAGCGGGATCACCCCGGCGACCATCGAACTCGGGATCCTCGGCGGTGGCTGCCGGATCGAAACGGGACTGGCGAAGACCGACGCGGTGACCGCCGCTCGCGCACTTCAAGAGCTAGGCGCCATCGTCGATGTTAGGCCGGCCCGGGAAAACGAGGCCGAGACTCCGATCGGCATCGAACCGGACGCGGAAGCGTCCGCGTCCGAATTGCCAGCGCCACCACCACCGTTTGCGGGACCGGGCCACGCCAGCCGAAGCGGCAGCCAGGACTCCTTTGAAAGCCTCGACATGTCAGGATCCGAGCCCGACCCTGCCCGATCGCACGGACGACCGGAACGAGCCGAGCCCGAGCGCGTCTTCGGGGTCCGCGCAGCGCAGCAACCGTCCCCCGCGCCCAGCGAAGCACGTCCGGCCCCGCGAACAGCACCGGCCGCGCCGACGCCTCCAGTGGCAACGCGGCCGATTCCTGCGCGAGCGGCATCCCGCTCGGGCGGACCAAAATGGCCTCCCGCCGACGGGCAGAGGGCAGCCACCGCCGCGCGCGTGAAACCCATGGTGAGCGACCCTGCCGAAGCGTCGCCCGACGTGACCGCGGCCAACGGGCCCACGTTCGTTCCGCCCACCGACGCCAAGCTCGAGCTCGACCGCGAGTCGCGTACGTCCGGGCGCGCGCCGGAAACAGGCGCCAACCTCGAGCCTGTTGTGGTCGCGGGCGCGACGATCGGAATCGCCGGCGCTGCGCTCTCGAGCCAGGAAGTCCCATCACTGCCGGCAAGCGCGAGCGGGCGGAACCCGACGGTCGTGAATCGAACCGCCGACCGCACGAGCGGCCCATTCGCCCTCACACCGATGTTGGTGTATCGCGGGCTCGTGGCGCGAGATCGCGTCACGTCCGCGTTGATCACCGCCGCGATCGCCCTGGCGCTCGGCCTCATCGTCGCCCACGGTTGGGTCCGCGGCGACACAGCGATGGCAAGCGCGCGGCTCGAAGATGAGTTGCGCGACTCGATCGCCGATCCGATCGGCGTCGACGCCGGCCGCCTGCGCGCGCCCGAAGCCATCGCCGGGGAGTTGGGCAGCGAGCTCTCGGGCCACCGCAAGCGGTTTTTCTTGGTGTGGGCCGTGGTGGCTGTCCCGCTGATCGTCGCGGGCGCGCTGCTTCGGCGCACAACCGCCACAGCGCCCGCAGCTACGATGTAATCGGCTCGCCGCTCACAATCGTCCCGGATACCGTCTGTGGCCGTGGGGCAGCGGCCGGCCGCGGCTCCGGCGCTTCTCCTCGCATCGCCACGTACGCCATCGCGATCATGCTCAACA
>CADEGN010000373.1 GCA_902826865.1 uncultured Myxococcales bacterium
GGCCGCCAGCAACACGGATCCACACCGCAAAGCCAACGTCGAAGGTCGTCAGGCCGCTGTAACGCCCCGCCTGCATGACGATGTGGGATGTACCGTCGCCGACGCTGCGCAACTGGAGCGCCCACGGCAGTTCGATGACGGTGAAGCCGCTCTTCCAGTCCCACGCGAGCGCCCGCGTTGCCTGCGATAGATGGGGTTGCGCATCGAGCCACTGCGCGGGCTGAGGCAGCGCACTAAGCCAGCTCTCGCTGTCCCAGATCTCCGCCGATGTCTGGGCGTTTGGTTGATCATGTTCCCGCTGCCCGGCGGATCGTCGCACGGGGGCGGCTGCGATGGACGCGGCGAGATCGATGACCTGGCCGGTGGCGAACTCGAAGAAGTGCATGCCGTCGACGGTGGCGAACACGACGCCGTCGCTCGCGAAGTTGATCGTCCCTACGATTTCCGTGACGTTGCCGAGCCACTGCGCCTGATTGGCGGCGAGATCGAACGACCAGATACGACCGCTCTCGACGAACACCATCGTCCCGTCCTCGACTGCGAAGTCCCAGAACACGCCGACGTCGGCCCCGGCACTCTCGAGGGTGGTAACCAACGCGAGGTCCCCACCAGGCGAGGCCTTGTAGAGCTTGGTGCCTGGGTCCTCGGGCGTCGCGGGCGTCACCACATACAACGTGGTGCCGTCGAGCGCATAGGCCCACCGACGCCGTTCGTCGGTCGGCGCGGCAAGGGCGATCTTCGTGATTTCAGCGCCGTCATCGGCCGCGTACACGTGGAAGATGTTGCTGTCTTCCACGACTTCCGCCAATGCGATCGTGGCTTGTGTGATGCGAAGGTTGAGCGTGTCGAACCGCAACGGCACGTCGTGCGCCACGCGAGCTCCGATTTCGCCGCCCGAGAAGTCCTGGCTCTGCAAGGTCGGATCCCACGCGCGATACTCGAGCCACTACAGCCGCGAGCCCCCCGGCAAACATCTCGCCGTTCACGTCGCCGCCGAACTCATGGCGTTCGGCTTCGAGCTCGCGCGCCAAGTCGTCATAGGCGTCCTCGTCGACGCCGCCGGAATCACCACCGCCCTAGGCGACCGGGGTGTAGCCGGGCTGCGGAATCAGGCACGCGCCGGCCATCGACATCCCGGTGGCCCACGCGGCCAGGCGCAGTGCTGGCGCGCCGGTCACGAGTCACCTCCGAAGTTCCACTGGAACGTCAGCCGCGTGGGGCCTTGCTCATCGGCGGCCATCTGCCCCGCGGGGTTCCCGAACATGAAGGCCCCCTGCCCCGAGTTGAGGCGAATGGCGAGCTGCGTCGTCTCGGGGCCCAAGACGCTCGCCGGGTAGCAAAGCGTGCCGCCGCCGGTCGCCACCTCGACCGTGCCTGGCTGCCACTGCGTCGACATGACTGGCCGTTGTTCCCATTTCTCGCACGCTTCGTACTTGTCCTTGCGCGTGCATACGGTTTCGGTCCCGGTCTGAACGACGTGGGGTACGTTGCCTTCGAACGCAGCCACGACGACTTCGTCGGCTTCGATCTTCGGCTGGGCTTCGTGTTCACGCACCCGCCCGCCCTTCGCAGTGCGAAGGTGGATGCGCCAGCTACGAAGATCTACGTACGAAGGGGCGAGCCCCCGCAACTTCACTTCGATGCACACTTCGTTCGCATCGGCACGAACGACTCGCGCATCCTGGCGTAGGGTTTCGGGCGGAAGCCCGCGCTCGAGCTCCAGCTCGGCTGCAGGTTGGGACAGGCCGGGCACCTCGGCGACGGCGCCCGCGCTCGGATGCTTGGCTGAGGCGAGTTGCGCGACGCCTCCGCCGAACAGATAGGTGGACTTGCAGCTGGCCGCCATGATGCCGACGAAGGCGAGCAGGTGGCTGCTGCGAAATCGGAGGCCGGTCGCGGGCCTCCGCAAGGAGCGGTCGTTGTGTGTCATGCCATGTCGGAAGGGCCGTACAGCGGCGAACCGTCGCGCTCGGATCCGACGAGCACGAGGTGTGCTCACTCACGATCACAAGGCGACGTCGCAAGTCGTTGGGTGGTTCGGAGTCGATCGAGGCGGTTCGCACCTTCGCCCCTTGCCGCGCCCGAAACTGGATCGTTGCGACCGCGAGTCCCGCGAGTGAACCGGCCGCCGGAGGCCCCGCAAGAGCTGCGGAGCGTTCCCTAGCGACGTCGACTACCCTGGGCCCATGCGCTGGATCGTCGGACTCGACATGCACCGCCGTTTCCGAGGCGCGCTGCAATTCGCCCACTGGTTCCGTCTGCATCGCCGCACGGGCACCAAGGTCGACTTCGTCGGCGTGCACGTGCTCGACGACGCCGTGCACACGTCGTTGCCGAGCGAGCGCCTGGCCGAAGTGCTGCACCAAGCCAGCGAGGCCGTCGCGCGCGTGGCTGACGAGATCAACGCCGAAGCCCTGTCGGATTTGCGCGTGGTGTGGGCCACATCGGCCGACGAGGGCCTTGCCCAAGCGGCGGGCACCGCCGAATTTTCGGGCCTCGTCGTGGGCCGCCGTGCGCCGATGGCCGACGCGCACGCCTGGGTGCGGCTGGGCACCGCGCCCCGCCGGCTCTTGCGACACCTGCCGGGGCCCACCATGGTGGTGCCAATCTCGCACGGGCCGAGGTCGGCGACGGACCCGTGGTGTTCGCGACCGACCTACGCGCCGACGCGGCCCCTGCGGGGCGGCTCGCCGCCCAGGTGGCGGGCATGTTCGGACGTCCGTGGGTCGCCGTTCACGTGTGGCCCAGGCCATCGACGTCGACCCCTATGAGTCCGAGGGCATCCCGCTCTCGCCCGCCGAGCCCCAACGCGCCGAGCACGTCGCCGCTTGGGCGGCAGCCCACGGGCTCGAGCCGAGCAGCTCAGCGGCGCAGCTCGGTGATCCGGTCGGGGGATTGATCGCCTTCGCCCGAGATGTCGACGCCCCGCCCTTGGTGTGCGGCGCGCGGCAACTGACCGGCCCCACGCGGTGGTTCTCGTCGAGCGTGGGCACGGCGTTGGCGAGCGCGGCCGATCCCGTGTGCAGGATCTACGCGCACGCCCCTCCTACAACAGGATGCGTCCATGCGCGCTCGATCTCAAGCGGCTCCGCCACGCGGCGCTAGCTTCAGTGTCGCGAGCAACTCGTCGAGCGGGCACATGACGATTCCTTTGCGCAACGGCACTGCTTTGGGCGATCGGTTCACCACGAACCCGCGCGCGAGACCGAGATCCCGCATGCACGACTCCAAACCGCGCAGCTCCGGTGCCGACACGCCGAGCTTGATCTCGATGGGCACGAGCCGGCCACGCAGCAGCAGCAGCAGGTCGACCTCGGCGCCTGCATGCGTGCGCCAGAAGAACAGCTTCGCCGCCGGATCGGCGAGCAGCGCGTGCGCTGCGATCTGTTCGATGCAGAACGTCTCGAAGCTCGCGCCCGCCTTCGGGTGTCGCAGCAGCATTGCGCGCGTGTGCGGAACGCCGAGCAGGTGGTGCAGCAAGCCGGTGTCGCGGACGTACACCTTCGGGGCGCGAACCAGGCGCTTGCCGATGTTCGCGTGATACGGCTGCAGGCGTCGCACCAGAAACGTCCCCTCCAATACGTCGAGCGTGTGTGCGACCGCGTGATAGTTGATGCCGAGCGAGCCCCCGAGCTCGCTCAGATTGACGACCGAGCCCTGCGCGTGGGCGAGCATCGTGAGCAGCGCGAGCGTGCGCTGTGCCGGCAGTCGGAACCCGAGCTGGGGAATGTCCTGCTCGATGCAGGTGCGTAGGTAGGATGCGTACCAGTCGAGTGGGCGCGCTCGCGGGCGTGACCAGTGCACGCGTGGAAAGCTCCCGCGGATCCACAACGCGTCGGCTCTGCCTCGAGCAGCGAGATCCCGGCAAGCTCGAACAACCCCACGCGGCCCGCGAGCGACTCCGAGATGCGGGTCAGCAGCGCCGGGGAGGCCGAGCCGGTCAACGCGAAGCGCGCCCGCGGGGTGCGGTCGAGGAAGCTGCGCAGCACCGGGAACAGCGCGGGCAGTCGTTGGGCTTCGTCGATGACGATCACGGGGTTCTCCGTGGGCACGAAGAGCGGATCCCCCGTGAAGTGCGCGAGGTCGGTGGCGTCCTCGAGGTCGAAGTGCGCGTACGACGGGAAGGCGAGTCGAGCGAGCGTCGACTTGCCGATCTGACGCGGACCTTGCAGGTAGATCGCAGGGAACTGGCGCGCGAGCGCAACGACCCGCGGCTACGCGATGCGACGATGGGCGGAGACCATAACTTGAAAACTAGAGCATAAGGCTCTAATTTTTAAGGTGGAGAGAGTGAGCGATCAGCTCCGCACCCGCGCCGACAGGCTGCGGGCGAACGAGGAGCACACGCGTGCCCCGTTCTGCCAGCGTTCTTGTACTTCGGACCTGAACAAGGAGATCGCCGTGATCCTCGGGATCTCCCCCAAAGACCCATTCTCCGCATCCGCCTCGCGACCGCCGGGTCGACGCGCGCAGGGTACGATAGGCAGGATCGGGTGGCCGACACGGGACGCGCGTCCCTCGTCCATGGCCGGTAGGTAGGTAGGTAGGTAGCGGAACCTCCATGGGCGCTCCTTCGATCGTCGCCGCCGATCCCATCGATCAATCGTCACTCGATCGGATGCGCGATCGCATCGCTGCCGCGACGTGGGTCACCGTGATCGTCGCGCCACCGCTGGCGCTCGGCGGCGTGCATCCCGAGACCGTGGCCGCCGCGGCTGCGCTCGTCGCCGCGGGCCATCTCATGCTCGCCCCCACGCGCGGCCGTTCGCCGCTCCCACGTGGCGCGATGCTCGGTGCGATCGCAGTGCTCGCCACATTGCTGCAATGGATCCCGGGCGGCGCCGTCGTTCGCGCTTCACTCGCGCCGGCCCTCGAGCAGCGCGCCGCGCTCGCGAGTTCCGTGGGGACATCAGCTGCCTGGTCTGGCTTCACCCTCGCACCCGCGCAGACGGCGTTCGAGCTCGCGGGCCTCATCCTCGGTCTCGCGGTTTTCTGCCTGGCGGCCCGCCACCCATGGCGACGGACAGTGGGCGCGATCGCTTGGCTTGGCGGGGTGCTCACCGCCATCGGTCTCGCCCACGGTGTCCTCGGCCGACACGCGATCTACGGGCTGTACCGACCGCGCAGCGTCGATCCTGACTCCCACTTTGCCCTTCTCACGAGCTTCGTCAATCCCAACCATCAGGCGAGCGTGTTGTTGCTCGGGTTGGGGTGCGCGGCCGCAATGGCCCTGGACGCCGCACGCCGCCGCGACATGGCGGCGAGTGCTCGCACGGCCGATCAGCAGCAGGAGTGGGCCAGCCTCTACGTCGGCCTAGCCGTCCTCCAGGCCTTCGCCCTCGTATTGTCATTGTCCCGCGCCGCAATACTCGCGGCGGTCTGCGTGGCCGCGCTCGCAGCTATAGCCTCGCGCCCTCCGCAGCGGCTGCGAGGACGTCGAATCCACACCGCCGGGCGCGTGTGGCTGCTCGCACCCGTCCTTGTCGCCGGCCTGGTCGCGGTGGGAGCCCACAGCGGAGCCGCGCGTGAGCTGCAGACCCTGCTGCATCCCAGCTCGGGCCTGGCCAAGCTGGGGAAGATCTACGACGACGCACAACTGCTCGCGGTGTCGCCCTTCGTCGGCGTCGGACGAGGGGGATTCTCCGACGTGATCGGAATGGTCGATGCCGGGCCGCAGCTCCAAACCAACCTCGAATCGGTGCCGCTGGCGATGCTGGTCGACTGGGGGGTGCCCGTCGGCGCAGCGCTGCTGATCGGTGCCTGCGCGTGGTGGATTGCGGCGATGCGACGCGGCGGTGACGACGATGCACCTGCCCGGCGATGGGTGTTGCTGGCACTGTTGGCGGTTGGGATCCAAAACACCGCCGATTTCGGCCTCACGCTTGCGGGCGTCGCGTTGCCGGCCTGCGCGGCGGCGGGCGCCGTCACACCGAGCGGGACGGTCTCGGTGAAATACGTGCGCACAACGTTGGCGACGGCCTGTGCGGCGGCTGCCGTACTCGCCAGTTGGAGTGCGCCCGACACCCTCGCGCATCGCCACGAAACCGATGCCGAGATCGCGGCGGGGCGGAGAGATCCAACCGCCAGCCTACAACGCCGCCCGAACGATGCTCGTTTGCATCGCGTGCTCGCGCGCCATCACGCCGAGGCCGGGCGATGGGAACAGAGTCGGGCCCACGCGAAGGTGGCGACCGAGCTCGATCTCGGCGCCATAGATGGATGGCTATTGCGCGCGGCCGCGGCTGGCAATGACACAACGATGTCGGGCGAGGCTGCGCGAAGCGAGGTCGACCTCGCCCTACGCCGTGCGCTCATTGCTGCGCGCGCACCGATCCCCACCGAGCTCGCGCGCTGGCTGGTCGCGATCCACCCTGACCCCGAGGCCCTCAGTGCGCGGGCGCCCACGGATCCCGCGGCGTGGCGGCGGCTCGCCGCCCCGGTCGGCGAGGTCGCGCCCTGGCACGCCCTCGCACTGGTCCGCGCCCGGCTCGTCGCCCATCCCGGGGACACCGACGCGCTGCGGGTCGGCGTGGACGCGTCGTTCGCAGCGGACAATGCCGCGCTCGGGCTCCATTACGCTCGCCTGTGGCGGCAGATCGCGGCCGCCGAGCCATCCGCCCA
>CADEGN010000374.1 GCA_902826865.1 uncultured Myxococcales bacterium
CGCTCGACGCTTGCGGCGCGCAGGATCGCCGCGCGACCGTTTCGCTGCAGACGACGCTCGCCGGGATCGTGGAGCTCGACTCCGTCTCGATCGGCGGCCGCGGCGACGCCGCGCTGCGCGACTGCGTCAGCGAGGGTATGTGGGCCATCGGCCTGCCGTCGACGTTCGACGATCCCTGGCGCCGCTGGGTCGCGAAGGCGTGAGGCGCTCGAGCACGATGTGGGTCGGGCCCTGATCATGGGCGTCGTCGTCGGCGCGGCAGGGTTGCCAGCAGCGCCGCTGCGCAGCCTCGAAGGGCCACCAGCGATGTGATCGATCCGGGCCGACCGAAGCGAATCTCCTCGTAGCGCGCACCGAAGTCAGCCAGCGCGTCGGCGACGCTTGGCTCCGCGGCGCAGACGCGGGCGCAGAAGCGCCGCGGGGATTCACTCGCGGTCGGGGTGTGGCCAAGTCGCGCGAGTCGGGCGAGGACGCGCTGGTAGATCGCAACCTCAGGTCGCGCCGCTCCGCGTCGCCGACGGATCCGGGTCGCCGCAAATCCAACCGCGATGACGATCGCGATCCCGATCAACACGCGGCGCCAGCGACCGAGGCCCGACGTGCTGGTGCGATCCCGCAGGCCGAGGTTTTCGAACAACGTGAGCTGCTTGCCGAGGTCGTAGTCGATGATCCACGCAAGGTACGCGTTGCGGATCGCATCGATCACCTGACCGGCTGCCGGCCAGATTCCGGCGTCATCGCCCGCAACCCGGCCGGCGGGCGGGGTGGGATCCACGGTGACCCAACCGAGTCTGTCGAAGTAGACCTCCACCCATGAGTGAGCGTCGGCCTGGCGGACGGCATAGAACTCCCCGAGCGGGTTCCAATGCGCGCCGTAGTAGCCGTTGACGAGCCGCGTCGGAACGCCGGCCTGGCGACCCAGCACCGCGAGTGCGGTTGCGAAGTACTCGCAGTGGCCCGCCTTGCTATCGAAGAGAAACCCTTCGACCGGGTCGGCGCCGTCGAGTACACGCTGCGTCGGCTGAAGATCGAGCGTGTAACTGAACGTCGAGAGGTGCGCGAGCAGGGCGGCGACCTTGTCGTAGCGGGTGGTGGCCCCGGCGGTGAGCTCGAGCGCGAGCGCGCCGACCTCGGGTGACAGGCCCTCGAGCCGGCGGGTGTAGGCGACCAGATCAGCGGGGACTTCCGGATCGCCGACGGCGCGGAGCTCTTCTTGGCTCGGCATGCCCACCCGCGAGACGAAGTCGTAGCGGATCGGCCCGGGCGGCTTGACCACGCGGATTTCGTCGCTCTTGCCGGCCTGAACCTGGGTGAAGCGTTCGATTGGTCCGCGCGGGGTGACCCGCACGGCCACCGGTTCGCTCGCGACGAACAGCACGTCCACGCCAAGGTCCTCGAGGATGACGGTGGCGCGCAGCGTGTCGCTGGAGTCCGCGAATCCGGGCCGTGGGATCGCCCGGAGCTCGCCACTGCGCGGGGTTGCGGCCAGCTCCGGTCGGTTGTGGCGATCGCGGCGGACGGTGAACCCGCCCAAACCGAGGGCGAGCTGACTCGCGCGGTCCTCGGCGTGGCTCCAGCGCCCGCGGCTGTAGTGATCGAAACTGCTGCCGCGCAAGTGCCACGCCGGTCGCGTGCCCCACTCGCCAACGGGCTCGATCCGCATGACCACGGTTGCATCGGTCTTGATCCGCCCGAAGCTCCCCAGCTCCACTTGGCTGGAAAATCCGGACTGCTGATCACGGGCGATCCCACCGCGCAGGAAAAAACCAACCCCCCAGCGCGGGAATGCGACAAACGTGACGATCGCCCCGATGCCGGCGATTCCAGCGACCGTGAATGCGGCGCGCCACAGAACCGGGCGGACGCGCATGCCCTCGCGCGACACGGTCGCCGCGGTGCGGATCCCGAGTCGCTCGCCCTCGGCCACGAGGTGGTTGAGCAGCAGGGTCATCGTTGCGACCACGAGGTACGCGGCGAACAGCAGAGGGTAGTTGAGGCCGGCGTTGATCACAGCACCGGCGACCACGAGGAGCGATCCAAGCAGCAAGAGCTGCATGTGTTCGCGAGTGCGTTGGCGGTTGAACAGTCGCTGCACCACCAGCAGCAGGAGAAAGTCGATGCCGGCATCGAGGAGCTCAGCCGTGGTCACCGCACGCGCGATCGTTGCAAGCAGTGCCGCCGCGATGCCCCAGGTCCACGCGCGCTCGGCCGCGGGCGACAGGACCGTCGGCAGCGGGCGGACAAACGCCCAGATCGCGAGCAGGAGCGCCGTCGCCAGCGACCACGGTCGCACCGCGTCGGCGAGGGCGACGGTCGCGGTGGCGATGCCGATCTGCAGAAGGCTCAAGCGATCGCGCATGCGCTGCAGAGGGCCGCTGAACCCAAGTGATGGCGGGGTGCTCACCGCGGTACCTCCCCCACGGTCGCAAGAGCCTCGAGCAGGCGCCGACGTTGCTCGGTGCCGCTGCCAGGTGGCACGCGCAAGACGCCGCCGTAGCGCAATCCGACCGCGGTCGATCCGCCTCCGAGGGTGGCGATCGCAGCTCCGGCGCACCGCGATACTGCCTCCTCGAACTGGGGATCGCCGCTGCGGCCCGGCGCGAGATCGAGGATCACCTCGCGATCGCCCTCGGCAACGTGCTCGCGCACAAACGGACGGCCGAGGCGAGCTGCGGCCGGCCAGTGGATCCGGCGCAAGTCGTCGCCTTCCCGATATTCGCGGAGGGCGAAGAACTCGCCCACCCGCGCGCGTCGACGCGGCGCCTCCCCGAGTTCGGCGTGCGGGTCGTCGCCCTCGGCAGCCGCGCTGGTCGCGATCGCCGGATACACGAGCACGGGGGCCTCAACAGGTAGTTCCCGGCGCTTGACGAACAACCCGAACGGAAAACGCGTCGCCACCACGGCGCGCGGAAGCGCATGCCGACCGCGCGCAGGCATGATCACGGTGGTGGGGAGTTCGACCTGGGCGCCGCCCGGGATCCGAACCGTAAACACCGGGGCGCACGCACCGGCGCCGTCGATGCGATCGTCGTCTTCGACGCTCACGGAGAGCACGTCCGCGCGGGGGTCGAGGTTCTGCAGCTCGACGCGCACGACCGCGGCTTCGCCGGCGTAGATGTCACCGGCGGGGCGTCGATGCGCGACCGTGCGGCGCACCATGGCTTCGCTGAGGATCCCGCTGCCGATGATGAGCGCCATCTGGGCGCCAAACACCGCGTGCAAGAGGTTCGAGCCCGAGTTGATCGCGGCGAAGCCGACCGCCAACGTGAGCAGGATGAATAGCCAGCCCGCCCGGGTGATCTCGAGGCTGCGCCCGCGAGCGGTGAGCGCTCGGCGGATAAACGTGCGCTTGCGCCGTTGACCCGCCATGGTCTGCCGATCAGCGCGGCACAGCGGTGAGCGCCACGATCTCCCGCACGCGATCGGCTGCGACCGCGACGGCGTCGTCGAGGTTGGTGGCGGCGATCACACGGTGGGCGAGGACCGGGACCGCGAGGTCTTGAAGGTCGTCGATGGAGATGCTGGGGCGACGTTCGAGCCACGCGCGCGCGCGCGCGGCACGGATCCAGGCCAGGGCGCCGCGGGTACTAACTCCGAGGCGCACGCCGGGATGTTGGCGCGTTTCCTGGACCACGCGCTGGGCGTAGCTCGCGAGATCGGGGTGAACGAAAACCCCTTCTGCCAAGGTTTGGGCCGCCAGCACGATCTCGGCGGTGGTCACCGCCTGGACCACCGAGGTCTCGCGATCGCCGTCGCCGGCAAGCAGGGCCGCCTCGACATCGGCGGCGGCGTACCCCATCGATAGCCGCATGATGAACCGGTCGCGCTGCGACTCGGGTAGGGGGTAGGTGCCGTGGTGTTCGGTTGGGTTCTGGGTCGCGATGACCATGAACGGGGATGGCAGGGCGTGCGAAATCCCGTCCACGCTGATCGTCTGCTCGCCCATGGCTTCGAGCAAAGCGCTCTGGGTCCGCGGGGGCGCGCGATTGATCTCGTCGGCGAGCACGAAGTTGGCGAACAGGGGACCCGGGCGGAACTCGGAGCGCTCAAATCCCGGGCGCAGGACGCTCACGCCGACCAGATCCGCGGGCAGCAGGTCGCTCGTAAATTGGATCCGACGAAACTCGCCGCCAACCGCCTGGGCGAGGCAGCGCGCGAGGGTGCTCTTGCCAACGCCGGGAATGTCCTCGATCAACAGGTGGCCCCGCGCCACGAGGGCGACGAGCGATAGGGAGATGATCTCGTTTTTTCCCCGCACGACGTGGGCGATGGCTGCAGCGACATCGGCCAGGCCTGCACGCTCATCGCTCGTCGCGGCCTGGCCGGTGGTGCGCAGTCCTGGCCGCACGGCTGACACGATCGAGTTCATGACAGCGCTCAGTGTAAGGTGCGTGCGCGGCTTCGGCAAAGCTGCGCGGACGATTGTCGGAAGTGCGGATGGTCAGCGCTTGCGTGCCAACATGACACCGTCGCGCACCGACAGCAGGACGTGGTCGACCCGAGGATCGTCGTGGACTTGTGCGTTGAAGCGCGCGATCGCGCGGGCGTCCTCGTCGTTTGGTGCGACGACGCGGCCCGACCATAGGGCGTTGTCAGCCACAAGAAGGCCACCGGCGGGCAGCAGCGGCAGGATCGCGGCGTAGTAGGCCGGGTAGTTGGTCTTGTCCGCGTCCACAAAGGCCAAGTCGAAGCGCTGCCCGGCGTGGGCGAGGGCGGCGAGGGTGTCGAGGGCCGGGCCCATGCGCAGCTCGATCTTGTGGCCGTGCGGGCTGCGGGCGAAGAACTCGCGGGCGATCGAGGTCGCGACCTCGTCCACGTCGCAGGTGACCAGATGCCCGTCAGCGGGCAAGGCCTCTGCCATGCTCAGGCTCGAATACCCGCTGAATGTGCCGAGCTCGAGCACGCGTCGCGCCCCCGAGAGCGTGACGAGCATCCGCAACAGCGCACCCTCGACCGCACCGACCTGCATCTGTGGATCGTCGAGTTCGGCGAACGTGCGCGCACGCAGCTCGGCGAGCAGTGGAGACGGCGCCGGGCTGTGCCGCTCGATGTACTCCGTCAGTTCGGGCGATAGCAGGGAGAGCACGCGGCAAGGGTATACTACGACGAGGTGGTGGCGCCCGCGGTCGTACACGAGATGCCGGCGTCTCGCGGCCGTTCTCCGGCGCCCCTCCGACGAGCAACCCGAGCACGCGGAGCTCGCCGCACGCCGACCGGATTGGGCACGTCGGCGCGCCGGCTGCTCTACTCGATCTACAGAGCCGCCGGCGCCGTCTCCGACGAAGAGCTGATGACGCTCAGGAAGCTGGGCAGCCGCCTGGAAGGCCATCCGACGCCCGATCTGCCGTGGGTGGATGTGGCGACGGGCTCTCTCGGGCAGGGCCTGCCGATTGGAATTGGGGTTGCGCTGGCTGGCAAGCAGCTGGACA
Source organism: uncultured Myxococcales bacterium (assembly GCA_902826865.1). GTDB lineage: Bacteria > Myxococcota_A > Polyangia > Nannocystales > Nannocystaceae > Xiheibacterium. The sequence goes on from CADEGN010000374.1 coordinate 5,430, forward strand.
AGGCCGATTTCCGCACCTGGGTCATTTGCGGCGACAGCGAAATGGCCGAGGGCAGCATCTGGGAAGGTATGGCGCGAGCTTCCGATGAGAAGCTCGGCAACCTGATTGCCATTGTGGACGTGAACCGGCTCGGGCAGCGCGGCCCGACGGCGCTCCAGTGGCACACGGAGATCTATGCGGCGCGGGCGCGGGCGTTCGGCTGGCGCGCCATCGAAATCGATGGTCACAATTTCGAGGAGATCGACGCGGCGTTCACCGAGGCGACTGCTGGCGGCGATCAGCCAACGATGATCATCGCCAAGACGAAAAAGGGCTCCGGCGTCTCGCTGGTCGAGGACAAGGAGAACTGGCACGGCAAGGCGCTCTCGAAGGAGCAGGCCGAGGCGGCAATTGCGGAGCTGGGCGGTGTCCGCAGCATCGCGGTCACTCCAAAAGCTCCGCCGGCGGGCGCCCAGATGCCCGCTCCTAAGGCAAACGGCCTGAAGCTGCCGTCCTGGGAGCTTGGCAAGAAGTACGCGACCCGGCAGGCGTTTGGGGACGCCCTGGTTGCGCTCGGGGCGGCGCGTGGAGACGTGGTGGCCATCGATGCCGAGGTGGGAAACTCCACGTTCACCGAGGAATTCCAGGAGAAGTTCCCCGAGCGGTTCTTCCAGTCGTACATCGCTGAGCAGCAGATGGTCGCGACGGCCGTCGGGCTGAGCGTGCGCCACTACACGGCATACGCAGCGACGTTCGCGGCGTTCCTCTCGCGGGCGTACGACTTCGTGCGGATGTCTGCGATCTCGAAGGCGAACATTCGGCTGTGCGGCTCCCACGCGGGGGTGTCGATTGGCGAGGACGGCCCGTCGCAGATGGCGCTTGAAGACCTCGCCATGATGCGGGCAGTTGGCGGGAGTACGGTGCTGTATCCGTGCGACGCGAACCAGACAGCACAGCTCGTGGCTGAGATGGCCGACATCAAGGGTGTCGTCTATATGCGGACGACGCGTGCCGCGACGCCGGTCATTTACAGCCCGGACGAGAAGTTCCCGGTCGGCGGCAGCAAGGTGCTTCGCTCGTCAGCATCGGACACGGTGACGCTGGTGGCGGCCGGCATCACGATCCCCGAGGCGCTGGCGGCCGCCGACGAGCTGGCAAAGGGCGGCGTCTCGGCCC
>CADEGN010000375.1 GCA_902826865.1 uncultured Myxococcales bacterium
CGAAGCTGTACCGGGCGTACTGCGAGCGCCGAGCAACGCTGCCATCGGGTCGCAGCCCCGCACCTAACCCGGCACGAACTTCCGACACCGGGCACTAGCGCGGTGCGGGCTCGGGCCCGCGGGTCTGGTTGGCGGTACCGCAAGCCACGCAGGACTCCTGCGCCTCGCGGCATTCGGTCCGCGCCTCGCGACACAGGGACTGATACGCGTCATCGCTGGGGTGGGCGTCGGCGAGCTCGCAGACCTTCTCCTGGACGCTGCAGATCGCCGTGGAGAGCTCGCAAAGCTCCTCACAAACGGCCGCGTCGGCGGCCGCAGTGGCGCGCAGGCCTCGCTCCTGACCTACCAGGCGTTGGAGGCGGCCGGTCATCTCGCCCATCCCATCGCCGCCCTCTTGTCCTTGGGGATCTGGACCAGGCTTGGTCGTGCCGCCCCCCGGCGGCACCGTCGACCCGCCGCCGCTCCCCGACGGGCCGGACCTGCAGCCGAGGAGCCACACCAGGACAAGGCCCAGCCCGATCTTGACTTGCGTCGTCGCGATCAGCCTCATCGCACGAGCTCCTGACGTAAGGACGACATTACACGGATCGCTCGCATGTAGCTCCCCACCGCGAGTGCATCGTCACCGGTCGCCACAGCGAGATCTCCGAGGGTAACGAGCGCCCGGGCGGTGGCACGGTCGCGCGGCAGCACGCGCGCGGGGTGAAGCATCGGCGCGAGCAGCTCCACTGCCGCCGCCGCGCCCTCGGGGCGCTCCGCCATCGTCTCGCCCAGTCGCGCGGCCAACTCGAGCCGGAGAACCTCCGCCTCTGGCATGTCGCCAGGCACCGGTTCGGCCAGCGCCGCGCGCAGGATCGCCGCCCGAGCCTCGAGACCGACGGCGCGATCCGCTTCGCGATGCGCCCGGGCAACCGTACGCGCGTAGGCCAGAGCCACTGGCGTCGGTGCGCCGGCGGCAAGCATTCGCGTCTGCAGCCTCGTGTCGGGGGCCTCGCGCTCCGACCCATCGTCGGCCGCGGCGTCGGGATCACACCCGAGTCCACCCGTGAAGAGCACGGTGCACGTCACGAAACGGACGAATGGCTTCATGATCGCCCGCAACCTCGGGACCACGCGCGTCATTGCGGGCGCTCCTGTGCTCCGTGCAATCGCGCCGCATAGGCGTCCGCGAGCGCCTGGGCCCGGGCGCCATCGCTCTCGCCCGGCAACGCCTCCAACGCACGCCGGGCATCGGCCCCGAGTGACGTCGCAGCCGCGCGCCCCGCCGCGTCGCCAGGCCGATCATGGCCGCGTTCACGGAGCGTTGGGATCAGGGCGAGCATCACAGCCGCCGCAAAGCCCACCGCCGCCAAGCCCACGCGCGGGGGCGAACCGCCACCTCGCATCGATGCTGGTGGGGCTGGCACACGCGTCGCGACCCTCCGCCACGCGCGTCGTTGCTCGATCTCCGACAGCGGCGGATCGATCGCCGGCCCATGGACGGATCCGATGAGTGCGGCGACCTCGACCACCGCGCCCTCGTCGACCTCGCCGTCGATGAAGCCGTCCTCGCCGAGAGCGCGCAGCTCGGCCGCGATTCGCTCGCGTTCGGCAGCCGAGAGCTCGCCGAGGGTGCCGGTGCGAAGAAGTGGGGACAGCTCAGTCATGCGCCGATGGCTCCGAACTCGAGGCCGGGCGCTTCGCCGTAGCGCTCGACATACACCTTACGAAAGGCTTTGCAGGCCCGAAACAGGAGCACGTCCAATGTGCCGACCGAGACCTCCATCTGCGCAGCGGCGAGCTCGCGCGGCGTGCCGTCGACGAGGCGCAGCTGCAAAACCCTGCGATAGCGCGGATTGACGAGCTCGAGACACTCTGCGATCCGCTTGCGCAACAAGACTTCGATCTCGCGCTCGGCTGCGGCAGCTTCTGCGCTCGAGGCCGCATCATCCGCGACCCCGGGATCGAGCCCTTCGGGCCATCCCGTGAAGCGCCCCGAGCGACGAAGGTGGTCGAGGGTGAGGTTCTTCGCGATCCGGATGAGCCAGGGCAACAAGCCCTTGCCCTGCCAACGAAACCGGCCAAGGTTTTCGATCGCGCGCACGAACGTGTCCGCGAGCAGGTCCTCGGCGAGCGTGCGGTCGTGGACCAGCGGGAGGATCCCGAAGCGGTGGACCGCCTGGGCATAGCGCGCATAGAGGTCGCGGAGGGCGTCGGCGTGGCCGGCCTGGGCACGGGCCACCAGGTCTCTCTCGTCGGACTCAGGGTCATCTGGATCGTCGGTCACCAGCGTCGCATTCCACCGCAGGGCGTTGGACGCGCCCGCAGGCGGGGCCAAAGCCAGTGTTGGCCTGGGGCGGCCTTGGGCGAGCGTCGCGCGGCGCGGGACCTTCTCCTTGCGGCAGGCAACGGGTACCCCGGGCGAACCTTACATCGATGACCGGCGGTGAAACTACCCGCGCGGCTGCCCCGTCTACCCGCCGTCCGAGGGGTGGGCGCGCGGGCAGCTCGAACCGCCCACCGCGAATCACATGCTTTGGCGGCCACTGCTGTGGCGCTTGACCGCGGACACCTCGAGACGGTATCCGCGGTTTGCGGTGGCCCGACCTCCGCAACCGAGGCCATCCACGTGCTGCTGCTCACGACTGTTCTGGCCCTCGCTCCTGTCCCCAGCGGCCCGGCGCGCGATGTTGGCGATCCGCCCGTCGCCCCCGCGGGCGAGCCCAAATCCGACCTCGGGCCGACCACACCACCGCCGACCCCGCCTGCCGACGAGGGACTCGAGCGAGGCCTGCCCGAAGGCTACGAGCCGCCCTTTGCCAGCGATCCCATGCTGCTATCGGACGTCCTCAAGCGCGCGCTCGATAAGAACATCGATTTGCGGAGCAATGCCATCGACGTCGAGATCACCGAAGCCAATGTACTCGCCGCCCAAGGCGTGTTCGATCTCATCGTCGTCTCGGGGGTGACCGGCGCGATCGCGAAGACGCCGCAACGCGGTTCGCAATTCACCATCACCACGGGTCAACGCCAGCTCGGCATCTTCGCCGGGTTTACCCGCAAGTTTGCAACCGGGGGCTCACTCACGTTGCGCCTCGACGTGTCGCGCGCCACGCAGGATCAGGCCACCAACTTCTTCAACGCCAACGCCGGAAGCACGCAACTCTCGACCTACCGCATCGCCCCGACGTTGACGCTCACCCAGCCCCTGCTCAGGGGGGCAGGGATCAAGGTCAACCGCGCGGACATCAACAAGGCCAAGCTCGCGGTCAATGCGGCCCAGGCGGCCCAAATCGTCACGGCGCAAAATCTGGTCCGGGATCTGGTCTCCGCCTACTGGGACGTCCTTTTCGCCCATCGCGACCTGCAGAACAAACGCAACAGCGTTGAGCTCGCGGGCAAGCAACTCGATCGCACCAACGCGCTGGTCGCCGCGGGCAGGCTCTCGCCGGTCGACGCCAAGGCGGTCGAGCAGGCGCTCGCCGCCCGCGAAAGCGACGTCCTCACCGCCGAGTACAACCTGCTCGACAAGAGCCTGACCCTGCGCACGCTGATGGGCGAGGAATTCACCGGCAAGAGCGCGACGTACGGCGTCGTGCCCACCACCGATCCGCTCGTCCGGCCCAAGCCGGTCAACATCCCCGACGAGGTGGACCGCGCGCTCGCCCAGAACCCACAGATCCGCCAGCTCGAGCTCCAGATCGCGTCGGGGCGGATCGACGAAATGGTCGCCGCCAACCGTCGACTGCCTCAACTCGACGCCACCGCCACATTCTTGCCGCAGGGCCGCAGCATCGACCGCGCTGCGCAGGACCAGACAGGTGATCCCGGCAAGGAGGGCAACTGGGGCGAGGCGTTCAAGAACTTCTTCAACGTCCCCTACGACCGCGACAAGGGGCTGCTCGCCGATTGGACGTTGTCGGGCGGGCTCAACCTGACCTGGGACGTGATGAATCGAACCGCCAAGGGGCAGCATGCCGCCGCCAAGGCCCAGCTGCGAAAGGCCCAGGTCAACCTCGACCGGGCGCGCCAACTTGTGGTGGGCGGCGTGATCCGGGCGGCCAACTCGCTGCGCACCACCGGCAAGGTGATGGACGTCGCGCAGATCTCAGTCGATCTCGCCCAAGAGAATCTCAAGGCTGAGCAGGCGCGGTTTGATGTGGGTCGGTCCACCAACTTCGATGTTCTGCTCCGCCTCGACGAGCTCGATAAGGCCCAGGCCGCCGCGCTCTCGGCGCAGGTCAACTACCTCAAGGCCTTGGCCCAACTGCAGGCGCTCAACAGCGAGATATTGGCCGCCTACGGCCTCGATACCCCCTGAGACCGCCTGATACCACTTGATACGCCCACTCTCGAACGCCGCCCTTTCGGGCGCAGCGGCTGCGCGAGCCCCCGAGCGGCCGGCGTGGGTCCCGCCTGGGGTCCCCCCGGGTTGTTCCCCTGTGCACCACCATGCTAGGTTGCGGAACCTAGCCCGAGTCCAGTTGTCTGGGGTCCGGGGGAGCGCACCGATGTCCACCGCCGATATCGCCGACAACAAGTGGGAAGTTCAGGCCTCAAAACCGCCCATGGGCGTGACGGGCCTGTCTCAGCTCCTGGTGTTCCTCGGGTTCGTGTTTCTCTTCGGCTGGATCACCGTGATGTCCGTGGTCGCCATGGTGACGCCGAAGGCCGGGAGCACCCTCGAAGACTCGTACCGGAATATGCAAAAGGCGGATAACGCCCCGGCGAAATAGCGCTCACGCCCAGCCGATGAAGGCGAGCATCTGTCCGATGCACGCGCCGTCACGGCGGTAGGAGAACCAGCGGTGGGGATGGGCGTGGGTGCAGCCACCCACGCGTTCGATCGTCTCGGCCGGCACGCCCAGCGCAACGAGCTGGTCGCGAACCGCGGCCACGAGGTCGATATGAGGTCGGGTCGATCGGGTGTCGACGAACCGCGGTTCGAACGCCGCGGCGACCTCGGGACCCACCTCGAACGCGGGTTGTTCGATGCACGGGCCAATCGCAACCACCAGATCCGCAGGCTTGATCCCTCGCGCCAGGAGCACGCGAACCGCCGCCGGCACCACGCCGGCCAGGGTGCCGCGCCAACCGCTGTGGACCGCCGCTGCAGCTGTGCCGTCGCGATCGGCGATGAGCACGGGCACGCAATCGGCCGTCAACACGCCGACCGTCTCTCGCGCGCGCACCGTGGTCACCAGCGCGTCGGCCTCCGCGTCGGGGCTCGTATTCTCTGGGCCCGCGACCGCCGCACCGTGGACCTGCCGAACCAGCCGTAGGCGGGCGGGATCGAAGCCGGCCGCAACCCCGAGACGCCGGCGGTTCTCCGCGACGGCGACCACGTCGTCTCCCCACTTGCTCGCCATGTTGAGGCTCGCGTAGCGACCGGTGGAGACACCGCCCTCGCGGTCGGTGAAGCCGTGCACCAGGCCAGGGATCGCAGCGAGAAGCGTCGAGCGATCGAACACGGGGGATCATGGTACGGACGCACGCGCGCGCGGTCTACCCGGGCTCGAAATATGCACCCCGGGCATCGCCTGCAGGGCCGCAGGAAGAGCGGCTGGGGCTCCGCGCGATCCCTTTGGAATACCAGACCGTCCTCAAGCTGCAGCTCTTCGAGGGCCTCTCTCGCGGGACGAGTGCGCCGCGCTGCTCGGGGTACCCGCCGGCACCGTGGCCAGCCGTGTTCGACGCGAGCTGCTCGCGGCCGCCGTCGAGCAGCTCGCAGGGACGATTGCATTGGCGGATTCCACGGTCTCGCGGCTCGACTCGTGGGCGCGATCGCCTGGCGTGAGGGCCCGGTTGCGCGCGGTGGTCTTACCCCGCCCGTGGAGATGCTCGAGCAGAAGGTTCGCGGGCGCCAGAGCGACCGAGTCCGCCGCGTCCGGAAGAAACTGAAAGCCCCGGCCGCCGGGCGCGTTCGACCCCCGTGGATCACCTCGTCGGTCTTTGGGACCAACTCGGCGCATGGACCAAGCTCGGGCTCGTCGCACAGGCCGCCACTTGTGGACTCCTGGCAGCGGCGGTCCACCGCCCCTCGCGGACGCTCTGCGCCGCCGCGCTCGTCGCTGCGATCCTCGGCTTGTCCGGGCTGTCGCTGCTCGGGATTGGGGAAGCGGAGTACACGATCTGCGGCGCGCTCGATCCGCCGGCGTGGTGCAGCCGAGCATCCCCGGGACATTGACCCGCCTACGGCACGCGCAGCCCATGCGACCGCCCGAGCAGGAGCACGGCGTCACTTCACGCAGCCGATGCCGATCTGGGCATCGAGGATGTCGCCGCGGAGAAGAGGTACAAAGGGGGTCGCGGCTTGTCATGGTCCCCGCACTCGGTGTTCGCGCGGGGGCCCCGAACGCCACCGCACACACCAGCCCGTGGCACCTAGCCACGAGCGCGCCAGGCGTCCGCCGTCTCGAGGGGGAGTGAAGTATCGCCTCAGCCTCCGTCGGGGGCGGCGTCATTGCCGAGCAGCTCACCCGTAGTGAGCAGAAACTCGTAGTGCGGGATCTTCCCCTCCGATCCGAGCCCGTTGCCGTC
>CADEGN010000376.1 GCA_902826865.1 uncultured Myxococcales bacterium
CGTCGACGATCTAGACGCCTGGTACGAAGAGAGCCGTGAGGGCCCACGGTTCTTCTACCAGGGTGGAGAACATCCGGTCGCGAGGATGCCGGAGATCGCCGCCGAGATCGCCGCCGCCGTCGCTGCGGGCACCAGCGAAGCTCACTGGATGCTCGACCCGGTTGTGCACGTTCGCTGATACGGAGTTCACATGATTTCCAATGGGATGCTCGCCCCGTCGTTCACCCGCACGGCCCACGATGGCACGAACGTGACGGTCGGTCGCGAACAGGGCCGTGTCGTCGTGCTGTACTTTTATCCAAAGGACGAGACCGCTGGCTGCGTCGCCGAGGCTTGCGCGTTCCGGGATGCCTACGAGGACTTCGTCGCCGCCGGCGCGCAAGTCGTGGGCGTGAGCGACGACTCCGACGCTTCACATCGCGACTTTGCCGAACACCGACGGCTTCCTTTCCAACTCGTGGCGGATAGCGACGGCGAGCTTCGCCGGGCCTACGGCGTGGGCAACTGGCTCGGAGTGTTTCGCAATCGCGTTACATTCGTGATCGATCGCGGTGGCGTTGTGCGACACGGATTCGCGTCACAATTGCGCGCGCGCCAGCATGTCGACGAAGCGCTCACTGTGGTTCGGCGTCTCCTGGCCAATACCGCGCCGATTGAGCTCAGTTGAGTGTGGCACGTGTGTGGTCTGGTGACCTCGGTTCGGAATCTGAGCGTCAAACGCGTAGCGCGGCCAACGAGCGCAGCGTGTTAACCCGAGTAGTCGCTCGCGTGGTGGGCAGTTTAAGTTGAGCCTAGGTCGCGATTCACCGAAGCTGATCCAGCGAGGTGCCGCGGATGCCAGAACCAATCGCGCGACGAAGATCGTACGGGAGCTGGGCAGTTGTCAGCTCGCTGTGGATCGGCGGCTGCTACAACGGACTCGGGAGCACCGCCGGGGGCGGCGGCGATGGCGATGGCGACGCAGGTGGCACCGCGACCGCAGGCGAAGGTGGTGACGACGCCGGTCCCGTCGACGAGCTGCCCGCACCGTCGACCCGCATCTTCCGCCTCACTCATACGCAGTGGGAAAATACCGTTGTGGATCTGTTGGGATTGTCGGCACCCACCGGCCTCTCGGAGAACTTCCGCACCGACCCCGCGATCGGCGGGTTCATGTTCGACAACCAGGCGACCGTGTTGGAGGTGGATCAGACCCTCTGGCAGGCCTACCGGGGCGCGGCTGTGCAGCTCGCCGAGCAAGTCACCGCAGACGCCGCGGCGATGGAGGCAATTCTCCCGCCCGACGGCGGAGACGCGGACGCGCGGGCCGAGCAGTTTGTCGTGGAGTTCGGACGGCGTGCCTACCGTCGCCCGCTAGCTGAGGATGAAGTGACTCAGCTCGTGGCGCTGTTCTCGGAGGCACCCTCGCTGTACGAGGGCGTCGATCCTTTCGTTGCCGGCGTGCGCCTCACGCTAGAGACGATTCTCCAGTCGCCGCACTTCTTGTATCGGATTGAGACCAGCAACGACGTCTCGGGTGACGTGATCCCGTTGTCGAGTTGGGAACGGGCGTCGCGCATCTCTTACTTCCTGTGGGACTCGATGCCCGACGATGCGCTGCTCGACATCGCTGCGGAGGATGGGTTGGCGGACGCCGATGGCGTCGCCGCACAGGTCGACCGCATGCTCAGCGACCCCCGGGCTCGCGCGGTCGTCGATCACTTCCACGGTCAGCTGTTCCAAGCCATCAAGTTTCCCAATGTCGACCCGTCGCCCGCGTTTTACCCTGACGCACCGCCGGACCTCGGCGAGATCGTGGGCGAGGAGTTCGAGCGTTTTGTCGCCGACGTTGTGTTCGACCGCGGCGGCAGCTTAAACGAGCTTCTTACCTCGACAAGCACGTTCGTCAACGACGATCTCGCGCGCATCTACGGCCTTGAAGGCTCGTTTGGCCCGAGCTGGGTGGCAGCTGAGCTCGACCCGACCCAACGGCGGGGCATCCTCACCCAGGCGGCGTTTCTCGCCGCCCACGCCACGACCGCCAATCCCGATCCGATCCACCGAGGTGTGTTCGTCGCCCAGCGCCTGGCGTGCATGGTGATCGCAGCCCCGCCCGACGGTGTGCCACCTGTGCCGTCGGCCGAGGGCCGCACAAACCGCCAGACCGTAGAGGATCACACCGAGCAAGCCGGGAGCAGCTGTGTGACCTGCCACGGCGGCATGATTAATCCGTTCGGTTTTCCGTTCGAGAACTACGACTCGACCGGGGCCTGGCGGGTGATGGACGCCGGAATGACGGTTGATGCGAGCAGCGACATTTCCCTCGACGGGGCCCAGGTGCACGTCAACAACGCCATCGATTTGGTCGAAGCGCTGGCGGCCAGCCCTTCGGTGCATGCGTGTTACCTGCGCCACTGGCTCGAATTTGCCCACGGGCGGCCCACAGCCACTGAGGATCTGGCCTTCACGACTCGCGTCGGCGGGGACTCTCTCGACGGTGACCTGCCGGTCCGCGAGCTGTTGATTCAAATCACCACGTCGCGGGCATTTCTCAGCCGCGCCACGGAGGAATTGCAATGAAGGTGCAACGCCGATGGATGCTCAAGGGAATCGGAGGCGCGACGTTGGCGTTGCCCGCCCTCGAGGGGTTGGCGCCGCGTGGTGCTCGGGCGGCCGATCCCGCTGTTTCGCCGTTCGCTATCTTCTTTCGCCAAGCGTGTGGAGTCGCGTGCGCTCAGAACACCGAGCTCGGCGCGGAGCCCGAGCGGTTCTGGCCGTCGAGCGAGGGACCCCTCAGCGCGACCACCGTCGCGGGTCGCACGATGGAAGAACTTTCGGATCACCTCGGTCGCCTCCTTGTCGTGGGTGGCGTCAACATGCAGGACTTCAACTACGCGGATGGGCACGCCCGCGGTGCGCTTCAGCTCCTCACCGCCCAAGGGCCCGTCGTTGAGGGGGTGGGCGGCGACTCCGAGGCCAACGGCGAGTCGATCGATCACCGCATCGGGCGTGAACTGAACCCGGATGGCCGTGACTCGCTCTTTCTCTACGCTGGCGTCCCCAACGGATGGCTCGGTGGCCCCTGTATTTCGTATCGCGGGGCCAATCAACGCCGAGCAGCGCTCGCGGATCCCCGGGTTGCCTACATGGGCATGATGGGCATCGACAGTGCACAGTTTGAGTTGATCGCAGCTCGGCAAAAGAGCGTGAACGATCTCGTGCGCGGTCAGATGCAGTCGCTGATGGCCAAGTCAGAACTCAGCGCGAAGGACCGTGAGCGACTCGACCTGCATTTCCAGAGCATCCGCGACCTCGAGAACACCCTTTCGTGCAACCTCTCAACCGAGCAGCAGATGGCCGTCGACGGGCTAAGCGACGGCTTCGCCAGCGACAACGGCGACGACGTGATGAAAGCAGTGCAGGCCCACATGGCGGTGGCGGCCATCGCCGTCGCCTGCGGCTACACACGGTCGGTCGCGATTCAAGTCGGGGTCGGAAACGACGGGAATACCCGCTACAGCAATATCGAGACCGGCGAGCTGATGGAGAATTTCCACTTCCTCTCGCACCGGCGCGCCTCGCATGATTCGAGCGGCGCAATCATCCCGAACGCTGACCTCCTCCACCACTACGTTGACGTGCACTTCGCGCGTGCGTTCAAGTACCTGCTCGACAGGTTGGCCGAATACCAGATGCCTGACGGAAGCTATCTGATCGATGCCGGCGTTGCGGTGTGGTGCAACGACAACGGCAACGGTCCGGCCCATTCGAGCTACAATTGCCCGTTCGTCCTCGCCGGCGGCGGCGGTGGATTTCTGCGCCAGGGGCAGTACATCAACCTTGGGGACGAGATCACGATCGCGCGAATGCTGGAGACGATCGGCAGCGCCGCGGGTCTTCGCAAGGCGGATGGGAGCACGATCGACGACTTTGGTGACCCAAGCCTGCCGCATGGGGTGCTAGATCAGCTGCTCGCCTAGGCGCCGGCTCGCCGATCGCCGCCGCCCCAACGCCCGCATCCGTACGGGTTGCGCGCGGCGCACCGCCGACGAAAGATCGGACTCCCCGTGAAACCCGGAGGCACAGGGGTGGCTACGCCGCTTTGTTCGCGACAATTCGGCGCCACCGCACCCTGTCTGAGCTTAGTCACGTCCAAGGCAAGAGCGCGCGCGTGCGGCGATCGGCCAGACTGCAGTGGTGCCACTCCCACAGCCCCGAGGCAACCGAATTGTCCGCCGCGTCATGCACCGCATCGGCCGCGGGCTCAAGCGTGCGTGGAGCATCAGCAACGCCATCCGCGTCGCGACCCTGAACGTGTTGTTCATCATCGTTGCCGTCGCGCTGGTCGTTTTGCTGCTTGGCGGCAAGGGTCCGTCGTTCGCTGCCGACAATGCCCTGGTGATCCAGCCGAAGGGGACGATCGTTGATCAGCTCACCGGCGAAGGACCCTCGATCGGCGCCTTGCTCGGGGACGGTGGAACGAACGAGACGCTGCTGCGAGATATGGTCGAGACGATCGAGCGCGCCGGTGAAGACGACCGCATCGACGTTTTGGTCCTCGATCTCAGCGAGCTCGAATCCGCCGGCGTTAGTAAGTTGCAGGAACTGGGCGCGGCGCTGACCAAGTTCAAGGCCTCGGGCAAGAAGGTGCTCGCCACGGCCGATTCCTACTCCCAAGCTGCCTATTATCTCGCATCGCATAGCGACGAGATCTACATGCACAACATGGGGCAGGTGGAGCTTGCGGGCCTCGGTCGCTACCACACGTACTTCAAGGACGCGCTCGATCGTTTCGAGGTGGAGTGGCACATCTTCCGCGTCGGCAAGTACAAGTCGGCGGTGGAGCCATTCACCCGCAACGACATGTCGCCCGAGGCGCGCGAGGCCGATCTAGAGTGGATGGGCGATCTCTGGGGCGCCTATCTCGCCGACGTGAGCAGGGCTCGCGGGGTTGCGGTCGACGAGTTGCGCAATTACGCCGAGCGCTACGACGATCACGTCGTCAAGGCTGGAGGCGATACCGCCAAGGCGGCGCTCGATAGTGGCCTGGTGGACAAGCTCGGAGGTCGCGACGCCGTTCGCGATCGACTGATCGAGTTGGTCGGCGAGGACGAGAAGACCCACGACTTCCATCGCGTTGCTGCGGCTGAGTACCTTGAGTTCGCCCGGGATGAATCGCCACGCAACCTTCACGGCAAGAAGATCGCGGTCATCGTCGCTCGCGGCAACATCATGGACGGTCAGCAGCCACCCGGAGCCATCGGTGGCGACTCCACCGCGGAGCTCATTCGCAAGGCTCGACAGGACGAGGACGTGAAGGCACTGGTGCTGCGCGTCGACAGCGGAGGCGGCAGCGCATTCGCGTCCGAGGTCATCCGCCGCGAATTCGAGCTCGCGCGCGCGGCCGGCAAGCCAGTTGTGGTGTCGATGGGATCCGTCGCGGCTTCGGGCGGATATTGGATCAGCACCGCAGCGGACGAGATCTGGGCCAGCCCAACGACGATTACGGGATCGATCGGGATTTTCGGCATGTTCCCGAACATCAGCAAGGCGCTGGCAAACAACGTCGGAATCCACAGCGACGGCGTGGCCACGACCAAGTTCGCAGGCATTTCGCCGCAACGCGCGCTCGACCCCGCGGTCGCCCGTGCGATGCAAAGCGGAATCGAGCACGGGTATCAAGAGTTTCTCACCCGTGTGGCGGCCGCTCGCAACATGACGGTCGAGCAGGTGGATGCCATCGCGCAAGGGCGGGTGTGGAGCGGAGTGGACGCGCACGCGGCTGGTCTTGTCGACCAACTCGGTGGGCTATCGGATGCCATTGCGTCAGCGGCAACGCGCGGTGAGCTGGGTGACAGCTATCAGGTCGAGTACGTAGAGCGTGAGCTCGGGTTCAAGGAGCGCATCATGAAGAAGCTCCTCGGCGGGCAGGCTGAAGCCGTGGTGGCTGGGTTGGGGCTGCCGAGCATTGCCGGCACGCCTTACGCCAAGGTCGCGCGCGAGTTTGAGGAGCACGCGCGGGTGATGGCGTCGTTCAACGACCCGGCAGGCGTGTACGCGTACGCGCTGATCGACGTCGATTGATGCACGGCGCCGTCGGGGCGCCCCTCCTCGTCTATCATGGGGTTCGTGGTGTTCAAGGCCGCAAGGGTCTCAGCGTTGTTGTTCGTCGGCTGCGGTGAGCCTGCGGCGGCGTTGCCCCCGGCCGCCACCGCATCCGTGTGCGGCCACGACGGGCCCGTGCAGGTGCTAGAGCTCGACGAGCGCGATCTCGTCAGCCCCCGGGGAAGTCGACCGCAACAATTTGACGGGCGGTGGTTGGTCGGGATCCGCAGCTTCGAGCTCGCCGTGCTCGACGTCGGACGGGCTCTGGATAACGCGGGCGATCAGACGTCCACCGAGATTCCCGGGCGGATCGAGTCGATCGATCCCTGCGGTGCGGACCAGCGCGTGATCGCTGAGGGCCCGGATGTGGTCATCCCACCAGTGGACGGCGAGGGGGCGTGGTTGGCTCAG
>CADEGN010000377.1:0-2267 GCA_902826865.1 uncultured Myxococcales bacterium
CCCTTCAGGTGAATTCCGCGTCTCGCCCGTCTACTGCGCTTATTTCAGGACTAGTCGACCGAGCTGGTGATAGCCACGGCCTCGCCGGACCCGAGCCGCCGACGGCGAAGGGGCGCTCACGATCATTCAGGCGCTGCTCGGCCACGGATCGATCCGGGTCGGGTCCCGCACTGCCCCGAGTGCCGAGACTCGGAGCGGGCACAACAGCTGTCACGCCCCATGGGGCTCTCGGAGATCCCGTCGGTGTCGGAGCGATCTGGCTTCCACCACGGCTCGCCCGCAAGGTCAAACGCCGTGAGCATTCTCCGCACACGGCGTCGACGCGGCGGGGAACAGGCGAGCGACTTGGGCGCGTTACTCCGCTCCATGGGTCTGATGAGAAACGCTGCTTATTTCGGGTGCACAGTCCTCTTCAGCTGCCTGGCCAGCTGCCGACGGGACGAGGGACCGCGCCAGCCAACCGATGACGCGCCGCGGCAACGACCGCCCGCGGACGCGTCGGAGTCGACATCCGCCAGCGCGGCCCGCGGGAACGCGGGCGCACGGGCGGGCGCCGATCCGGTGCTGCTTGTCGCCGATCGCGACGAACTCGAGCCGCTCGCGGCTCCCCTCGACTTCGGCGGCCTACTGTTCGACGCCGCCGGCTGGAGCACCAAGCGACTGCGCACGCGCGCAGCCTATCGGAGCCTGGTGGAGGACTGGGGAAGCGGGTTCCCGCAGTGGTGGGTCGGCCACCCTCGGACGCACTGGACCCTCGTGGGGGTGGTCAATCGCCTCGACCGCCGCGATCAATTCCCTGGCACCTGCGGCGAGACGCGCCTGCTCTATCGGCTCGAGCATCGCGACGGTGACACCGTGCGGCGTCTTCCGGTGGCGTTCAACGTCGTGTTCCAGCAGCGCGACGACGGCGTGCAATGCCGAGATGTCGCGCGTTCGTGGCTGCGCGCACCGGGCGAATCCGTGACGGCGCTGACCGAGATCGGGCGCCCGCTGCACGCGGACGCGCTGCGCCGCCACAACCTCGTGGCGATCGAAGTCAATGCCCGCAGCGACCGCGATCATGTGACGGAGCCCAGCGTGAACGCTCTGTGGATTCGACGCTACCATCCCGATACCCACCGGTTCTCCGACGGCGCGCTCCCGTTCGAGGTCTCTGGGTACTTCTATAAGGGTCTTGGTTTCGACGGTGTCGTTCGTGCACTAACGAGTGTGCAGGTGCTCGAATCGCTACGGGAAGGCACGCCCCCGCCGCTCGAGAGCAATCTCAACGACTGGACCCGGTTCGTCGCGCACACCGACGAGCCCACTTTGTTCGAGCGCTCTTGGTCACACAGCGACCTGAAACCCGCGGTAACCCCGTTTGCGAGTCCGGAGGCCCTGGCCCACCGCATCGACACGCTGACGTGTTCGGGGTGCCACCGTCGTCGATCCGTCGCAGGATTCCATCTGCCCGGCGACGGTGACGGGCTACGAGGTGGTGCCTCGGCTCACCTGCTGTCGGAGCTGCCGTGGCGGCGCGCGTACGTGGCGGCGGTCGCTGCGGGCAAGGTGCCCGAGCGCACCCGCAAGGTCGTCAACGCAGGGCCCGAGGGTGAGAACCAGATCTGCAGCCTCCCGGGATCGCCGCTTCCTGATCTCGGGTGTCCTGAGCCCTACGAGTGCCGCGCGCAGCAGGGCTTCGAGTTCGGCGCATGCCTGGCGGCCGGCGACCTGCCGGCAGGGCCGTGCACCAGCGACGATCCGTCCTGCCTCGGACCCGACCCTTGGTTTCCCGCCGGATTCTCGTCTCGCGCCTGCGAAGGCGGACATCCATGCCAGCCCCTGCCCCGCGCGGAGGACCTGGCCCGCTGTCTGGGCGCGGCGGATCCGTGGGCATGCGCGCTCGCCCGTGCCCAGCCCGCACGCGTCGACGACTGCGCGGACCAGGCCGATTGCCGCGACGGACTCGCGTGCGTCGAGGCGCCAGGGACAGACCGCGGTGTTTGCCTACCGGAGGCCGCGACCCCCCAGCTACGCACGTTCGGTCACGCGAGCGTGATTCGCTGACGGTCCCGGGGGCGGCGGGCCACGGGGCGGGGCACCGCCGTGCGCGGCTACTCCTTAGGTTAAGACTCTGTACCTGCGAGAAGCGCCGGGCTGGGTGCGCCGCGGCGACGATGTCGGATCTCTCATCCCCCTCGCGCATCAGCCTTCGTCCGCGTACGGACGCTCGGGGACGTTGACCGCCCGTACCTCCTCCTCGCATCCATCGGTCGGCACCGGATCGA
>CADEGN010000377.1:2367-6445 GCA_902826865.1 uncultured Myxococcales bacterium
CGCACGTCACCTGGGCGGGCACCGTGATCGTCGCGGAGGGAGGAGATCCCGTCACGGTCGAGCTGCTCAAGTTCACGCGGGCGCGTCAGGCTGAATCGCCCTTAGGCCAAGACTCACTAGCTGCGAGAAGCGCCGGGCTGGGTGCGGCGCAACGACAATGTCGGATCTCTCATCCCCTTCGCGAATCAGCCTTCGTCCGCGTCCGGGCACTCTGGGACGTTGACCGCCCGTACCTCCTCCTCGCATCCATCGGTCGGCACCGGATCGAAGTACTCGAACTCGCCGCGATGGATGATGGTCCACTCTGGTTCTGTCCCGATCAGCTGGTCGCTGACGACGTAGAGTTGATGGCAGTCGTCGGTTCGATGCACCTCCATGGTGGACGCGGGCCCACCAAACCCAAATAGGTGGAGCGTCTGGTCGCGTTTGCGGGGTTCGATCACGACCAGCCCGTCCTCCGGCGTTGCCCGCCATCTCGCGGATTCGCGGAGTCGGGGACTTTCCGGCGTGGTGCTGCAACCGAAGTACACGCTCTCGACGCGGCCATCGGCAAAGAACTCGATCTCGGCGAACTCCCTCGACGTGCATCCGATGATGTACGTATATATCTCGCCCGCGCTCATTTGCGAGCAGCCCGCTCCCGTCGCGTATCTGCCCACGACCCACGACGCATCGGCGAGCGGTTGGGCCCCATCAGGGCCGCACGCCACGCCAGCGAGGAGCGCCACTCCGCACCAGTGCCTCATGTACATGACACCACCTTCTTTGCTGTAGTCGTGGCACCGCGAGCGTCGCGAACACGAACGGTCAACTCGTGCGTCCCCGTGAACTTCACAGACGCCACCGACGAGGCGAGCAACGTACCGTCGACAAGCCAGCGGGTGCTGACGATGTCGTTGTTCGGGTCGGATACGTTCGCGATCAGGCTCCGGGAGACCCCGCACGTCACCTGGGCGGGCACCGTGATCGTCGCGGAGGGAGGAGATCCCGTCACCGTCGAGCTGCTCAAGTTCACGCGGGCGGTCACCGAGGTGGTGCCGGCACCGCACGGCACCACCAAGGTGGTATCGAGGTTGGTGAGCGTCAGCGCCCCGGCGTTCTGCGTGCCCCTCACGGCCTTGGCAGTCGGCTGGCGACGCGAATACACCTGACCGCCCACGGTTGCGGTAATGACGAGCACGAGTCCGCCCGCGGGGAACCCGCGCTCGGCGGTGGCCGCGCGCGCAACACCGATCGCGGGCTGCGCAAGCTGGATCTGCACGTTGCTGACGCTGAGGCTCGAGGTCGACCCGTCGGAGCACGTGGCCGCGGGTGACATCGCGGAAGAGGTCGAAGCCGTGAGTGAGCCGAGGTAGAAGGGACAAGCGGCGCTGGAATTGCCGTCGCGGCAGGGGCTGAAGCCAGCAGATCCGCTGAGCGCACGAGAGGTCGTCCCCTGGTTGGTGATGATCGCCAGGCTGCTGGCAGAGGCGTTCCATGAGACTGCGTAAGCCTGCCCGCGTCCTAGCACGGATCCGGCCGGGGTCTTGCGGTCCGAGGCAGCTGCGCAGTCGGCCTCGTCGAAGGCGGCGCAGCAGGTCGAGTCGAGCTCACACCCGAGCGTGGTGGTGGGAAAGACGCCTTCTCCGTGGGCGTACAGGTCGATTAGCGTCGATTCCGTGCTGGCGCCCGTCGGTGCGCGAGTGGTCGGCGCGACGAAGGCGTTGGCCGCCGTGCAGGTCGCCGTCACGCCTGGCTCGTTCTCCCACTCGCGGATGCACGCCTGTTGGCAAAGGCCATTGATGTAGCCAAGCTCGGAGGCGGTGGGGCTCGCAGGATTCACCACCGCGCCTGCCGGAGTATGAACCGCCCAGCCGCGCAGCGACCCGCCCAAGCTGGGCGGTTGCAGCGTGACGTCCGTGAAGGAGCCGCCGCACGTGGGGCCGTTGCTCGGAAGGCAGCCACGTTCCCGCACTGTCAAGCCCGCGCCCGGCGCGCAGACCCACTCGACGGGTGGCCGCCCATTCATCTCGATGTACTGCCCCTGCGAGATGGCCCCGGTGTTGCTCAGCGCGAACAGCATGTACCAACCCGGGGGTGCCGTGCCGGCCTGGCTTGGAGCCTCGAGCGAGTAGGCGTTCCCACCATCGCTCGTGAAGTCCGCGATCGGCACGAAGCGCTGGTCCATGTTGAACGAGTGCGTGACCGAACCTAGGCGAAGCAGGTTGAACTCGGACGCGGCGATCCCCGAGACGCTGACCACGAACGTCTCGCCGTAGCTCACGGAGTTGGCGGGGAGCGCGAGCACGGGCTGCGTGCCCGCCCCATACGGAGGACGGTAGACCTGCGCGTTGTACTGATCGATGACCCCAGCCCGTTGCCCACCGCCCATCGAAACGACGCCACCGTCGCGCAACAGCAGCGCGGTCGAGTGGTACATTCGCGGGTTGCTCTCCTCGCCGGCGTCGCCGTCTGCGCAGGGCGACCACAATTTCGTGGCCGGGTCCCAGATCTCAGCGGATCGCTGGGCGTAGCACTGGTTGTTCTTCGGGTCGCAGGTTCTGATCGTCGGAGTCGAGCGGTCCCCGTCGTGGTCCACCAGTGGACCGCACAAACCCGTTGGGCAGTTCGCGTTGGCCGAGCACGGAATCTGATTGATCAGGTTTCCGCTGCCTGACGGGCTCTCGCATGGATTCGTGGACATGTCGCCGCTCTTGGCGTTGCCGTACCAGTTCCCCCCGGTCGCGGCGACACGACCGTCGGGCAGCAGCGTCAGCTGATGGAAATGCCTCGGCTCGAGCATGTCCCCCTGCGTCCCGGACAGCCCGACCCAGCTTCGGTCCCCGCTGAGGTAGTTTCCCGTCATGTCGATCCACTGCGTTTGCGACGTCGCCGCGTCTCCGCCGCCGGATTTCATGAAGCGCCCGGGGCTGTACTGCACGGCGGATCCGCCTGTGATCTCTGCCTCATACACTCGACTCGACCACGCCGGTGCGCCCGGACCGATCACGAGGACACGCCCGTATCTCGCGTTTCCAATGTTCG
This sequence comes from uncultured Myxococcales bacterium, assembly GCA_902826865.1. Classification (GTDB taxonomy): domain Bacteria; phylum Myxococcota_A; class Polyangia; order Nannocystales; family Nannocystaceae; genus Xiheibacterium. Next base: position 5,392 of record CADEGN010000377.1, read on the forward strand.
TTTGCGTCTCGCCGCCGGCGTAGAAAACGTTGCCGTCGGGCAGAAGGAACATGAATGGGTAGGGCGGCGGGTTCAGGGCAGGATCGAGATTCGGCGCGGGGATGCTCGTCCAGGTGTTGTTCGATGGATCGTAGATCTCCCCCACGTTCGCGCCGCCGCCCTCGCCACCGAACGCGAGAACCCGTCCGTCGGCGAGCACCGTCAAGGTCGGGTACCAGCGGTTGTTCACCATCGATGCTCGTTGTTGCCACAGCCCCACGCTGGCCGCGCGATCGAAACGGTAGCTGACGTTGATCGCGTTCATCGAGCTGCCGCCACCGCCGCCTGCGACGAACAAACTGCCCCCCGGCGTGACCGTATGCCCGGCGCAGAAGAAGTTCACGTTGTCGGTGAGCACGTGGCTCGTGAAGCCGCCCGTCAGCGGATCCCAAAGGTGCTGATCCTGAAATCCGCCCATCATGAAGATGCGCGCACTCGCAGGATCGCGATCAGGTCCCTGCGGCGGCAGATGGGCTACGTGCACGGCGGGAAAGTCGACCGCAATGCTGGGGTTTGCCGCCTTGGTCCAGTTGAGCACGGAGTCGAAGCTCCCTGGCTCGTCGTTACACGCAGTGGTTCCTCCGCCGTCGGAGCCCCCGTACTCCCCGCTATCGGCCTCGTCACGCGAACAGGCGACGAACATCAACAGCGAAGACGAGACGAGACGAGACGAGACGAGACGAGACGAAGCATTCCTACCTCCGAGCGCATCCGCGCGAGCGGCTCCAACATGCGCTCCGTTTTTGCGCGACGTCAAGCCAATCACACGGCTGGTCGTGAGACGGGGATACTCGAGGTTGTCCGCCGCCGGGCTGGGCGTGCGGTGATCGGCCGGGACGTGCTCACTCGCAGGAATGAGCACGAATCGGCGCACGCAGCGCCCTGCGTTCGAGGAGTAACCGTTCACTTCCAGGTTTGAGTCGCGGATACACGACCGCGAAGAAGCTGACCGCGAAGAACCTGACCGCGAAGAACCTGACCGCGAAGAACCTGACCGCGAAGAACCTGACCGCGA
>CADEGN010000378.1 GCA_902826865.1 uncultured Myxococcales bacterium
GGCACGGGCACGGGCACGGAGGAGCGAGACCCCTTACGGGGTCACGCTCCTAGGCGTCACGCTTCTCGTTGCAGGCCGAGAAACGGGGCGTCGGAACGAAGCGCGCGGGGAGGAGTCCTCGACGGCCGCGGCCGCCGCTGCGATGAGCTCGGCCTCATGCTCGGCTTCACGGTCCCTTGGACATGCGTTTGAGACGGCAGTGGCGCAAGATCGCGTCGCCCGCTCACATCGGTCGCGCGCCGTGAGGCATTCTCGGATAAGCTGGTGGCGTCCCTGGAAGGACCCGCCGAAAATGAAGAAACGATGGTTTCAGCTCGCACTTCTGTTTGTCGCTGCATCGTTGCCTGCGCTGGCACACGCGGCGGGTCTGACGGAAGACGACGACTGCTGCCCGGGCCCGTGTTGTCCCGGTCCCTGCTGCGAGCGCTGAGCGCTGAGTCGCGGGTCTCCAGGCCTGACGACTCGCAGGCCTCGAAGTCGCCGGGGCCAGCGCCTCGCAGGCTGTAGGTTCCTCGACGCGTTCGGCGAGAGCTGCATCGGCTCGTGTGACGGCAGCGGGCACCGCATGCAGTGGTGCCGCGTGCACGAATCGTGCTCTTGGCGCGGTGCGGCATGGGGACCGAGGAGATCGCACAAAGGCTGAGCATCGAGGGCCGGACCGTGCGCAAGTGGAAGGCCCGCTTCGAGGAGGACCCGAGGTTCGAAGCGCTCGAAGACCGTCCGCGCACCGGTCGCCCCGCCGAAGTCCCGCTCGAGATCCGTTGCAAGCTGGTCCAGCTCGCTTGCGAGCGACCCGAGGAGCCGGTCGAGAGGGGAAAGCGCACGCGCAAGCCTGCGAAGTTCCGCGACGTGTAGACCTACGGTTCACTGGCCGACGCGCTCGCAGCCGAGACGGGATTTCGGATGAGCACCAGCGAGGTCGGACGGATCCTGCGCTTCGAGGAGATCCGCCCTCACCACGTCACGCAGTGGTTGAAGTGCTCAGATCCGGACTTCCTCCCCAAGGCGAAGCGCATCCGCGCGCTCTACCTGCGACCGCCGAACGACGCCGTCGTGCTGTGCGTGGACGAGAAGCCGATGCAGGTCCTCGAGCGGCTGCATCCGACGCACGTCAGCCCGCACGACGCCTCGGTCCGCTGTGAGTTCGAGTACAAGCGCCAACGGGACGCAGGCGCTGCTGGCCGCCTTCGATATCCGCACGGGAGAAGGTCACGGACAGGTCGTTCCGCACCGCAGTGCCGACGCGCTCGTCGCGTTCATGGACGAGGTCGCGCGTCGCTATCCGCGAAAGCGCGTCTACATCGTCTGGGACAACCTCAACACCCACTACGACGGCAATGACGGGCGGTGGAAGCGCTTCAACGCCCGTCACGGCCATCGCTTCCGCTTCGTCTACACGCCCAAGCATGCCTCGTGGATGAACCAGGTCGAGATCTGGTTCTCGATCCTCCAGCGGCGCATCCTCGTGCGAGGCGACTTCGCCTCGCCCTCCGCGCAGAAGCGCAGAGTCGACGGCTTCATCGCCCACTGGAACCGTTGGGAGCGCCATCCCTTCCGCTGGACGTGGCGCCCGACAAGCTGCACAGTCAGCATCGACGCGCCGCGCAGTCGGCCACGGTCCGATGCCGAGCAAGCCCCAGGCCGAGCCTCATCACGCCGCGCGCGTCCAGCACCTGCTTCACAAGTGCGGCGCTTCGCACACCCGCGCGCGCAAGCACGGCTCCACCGTCATCGTCGAGTCCGGGCCCAAGAAGAACCCTATCAAGCACTTCCGCCTGCAGCGCGACACGGTCCACCTCTGGCTGCTCGACATGGGGCATCGCGGTCGCTGGCAGCCCACACCCTTCCGCGCCTTGCTCGACGAACTCGTCGGCATGGTCGTCACCAAGCTCCCCTGGACCCTCACCCCGATCGCGGACGACGCGTTCGACCAGGAACGGACTTCCGATCCGGAGCAGTAGTCCATCGACACAGGCAAAGGACCGGTAACGCTGCCTTTGTGCGAGCATCGACGGTTTGAAACGGCGAGCTCAACGAACTAGGCTCGACACTCGGCTCGTGACGGCCCAACGAGGCGATGACGAGGTCGTAACCCGCGAAATCACGTCGAACCGGAGCGGGGGTGACGCCCATACGGAGCTGCTGCCCCCGGCTCCGCCACGAGCAGCGACTGGCCGACGGATCGGTGAGCACCGAGTTCCGAAATTCGTTGTGAGCGGCAAGTTGCTGCCACGTAAGCGAGGGGCGACCTGCATACGGGCGCGGCGGGCGACGAGGCGGCCGAGGCGAGCGCCGGCCCCACAGCGATAGCGCGCTATGCTCGTGCCGCATGGTGGACTCCGACCGCGGGCCATTCCGGCAATCAACCGGTCGCCTCGGTGCTTTGGGAACGTCCGAACACCGCGGGCTCGTCGAGGAACCGTTCGCCCATTCCGAGCTGCTCGACCGGGTGTGCGCGCGGCTCTTTGGCAGCGGCACCGGTCCTCAGCGTCTCGCTCGCTATCAGCTGGCGGAGCGGATCGGTGCGGGCGCGAGTGGCGTACTTTGGCGTGCTTGGGATCCCTTGCTGCGCCGGGATGTCGCGATCAAAGTCTCTCACGCCCAAGCAGAAACCGCCGCGCGGGTGCGGCGCGAGGCACGAATCCTGGCTGTGCTCTCCCACCCTGGGATTGTCCGCATCTTCGATGTTGGGCAATGGCAGGAGTATTCGGCGCAGGGCGTGTACTTAGTTGAGGAGTACTTGCCTGGGGGTGATCTTGCGAAGTGGTTGGCAGAGCGCGCGCGGTCTGCTGAAGAGATCATCTCCATGTTCTGCAGTGCCGCGTCGTCGCTCGCGGCGGCCCACCGCGCGGGCGTGTTGCATCGTGACTTCAAGCCGGCAAACGTTGTGCTAGGCACCGATGGCGTGCCCAGGCTCTGTGATTTCGGCCTCGCGCGCCGGCACGCTAGACGCGTCGAGTCAACGGGTGCTGCCTCGGGTGAGACTGAGCTGCAGCTCAGCACTGCCGGAGCCCGAAGCGGTACGCCCCTCTACATGGCGCCGGAGCAACACGCCGGCGATGCAGTCGACGCCCGAGCAGATCAGTTCGCCGTGTGCGCCACGCTGTTCGAGGCCCTCTATGGCCGCCCTCCTTTCGCGGGTTCAACTGAGGAGGAGCTCGCGGTAGCGAAGCGCGCGGGTTCGATCGACCGCACCAGCGAAACTCGCCGTGGAACTGCTCGGGTTCGACAGGTATTGGAGCGCGGCCTCAGCTTCGAGCCAGGGGATCGGTGGCCTGATCTGAATGCGCTTGTGCGGGCGCTTCGGGGGGCATCACCCACGCGAGCCCGGCAAGTGAAACGAACGGCGATGGGATTGGGAGCCGGCGGCCTGCTGTGGACGGCTCTGGCGCCAGGGCCTGCGGAGCCTTGCCGCGTCGGCCTACCACTCGACGAGTACTGGACGCAGTGGCAAGCGGGACGTCCTCTTCTCGATGAGACGCGCGACTCAGGGGCGAGCCAACCCCGGTTCGTAGTCGAGCTCGACCAGCTCGTCACCCGTTGGGACGCCGCACGAGCCGGGATCTGCGAAGCGGCGACGCAGGTCGGGGGTTCGCCGACCACGGCGGACGCGAACTGCCTCGATCGGACGTTTGCCGGCGTTCGGGCGGTACTCGCGGTGGTGGACTCGCACGCGCTCCCGGATCCTTCGCTCTCGGTCGTCGCCGCGGCTGCTATAGCGGATCCGATGACGTGCCTTGCGCCCGCGGGGACCGGCACCGAGGAGCGCGATCTCGCGTTGGTGACCCTCCTCTCGCAAGCTCGCCTGATGTCAAGCGTGGGACAGATGGAGTCCGCGCTTGTGCTCGTGGACGAAGCACTGCTGGCGGCCGCGGCGTCGGGTGACCAAGCCCTTCTCGCCGAGGCCTTGTTCGAGCGTGCGGATTTTCGTGCGCGCGAAGGCTCCGGGCTCGACGACGACACGCTCGAAGAGTTCCAGCGCGTCTACTTCATGGCGAGCAGCGTAGGCGAGTACGCCACGGCTGCCGCCGCTGCCGAGCGACTGGCGGTTTATTTCGCGACCTCACTCTCCGATGCGGCGCGTGGACGGCTCTGGGTGCGGCACGGGGGCGCTGCGCTAGCCCACGCCGGCATGCCACGGCGCGAGGGCCTCCTCTTGGCAGATGCAAGCGCGATCGTCGAAAAGATCGCCGGAGCGATGGAGGTCGCGCGCCAAATTCGTGCGTGGATTCGCGTCTCGTGTGCTGTGACTCCGTGTGAAGACAGTTCCTGGTTGCGCTTCATGGTCAACGAGTGCGCGTTTTTCTTCGACGCACTCGAGCGGGAACGAGCGCTCTCGAGCTGCCGCGAGGCGGTCGCGTTCGGTGAAGTCCACGGATTGGCGCACACCGACACTCACGTGAGTGCGCTCATCAACGTCGCGAAGAGCTCGATCGATCAGGAGGAGTACGACGAGATCGATGCGATCGCCGACGACATTCTCGCCCGCGTAGAGATGCGGGGCGACCGCAGGGCAGCGGTTCTACGGTCGCATGCGTTCGAGCTTCGGGCGCGTAGCGCGGAGAATCGCGGCGACTTGGATGCTGCGATCGCGGCACTCAAGCAGGCGCAGGCTGCCACCGGAACCTCGGAACGGCTCGACCCCGAGTTTTCGGGAATCCTGAGCCGCCTTGGTTTTATCCAATTGCGGCGTGGCGAGTACTCCGCCGCGGCCGCACAGTTCGTGCGCCTTCAAGAACTCGATGCTGCGACGCGGGGGGAAACGAGTCTTCGCTTCGCGGTCGATCTGATGTTCGAGGGATTGGCGCGCCTCGAGGCCGGGGAGATGGATCTTGCGGTAGACCGGCTTGAACGCGGCGTCCGGGGCCTCGAGGCGTTCGACTATCCCGCGGGCCTCGCCGTTGGAAGGTTCCACCTTGCGCGCGCGCTGGTTGCGTCGGAGGGCGACCGCGCGCGCGCCCTCGAGTTGGCCCGCCTGGCCGAGCGCGGGATCATCGACGACGGGAAGCCCTCAAAGATCTGGGCGCCGCTCGACGTTGTGCAGGCATGGATCGCTGACCAGGAAGTCTCAGTGCGTCGGCATGCGGTCGGCTTACGCGCGCGGAGCGAGGCACCGTAGCGCGGTGACTCGCTCGAGTGGTCGTGCTCCTTCGCCCGACCACCTCTGCGATCGCGTCACGGCGGTGCCGCGTCGCGATCGAACAGCTCACTCAGCCGATCACGCGCCGCCTTCGTATCGCGCGTGAAGGCAGCGAGACGACGCGCGCCCACGCCCGGACGCTCGATCGCGCGCACGCTGCTCGGATCGACCCAGCGGCCGCCACGCTTAACACCGAAGTGCAAGTGCGGTCCGGTCGACCGTCCCGTGCTGCCGACGTAGCCGATGACGCTCTTTTGGGCCACGCGCATGCCGACGCGATGGCCGTCGGCGAAGCGCGACAGATGCATGTACACCGTCTGGAAGCTGCCGTCGTCGTGGGCGAGCACCACCATGTTACCCGCTGCCCCGCGTGCGCCGCGAAAGACGATTTCCCCGGCCGCGGCTGCCCACACCGGGGTGCCGACCGGCGCGGCGTAGTCGACACCGAAATGACCCTTCACGCGGTGAAGCACGGGATGCATGCGCTTGGGATCGAAACCCGACGACATGCGTGCGTACTTCAGGGGGCTCTTGAGCAGCGTACGATCAAGGCTCTTGCCCTGCGGCGTGTACCAGGCGGCTTCGCCATCCGCCGGATCCCAGCGCAGGCCGGCGACGTTCCCGACCACTTCGCCGCGATATTCCGCGGCCAAGATGTCACCGAAGCGCACGTGTTCGCCAGCGAGTCGATGGCGTTCGACCAACAGTGCCACTCGATCGCCTCGGCGCGGGTCGGTGTAGAAGTCGACATCGGAGGCGAAGACATCGACGAGCGCGGCCACGAGTGCAGCATCGCCGCCACTGTCTGTGATTGCGTCGGAGAGCGAGCTGTCGATCGTCACCACCAGCTCGGTCTGCTCGATCGTCGTTTGCGCCTCTTCGGTGGCGGCAACCAGGCGCCCTGAGGCGTCTCGGACGACGCGAACCCGCGCGGTGACACTGCGCCGCAGCTCGAGCTCCGCCAGACGACCGTCTTCACCGAGGCGAATCCCCCAGCTTTGCCCAACACGTAGCGTCGACGGATCCATGATCGGCTGGAGGGCAGCGGCCAGCTCGGCGACGTCTTTGGCGCGCAAGCCAGTCGACGTCACGATGGTGGAGAGGCTCTGGCCGGTGGTCACCTCTCCGCGGTGCCAGCCGTCGTCCGTCGGGGTGCGGGTGACCGGCGCGCGCGGCTCGACGGCGCTGGAGTCCAGCGCGACCACTGGGTCAGGGCGCGCGGGTTCTTGCGGGCGGTCGGGCGGTTCTTGCGGGCGGTCGGGCGGTTCTTGCGGGCGGTCGGGCGGTTCTTCGGCGC
>CADEGN010000379.1 GCA_902826865.1 uncultured Myxococcales bacterium
CGACTCGGAGTGCCTCGAGGGGGAGAGCTGCGTCGACAGCCTCTGCGAGGTTCTCTGCACCCAGGCCACATTCGACGAGGACTGCAGGGGCGGCAACCACGTCGCCTGCTTCAACGGGGTGTGCGCCACGGGCTGTCCCCTGAATCGGCCCGAGGTCTGCCCGCCTGCGAAGGAATGCATCGACCTCGGGTTGTCGGCGGGCGGCGGCGGCTTCTTCGGCAGCGCGACCGCGATCGGCTTGTGCGGCACCCCGTGCGATGACGCCGATCACCCGTGCCCGAGCGGAGAGGTCTGCTTTGAGGGCGCGTGCGTACAAACGTGCGTCACTGCGGATGAGTGTGCCGACGGGTTCGATTGCGTCCTGGGATTTTGCATCCCACCGGGCGTCGGCGGATCCGACTCACTGACCGGCAGCGACGGGATCACGGCCGGTAGCGACGCCGGCTCCTCCAGTAGCGACGCCGCCGCTTCGAGCGGGAGCGGTACGTCGGATGGTTCCGGGGACACGACAGCCGGCGGCACGGGAGGTGCGACGTGAGGTGCCGACAATTCGGTGTTTTGGCGGTGGCCGGAGGCCTCGGGTGCGCCGTGGGTCAGCCGACCGCGTTGCGGACGCTGGATCCCGATCTCGCCGTGGGCAAGATGGGCAATCGCACGGCGTTCGAGGGGCCGGCTAGCGCGGCGCAAACGGCTGCCCCGGATCAGCCCCAGCGCGATCACGTCGCAAACGATCGAGACCAGCGCGCACTCCGTGGGGTGTTCATCGCCGGGGCCGTGCTTGCGGGCGTTGGCGGCGGAACCACGCTTGCGTTCGGGATTGCCGGACGTGTCGTGCAGTTCCAGTTGAAGAAAGCCTACGAAGACGGGGTCACGCGCGCCCACGAGAGCTACCTGCGTCGCCACGGAGCGGCCTACAACAAGGTCGCCATTGCCGGGGCCTCGATCGGCACCGCGGGGGTCCTCATGATGATCGTCGCCGCGGGGCTCGACTACACGCGCTGCGGCGATCTCATCGTGAAGAAGCGAGAGGGCTGCAAGCCCGGTTGATCCAGCGCTTGAAGCCGCCCGCGATCCCGGCCCACGCTATCCTCATCCGGTGCACGGACCACAAGCTATGCGCGCGGCGGCGGTGACGGCTGTCCTCGCGTGCAGCTTGCCCGTGCACGCGGGCGCGCGCACGCGCATTGCTCAGGCGGACGACTCGCGGGCTTACGCCGGCCCGCTTGAGGTCACGGCGCAACACGTCGCAACCGAGCGCGCATCGCCTGGGGCACCGCGGCTGCGTGCCCACGTCGAGCCGGGTCATCCTGCGCGCCCGCGCTCCACGGCGCGCGCCCGGTGGGCGATCGACGCCGCGATCACTGGGGCCGCTGGGATCCCTGCCCTAGTGCTCGATCTGCTTGTAACCCCGCACCGGGAGCTCGAGCCTATCGCGACCGGGCGTCCCGATACCGGCGCGATCGACCGTGTCGCTCTCGATCGCTACTCGCCACGCGCAGCGATCGCTTCCGATGTCTTGGTCGGCGTGCTGGTCGCGAGCGGACCGGCCTTGGCCGGCGTCGACGCGGCATGGGCTGCACCGCGTCGGACACCGCGACGCTTCCGTGTCGGGGCGGCGCGCTGGGGCAGCGATGCGCTGTTGCAGATCGAAGCCCTGGCACTCACCGGGCTGGCGGTTGTGGTGATCAAGTCGGCGGTCGCACGACCGCGACCTTACACAGCGCTCGATGTGTCCGACGTACCCGCCAGCGACCGCGGGGATTTGCAGGACGACTTGGCCAAACCCGATCGCTCGCACTCATTCCCTTCGGGCCACACCGCCTTCGCCTTCGCAAGTGCGACCTCACTTGCGACGTTGTGGACCCTGCACGCGCCACGGAACGCGCGGGGGCGCGCGGCCAAAGCGACCGCTTGGGTCGTCGGCCTCGCGCTCGCGACCACGGTCGGCACGCTTCGTGTTGTCGCGGGCAAACACTACCCGTCCGACGTCATTGCCGGCGCCGCCCTCGGGGCGGGAATCGGCGCGGCGGTACCATTGGCGCACCTTGGTCGCCGCCGCGAGCAGCAACGCTAACGCCGGTGCGGGCATCAACGCACCGAGACCCACGTGGTAGCGTCGCCACGACTGTGAGCACCCTCCCGGCCCCTCGCGACCGTCCGGACGTTGCCTCGGACGATGACCCTTGGCGACGGCTGCCGGAGCGAGTGGCGCTTGCCGGGGTACTAATCCTCGCCGCCCTCGTCTACCTGCCCACCATCGGGTTCGGCTTCGTGTACGACGACCACTGGACGATCCTCGCCAACGGTTTTCTACGATGCCCCGGTGATCTGGGCCTCTTGCTGTCCGCGCAAGCAGAAGAACTCCACGTGGTCGACGCGTTTCGGCCGACGGCCGTTCTGTTCGATGTGCTGAGCTATCAGGTGTTCGGCGCCCGGCCGGCCTGGCATCACCTGCTGTCGATCGCGCTCCACGTGGGTGTGTGCGCGGCCGCTTGGCACTGGCTGGCGGCGCGGGGTGTTCCCGTGGCGATCCGTGTCGCGACGATCGGATTGTTTGCGGTCCTCGGGATCCACGCCGAAACCGTGGCCGTCGTTTCATACCGTGAGGACCTCCTGGCGGCCCTGTTCGGATTGCTCGCCCTTGCGGCGGCGGATCGCGCGGCGACAATCCGGGAGAGCGGTGCACCGGCTTGGCGCATGGGCTGCGTGGTCGCGCTGTGGCAGGCGCTGGCGGCCGGCGCAAAGCTCAGCGCGGCCCCCATCCCCGCGGTTTTCCTCGCGCTGCACCGCGTCGGCCCATGGCCCACCCGACCGTGGGCAACCGCATGGCGTCCGTTTGCCGCGCTCGGGCTCGGGACCGCGATCGCGATCGCCCAGCAGTTCGTGGTCGGCGGCGGGGCCGCGCCCTACGCCGGCCAGCCGGGTCTCTTCGCCGCGGATTGGTCAGGCGCGGAGGTGTTCGCCACCTCGATCCAGATCAGCGCCGATGTCCTGCGTCAACTCGTGATCCCGATCGGCTTCGCGCCCGAGTACGCGGATCGTGCCGCGCACATCGATGACGTAGCGACGGTGCTTTGCAGCCTCGGACTCCTCCTCGCCGGCGCCCACGTCGCGGCCTGTGCGTTGCAACGTCGCGCGCCCGTATGGGTCACGGTGGCGGTTGCGACCGCGCTGCTTTGGCTTCCGACGTCGAACCTGGTGGCGATGCCCAATCTTCGCGCGGATCGCTTCGCGTACCTGCCGAGTCTGCCGGTGTGCCTTGGACTGGCCGTGGCCGTCCTCGCCCTGGGTCGGAGGCTCGCCCGCCACGGTCCGGCCTGGCTCGCCGCGGTCCCGCTCGTGGCGTTGGTCGTGATCCAGGGCGCGGCAGCACAGGCGGCGGCGACGGCGTACAAGAGCGACAGTCGGCTGTGGGAAACGGCGCTGCGGCGGGCGCCGCACTCAGCCCGCGCCCACGCGATCATGGCCGAACTGATCACGGCGGGCCTGGCCAACGCCGAGGAGGGCGCGATCGATCCACTGCGCCGGGCGCGGGCCGAAGCGCACTGCCGACGCGCCCGCCAGCTTGCCCCGGGCGACGCGCTGCCACGGCTATGCGCGGCGCGGCTTGCGGTGTTGGACAAGCGTTGGTCGGCCGCGGCGGCCGGCTTCGCCGAGGCGCTGCCGCTCGCGCGAGCGCGGGAGGACCGGATCCTCACCGCGTGGGCGTCCGCCCTCCTCGACGTGCCCGAGCTCTCCTACGACGCGCGACGGGCCCAGGCAGAGGCCCTGGCCGAGCGCGCCGTCCGCGAGTTCCCCTATGCGTCCGAGGTGTTTGCCGCCTCGGGTCGGCTCTACCACCGCCTCGGCCAACCCGACCGCGCACTCGCCCTCTACGGCCGTGCAAGGACCCTGCGGCCCGAACGTTGGGACGTGGTGCTGTGGGGACTGGAACTGGCCCTCGATCTCGGCGATTCTTCCGCCGCCTGGGCCATCTGGCAGGGCGCGGAGGATCTCCTCGCCGGCGCCGAACCCAGACGACTCGACGCCGCCCGTCGCCGGCTCTGGGATGCAACCTCGCTCTTGCCGCACGCCGCGCCGCCCGACCTACCGCTTGGAGACCTCGCCGATGATCCGTAAGTTCTGTGCCCTGCTCGCCTTCATCGCCCTCTCGATTGCCGTGGGTGGCATGGCCTGCGTGACTACAGAGAACGCTCCGGATACGGCCGACGAGACCGACGGCGCCACCTGAATCATCCTAGCGAGCGCTTCCGCGGGATTAGCCCGCCGTACCCGTGCCGCGCGGAAGAAACAACTCGCCGTTGGCCAGCGGGACAAAGCCACCACGCGTTTCGGGATCGAGGTGGCACTGAAGCGGGCAACCGCAGTGATCAACCCGGAGGCCGGCGCGCTCAGCAATGCGCTCGACCGTCCGCCGCAGGGTGAGTTCCGCGGCCGGCGGCAGGCGCAGGCCTTCCGATCCTAGCCGCTCGAGGTCGCCGCTGGCCGGATCGAGCCCGTAGGCCCGGGCCAACGCCGTCGCCCGCTCCCAGGCCAGCACCTCGGCAAGACGCTCCCAACGCTGGGCGGTAAGGCGGCCAACCGCGATGTGTCCGTCGACGAGATCCGCCGCGATGATGTGCCGGACGAGCGCTTCGACCGCCCGCTCGTCGTGGACCACGGGCAGAAGCGGGGCGACATTCACCGCGACTTCCACATCCACGGCCCGGAGGTGTTGTGCGAACAGCAGGAGCGCGGCTGCGGGTTCGGACTCGCCCCCGAGCAGGGCCCGGGCGACCCTGTTTTGCGGGTGCGCAAGCTCGAGAACCACTGTGGCGCCCGCGCGACGCGCCTGCGCCACGAGCACGCGCGAGAGCACCACCGCGGAACGCAGGATCACCCGCCGACCATGGGCCGCGAGCCACGGCACCACCCGTTCCGCCCACGCCCCGGCGTCGCGTGACGCGACCCTCAGGGACACCGTCCGCACGGGATCCCCCGCCGCATCCAGCTCCGCAAGCCGTCCCGCCAGCGCCAGCTCGTCACCGACCCCAGACGCCATGGCCCCGGGAGCCAGCGTCACCGCCCGGCCGTGGCAGCCGCGAAGGTCCAGCAATAAGGAGATGGAAGCCGGCATCGCTACGAAGCCTGTACATCTGTATAGCTCGAAGCAGCGACGGTGCAAGCGGCCGGACCGTGGATCTCGATTTCGCCGAATTCGGGCGTTTTCCGCCGTCCACAGGGCATCTGTGGTAGAGCGACCGGGACATCCGCGATGGCCGGGACCGAAGGATTCATGGAGGCGATCGACCCGGACGCGCTGAAGGTCGTCCGCCGCCTGCTTCAGGCCGGCCACGAGGCGTATCTGGTTGGCGGATGCGTCCGGGACCTCTACCTCGGCCGCCGGCCCAAGGACTTCGATATCGCCACCAGTGCGACGCCGGAGACCATCCGCCGCCTCTTCCGCAACTGCCGGGTCATCGGCCGCCGCTTCAAGCTGGCCCACGTGTTTTTCGGGTCGAAGATCATCGAGACAAGCACGTTTCGCACCGCGCCGCAGCAAAGCGAAGACGATCCTCTTATCACCGCGGACAATGAGTGGGGCAGCGTCGAGGATGACGCACGTCGGCGGGACTTCACGATCAACGGGTTGTTCTTCGACGTCGAGACCGGCAAGATCGTCGACTTCGTCGACGGCATGGCCGATCTCGACGGCCGTTGGATCCGCACGATCGGCGATCCGGTGCTGCGCTTCCGCGAGGATCCGGTGCGGATGATCCGGGCGATCAAGTTCGCCGCCCGCCTGGACTTCCAGTTCGCGCCCGAGACCTGGGAAGCGATGCTTGAGGTGGTGCCCGACATCGTCAAGTGCAGCAAGGCGCGGGTGCTCGAGGAGATCTACAAGCTTCTGCGCGGTGGCGCGTCGGCTCGGAGCTTCGAGCTCATGCTCGAGACCGGGTTGTTCGACCACGTTTTGCAGCCCTACTTGCGCTCGTACGGCGAGCCGCGCGCGGCCCGGCGCGCGCTGCAGACGGCACTGGCCACGATTCGCGGCAGTGAGGAACTCGGTTCTCTCGAGCCGGCGTTCGCGATGTGGCGCCTGCTGGCCGCGCTCGACCGCTACGTTCAACAAACGGACGAGGTCGTCGTCAACGGTGTTCTTCAGGCGGTGCTGTTCGCCCCGCTCTTCGCCCGCGAGCTGGCGGGCAACTCGCGCCAGGGACTCGAGCGCGCAGTCGATGCCAAGCTCAACGCCGTAGGATCCGTCCTCGGCTTGGCGCGGCGCGACCGCGAACTCGCGCGACAGATCCTGATGGCGCA
>CADEGN010000380.1 GCA_902826865.1 uncultured Myxococcales bacterium
CAAATCCACAAGAGAATGCTCGCGCACAACGCAAACTTCACGCGGCAATGCTATACAGGTTGGAAAGATAAAGATTGTCCTCGTAGATCCCACCGGTGGCGCCAAGGATCGCTGATACGGACGCTTGCCCCTGCTTGAACACAAGCAGAAACATCGTCATCTGCCCCAGGGTGATCGCGCCGGCGATCGCTGCCGCGGCGATCCACGCGTAGGCCCCGTAGAATAGGCAGGTGCCCAACAAGCCAAGCAGGAGGCCCCAGACGCCGCGGCGCAGGGTCAAGCGGCGGTCCTCGCCGTAGAGCTGCTCGAAGATCGCCTTGTAACGGCTGAGCAGGAGCGAACCGAGTTCGAACAGCTGAACCTCCTTGGCGTGCGTGTCGGTGGCCACGACGTGCTCGAGGTAGAGCTGCTTGCGGCGCTCGGGGGATCGCCGACGCATCATCCGAAACGCGTCGCTAGAGAACTTGGTCTCGGCCACAAACGCGGGGACACCGGCGACCAGGAGTATGACTGGTGCCCAGGGCGAGAAAGACCACAGCAACGCGGCGAAGCTGCCCAGCGAGAGGAGGTTCTGCACCAAGCCGAGGGTGCGCATCACCAGGCTAAGCGGACGGCTCGAGGCCTCCATACGGGCGCGGGTGAGCTTGTCGTAGAAGTCGGCGTCTTCGAAGTGGCGCAGCTCGAGCGTGAGCGCCTTCTCGAGGATCATCACATTAACGCGATGGCCGAGGCGTGCGCGAAGCAGTGACTGACATACCGTCTGAGTTCGGGAGACCGCGGCCATGCTCGCGACCAGTACCGCCTCGATGACAACCCAGCGGACGACGACGTCGCTGGTGCTCGTCCCGGCGACAGCTGCGATCACGGCATCAACGATCAGCTGCCCGGTATAGGCCACCGCCGCCGGCAGTACGCCGGCCAACACGGTGAGCGCGGCGATCGCCGTGAACAACCCCCTACCTGTTGCCCAGCACAGCTCGAGCGCGCGCACGCCGTAGCGGAACGTGCCGACGGCCTTGCGCACACCGACTCGCTCCTCGTCCGGCACGGCGCCCAGTATTGGGGCAACGGCGCAGTGGCGCTACCCACCCGATTGGCCAGCTTGCGACCGAGGGTGCGCGAGCCAACGCGCTCGGTTGTGTCGCGCGTGGATCGTTGTCGGGCAGCAAGCGATGCACCGCTCCCTTGGCACCGCGTCAGATGCAGACCTGTGGACGAGAAGCGCGACGCGGGCTGAGACTCCGAACGACGTGGGCGACCGCGCCACTTTGCCATCCGTCTTGGGTCATGGTTGCGGGCGTCGCCGGCGCGAAGCATCGGGTTGTGGTCGGCAACCTCGCCGGCGATCGGCATCACCGGTCCAACCGCTCGTGCTCGGCGCGACGGGTCGGTGCTCTAGCGGCCGCACGCGTCGGTGGGCCGCGTATCGTCACGTGTTCCGCCCCTCTCGTCCCCTGCGGGCGGCCAATTCGTGTGCCGAGCTGACCAAGTCAGCACGCTCTCGCTGCTCGAGAGGTGAGGGCAACGACAAAGCGCGCGTGAATGTGCCCCGATATCGGCGGCGAGCCTCCTTGGACATTCATCGACGCGCGTTCCCATCGGTGTTACGCGTGGACGTATGTCGATCCGAAACGACGTATCTCGCGAGCTGGCAGAGTGGTTGGTCGCGCGCCGCGAAGCAACGGTTGCAAACAACCTGCTCGGCGATGCACCACAGGATCCCGTGTTGCGCGCGCGGGTCGATCGCGCCCGAGCGGCACAGAGCGAGGCGCAAGCGTTGCTACGAGCCGCCCTCACTGCCCGCGGTCACTCGCTGGCCGAGCTGCAGGCAGAACTCCGCGCCGGTTGACCTCAACGAGGCTTGGTCCGCCCGAGCGTCACGCTGAGCCCGAGCAACACCTCTGCATGGCTTGCCACGACGCGCCGCTGTCGTGCTCCGGGGCCGAGCAAGTGTCGGCCCTCAAGCCGGAGCGCGAGCCAGTGGTTGATGAACCACTTTACTCCGATGCCGTAATGGCCGATCGGGTCGATGTCGTTGCCGAGCGCGTCGCGGGGCGATCGGATGCCGCCTAGACCATACCCTCCGAGGACAAACGGAGCGATGCGGAACATCGGCAATTGGGCGATGGCGTGCAGCCGCAAGCCGTACAAAAACGCCGGCTGGCCGCCTTGCTGCAGTACCGTCCAGATGCCGGCGAATTCGCCCTCGATGCCGACGAATGACAACGGATAGTAAGCCGCGCGCAAGCCGGCCGTCGAGCCCGCTCGTCGCAGTCGACGATAACCGATGTCGACGTCGTAGAAGTCGTGGGGTTTCGCCACGACGAACGTGCCGGCGAAGGCCCCGAGCTCCCACATGTTCCGCGTCGGTGTGTGACGCGTGATCCATCGCGAGTCGCCGTCGTTGCTCGCAAGCGCAAGAGTAAGTGTCAGCGCCAGATTCGCGAGCATCATGGTGGGTCCACCCAGGGGGTGATGAAGTCCGCGCGCATCGTGCCCGTGGCATCGGCGTCGCCGATGAAGGGGAACGACACCGTGCCCGCAAAGCCGCCGAGAAAACCATCCTCGACGAATGCGCCGGTCCAGTTCAGCGAGACATTGAACAGGCCGCCGATGTCGTAGTCGATCGTGCCGGTGCCAGCGCCGTTGTGAAACTCGCCGTCGATGGTGTAGGTCGCCTCGAACGTGGCGAAGACGGCGTTGAACGTGCAGGTTCCATCGTCGACTTGGATGTCCTCGCCGTCGAAACCGACGAGGATTTCAAGCTGGCCGGTGCAGGTCTGGTTCACCGGGGTGCCCATCACCATGAGCGCCAGCTGCATCGTGACGTCGCCGCTATAGCTTCCGGTCCAGCGCGTTTGCACCCGGACCCCGCCGACGTTGCTTTCGAGCCGGTCGCCGTTGGGCATGCGCGCGGTAGCGGTGATGTCGTAGACGCCGGGCGGAAGCACGGTTTCGCCTTCGCGCCCGAACGCCAGCGTCTTCTCGACACCGCTCGCCTGCCAGACGACGTCATCGAAGGCGATGGGAACGTCCTCGAAGTCACGAACTTCGGCCGAGAGTTCGATGGACTCGCCGATATAGTGAATGGACGGCGACTCGGGCGCAAAAACCTCGAGGTGCGCGCCGAGGATCCCCTCGCCGGTCGAACCGGTGCTGTCCACCCCGGGATCGCCAGTCGAGTCCGACTCGGGTGCTTCGGAAGGTGGCCACTCGTCGGACGTGCACCCGGCAACACCGAGCGCCGTCGCACCGACGAATGCGAGACGGCGCAGATCGAACCAGCTCACGGGGCGGACGCTACCACGCGGGCTCCATTATCGGGGTACCCTGGTCGTCGAAACGCACCGGCGCCGCCGCTGGTCGGCTGGCACCATGATTCCGCGGGGCTTGTGTGCGCGGCCCGCCCAGTGACCGTCCACGGCGAAGCAGGGGGCCTGGGCGGCGCGCCCGCGCTGCGAGTCGTGCCGCCCAGAGTCGGACTATGTCGACTTCGCGTACCAGGCCGCGACCTTCGGGTGCGCTCCAACGGCCTCGTACAACCGCGTGATCGCAGGGTACTCGGCAAAGGCGCTCGGTCCGATGTGATCGAAGTTGCCGGTCATGAAGCTGCGAAGAATCACGAACACCTTCACGTCGGCCACGCTGATCTGCTTGCCCGCGAGGTAGGGACCGTCGCCGATGTAGCGCTGCAAGGTCGCCGACCACGTGCGCAAATAACCGGCCGCAAATTCCTCGCGGGCGGCCTTCTTCTTGTCGGGATCCTCGATGCGAGCGGTCGGATTCAATCGTGCTCGCAGATCCTCCACTGAACACATCACCGCCTCGTGGCGCGCCGCCTCCCAGTTGTCCTTGGGATGGAGGCCATGCTCGCGGCCGAGGTAGACCAGGATCGCATTGGACTCGGGCAGCAGGCCCTTGCCCGAGATCTCAAGGGTTGGGAGTGCGCCAAATGGCGTGCTGCCCTTGCGCTCGGCCCATGCCGGTCGATCCAGGCGCTCGTCGTCGAAGGAGACACCGGCGAGGGCGAGGGCGAGGCGGCATTCCTCGCCACGGCTCCCGGCGAAGTCGAAATACGTGAGCTTGTAGTTGGTCATTCGTTCCTCTTTGTGTGTGAAGTGTTGCGTCCGCTACGTCGACGGCAGTCGAGTCGCGGAACAACCGTCGCGTCGGGCGGCCAAATGTTGGTCATGGCCCCCCAAACCCCCGCGACCCGGTGCATGATCGCCATGCTACTGCCGCTTGTTACCGCGGCGTGCCCTGATACGCGCGAGACGTCAGACGGCGGTTCTGCGGGCCTTGGCCCCTTCGGCACCGATGGGGGCGAGGGGGTGGACGGAGATTCGGCCAGCGCTGGCTCTGGCGATGGTGTTTCGGCGGGAGCAACCGACGGAGGCCCCTCGGGTCCCAAGCTCGATGTTGGCGCAGCCGATGGCTCGGGTGGCGGCGCCGAGGCCGGCTCGTGCGTCGGGCCGGACTGCGGATGCACGGGCGTGGATCTGCTTTTCGTCATCGACAACTCCGTGTCGATGGGGGACTACCAGGTCGCGCTTGGCCAGGCGTTTCCAACCTTTGCCGAAGCGATCATCGATGTGCTGCCGGTGGGTACGAGCCTGCATGTGGGCGTCACCAGCACCACCATGGGGCTCTCCAGCGGCGGCGCCACCAGCAACTGCGTTGCAACCGGCGACAACGGCCAGCCCCAAGAGGCGTTTTACGAAACGCCCGATCAAGGCGACAACGGTACCAACGGCGCGCAGGGCCGTCTGTACGTCGCGGACGGCATGCCCTACTTCTCGATCAACACCGACGCCCCGGCGGCCGAGGTCCAGGCGCTCGCCGAGTGGTTCGCGGCGGCGTCGTACATCGGTGAAAGCGGATCGCAGATCGAGATGTCCGCGGCGGCGGCGGGCTGGGCTGCGGATCCCGCGAATGCTGCGACCAACGAAGGGTTCATCCGGGACGAGGGGGCCGTGCTCGTGATCTTCTTCATCCAAGACGAGCCGGACCAAAGCCCGCCGGATGCGGCCGACGATCTCATCCAACGCATCGCCGCCGCCAAGGCTGGATGCGGGGGGATGCAGTGCGTGGTGGGTGGCGGGTTCGTCGAGGAGAACTGCCTGCCAGAGGTGGCCCTTGGCCCGCTGATGAATGCGTTTGGCAAGCCGCCCATTGTCGACTCGCTGCCGTGGGATGATGAGTCGATCACGCCGGCATACTTCGAGCCGCTGCTGCGCGACACGCTGGCGCAGGTAATCGCGCAGACGTGCGATGAGATCAAACCCGAGGGGTGAGCGGATCCGCGGACGAGCCGCGGGGCGCACACCCGATCGGTTCATTGTAGCATGCGTGTGATGATATTCTCGCGCACCCGTACTCGGTCGCCCGCCGCTTTGTTGGGAGTCGCACTGGCGCTGTCCTGTCGCAGCCGCGAGGACACACCCGCAGCGGATGCCCATGCGATGTCGACCAGCTCACGCCCGGATTCAAGCGGCCCAGGCGATGTGGAGAGTACGGGCAACCCAGTTCTTACGAGTACGGGCGGCACCAGCCAGGCCGGGAGCGCAAGCTCCGGCACGGCCGATCCGAGTGATTCGAGCAGTGGGGGTGGCGAGCCAGAAACCGTTGTCCCGGCCACGAGCTGCGCGCTGGCGGATGTACGCGCGGCGGTGGAGGCTGCGCCGCTTGAACCCAATGTTGTAGTCGAGGTCCCGGCAGGCAGCTGCGATTGGGGGGCCGAGGGACTCGTGGTGACCCGGAGCCTGCGGCTACGTGGCGCAGGCTCGGGCGCCACCCTTCTCCGACACGTCACTGCCACCAACAACGCGATGATCACGTTCGACTGTTCGAAGGCCGCGGTCGTCGTCGAGGTCTCCGACATCGCGTTAGAGGGGATCGGTGATGAGACCACCATCGATCGCGGCGTCGCGCTCACCTACGGGTGTCAGGATTTCTTGGTTCGCCACGCTGAATTTCGCGGATTCGGGCACGCTGGCGTCGAGGTCACGGACAACCTCGAAGACGATCGGTTTTCACGCGGCGTGATCTACGAGTCGGCGTTTTTGGACAACTTCGTGCCGGGGTACGGATACGGCGTCGTCGTTATCGGGGATGGAACCTGGCGGGACTTCGTGCTCGGGTCGCCCGAGGCGGTATTCGTCGAGGACTGCGAGTTTACCGCGAATCGGCACGCGATCGCGTCAAACGGCGGGAGCGTCTATAGCATTGCCGCGTGAAGTTTGCGTTGTGCGCGAGCATTCTCTTGTGGATTT
>CADEGN010000381.1 GCA_902826865.1 uncultured Myxococcales bacterium
GGCACCTCATCGTCCACCGGTACAACGGGATCTACCACCGCCGGGAGCACCGGCGCAGGAGGCCGAACCGAGGTAGTGTCCGTGGGCACCCTAACGATTGCGCGGGCGAGACGACTTTCGCCCCCGTGCGGCTGGCCTGCCGCATGGCAACCGTGTCATGGACGCGGAATCGTGTTCTTCGGCTATCGTTTTACCCATGCGTTGGGTACTCGTTTGGCTGTCATGCGTTGCTGGCTGCGGGGGAAAAGAGTCCGCGCTCGGTGGGGATGACTTCATCGACGAGCCGGTGCCGCCCAAGGGCTGCGACGCCACCACGGGAGCGGACACCGACTGCCGCGACCAGCTCATCCCCGACGGCGACTGCCTCGCAACCGACGATTGCATGGGAGGATGGTGCGTCGCCCCGTTCGACGGCGACATCGGCCGGTTCGTGTGCCGAGAAACGTGTATCGAGCTCAACGACGAGGCCAGCTGGTGTCTCGACGCCGCGGCGTGTTGCGATCCCGCCGCGACGTGCTCGTCGCGCGGGTATTGCGAAGCCGCGATCACTGCGACCGATACAGGGATCGACTCCGGTGGCGGGGTGGGTACGTCAACCGGCGCCACGTCGGGCTCGAGTGGCACCACCGGGATTGGGACGAGCAGCGACACTGATTCAGGCTCGGGGGGAACGTGATGCGTAGGGCGGTGATGATTGCGCTTTTGGCCGTTGCGTGTCGCCATGATGACCGCAACTACACCGGTGTGACCGCGTCGCTCGATGGATCGACCACGAGCGTCGATGATTCTGCGGGTCCCGTCGCGTCAACCAGTACAACCACCACCGCGGTGGGCGACGACACGACGACAGATCCGATCTCGACCGACAGCGGTGACCCGATCGATTGCGGCGCGGGAGCATCGTGCCGTTCCGGCAGCTTCTGCGTCGCGGCCTACGGCAACGCGGTCAGGGGACCGTTCGAATGCGTCGCGACGTGTGTGGGTCCCGGCGACGAGAACAATTGGTGCTTCGACAGCTCAGCGTGCTGCGATCCCGCCGCCCAGTGCACGATTCGTGGCTACTGCGTCGGGCCGGAAGCCTCGACTGACACGAGTGGGTCGGAGACGAGCGGCGGGTCGGAGACGAGCGGCGGGTCGGAGACGAGCGGCGGGTAGCCGACGGCACTTCTTCGAGGTCACCGCTGCGCCGTCAGCCGCTGCACGCTGGTCAATAACGCCAGCCACGGATCGATCTCCTGGACGAGGGCGCGGGTTTCGTCCTCTTCACCGGGGGCGAGCCCTGCGAGGTCGGCCTGGGCGGCGGCGGTGAGCTCGACCGCGCGCGGAAGATCCACCGGAAGGGTGACCTGAGCCAAGACGAGGCGGGTATGCGCGCGCCCGCGTGTGGCCGCGCCGCGATCGCGGGCTGCCAGTGCACGCGTAAGGACATCACGGGCCCCTGCGAACCGACCGATCCGCGCGTCGGCACGCCCGAGGCCCTCCCAAAACGGCACCAGCACGTCGGCGTCGCTCGTCGAGCGGCTGCGTAGCGCGAGCGCCTCGGCGTAGTGCACCGCAGCCTCGTCGTACTGTCGCGCGGAGTACAGCGCGTGGGCGAGATTGAAGTGGGCGAGCGCGAGCGCGGGGTGGTCGGGGTCGTTGCGCTCGCGCGTTGCAAGCGATCGACGCAGGATCTCGATCGCCTCCGACCATCGCCCGCTGCGACCGATCGCGAGCGCCCAGTTGCTCGCGGTCACCGCCACGAGCGGGTGATCTTCGCCGAGGATTTCCGCGAGGCCCTCAGCCGCCCGGCGCAGGTGGCTTTCGGCCTCCGCCTCACGGGACATCGCGCGCAGCGTATTTCCGAGGTTGGCGTGGGCCCGCAACGCTGCGGGGTAATCGTCGCCGTGCAACTCGGTCAGGCTGTGCAAGGCGGCCTGTTGGTGCCTCAGCGCATCGTCGAACCGCTCCGCCTGTCGCGCGGCGATCCCCAACGCACCATCGAGCTGCGCGCGCAGAAGCGGGTCGGCTCCAATCACGCCCAGGACCGCGCCGGCCTCGGCCCCCAAGGCGAGTGCGGCCGCGTAGTTGCCGGGGCGTTGCCCGACGACGTACACCAGTGAGGTCAGGGCCTGCGCCCGCGTCACGTGATCGTCGGCCTTGGTCGCGCGGCTCACCGCATCGCGAAGAGTCGCCTCGGCCAACTCCATTTGGCCCATGCGCTCCTCGGCTTGTCCGCGCAACAACAACGCCGCAGCTGCGAGGGCGGTGTCGTCGACCGAGTGGCCTTCGGCGAGCACAGCGTCGGCGCTGGCCACCGCATCCCCATAGTGGCCCACCATGATCGCGGCGTTGCCACGGCCGAGCTGCTTACGGGCCTCGGAAACCCGTTTCTCGCGCTCGGTGTCGGAGGTTTGGTTCCAAGCGACGAGCCGGCTTGCGTCGTCGCACCCCCCCAGGTCGGACAGCCGCGCGGCGGCGTCGACCGCCTGCAGCGCCATCCCTGCGTCGGCCGATGCGAGCAGCTCCACGAGGCCACCAAGCTCGGCGAGTCGGGCATCCAAGCAACGGTGCCGCGGCTCCGTTGCGATCGCCGGATCGATCCGTTCGCTGGCGCAGGTTTGAACCGCACGCTCCACCCACGCGTCGGCGTAGCCGTCGAGAAGTCGTGCGGTGCTCTCCCACGTGCGCGGAGCAAACGGCGCCTGCGTGGCCAGGATCGCCGCGCGCACGGCTTCGCGGCGGCCTGGATCCCACACCCCGCCGAGGCGGTCACGCTCGGCCGAGCAAGGCGCGAGCTGGTCGCGTGTGGCCGCATAGGTGATTACACTCGCGGCCAGGGCAACCGCCACGACTGCGCCGGCCCTCCGCGCGGTTCGACCCGGGTCGCGGTCGAGCGCGCGCAGGAGGTCGTCCATCGTCGCGAATCGGTCGTCGGGGCGGACCGATAGGCCGCGGTGGAGAGCTGGCCAAACAAAACGAGGAACGCCGAGATCGTTGGGCGGTCCGTGGACCTCGCCGTGGGTGACCGCGAAGGCGAGCTCGGGAATCGTACGGGCCGTGAACGGTCGCTGCCCGTACAGCCCCTCGTACAGGGCGACGCAAAATGAGAACTGATCGGACCGGGCGTCTGCCGGGCGGCCAAGGTACTGCTCCGGGGACATGTACGCCGGCGTGCCCATGACCGCGCCGGTCTTCGTGAGCGATGCGGCGATTGGCGTGTCGGCTGTGACGTCCAGCGCCGGTGGATCGGGGGGATGGTCGGCACCGGCCACACCCGATGTGGTGTGCCGCGCAAGGCCGAAGTCCACGACGCGCACGCGCGCGTCGTTGCCCACCAGGACGTTGTCGGGTTTGAAGTCGCGATGGACCACGCCGGCGGCGTGGGCGGCGGCGATCCCCCGACCCGCGGCCAAGAAGACCTCGAGCACGCGTCGGGCGGACGGGCGCCCGGCCAACCAACGCGAGAGGGTTTGCCCCTCGACGAACTCCATGGCGATGAACACCTGATCACCGACCGTGCCCACCTCGTGCACCGCGATCACGTTGGGGTGGTTGATCCGCGCGATGGCCTGGGCTTCGCGGAGCAGGCGGGCGGGGCCGCGGCTCGCGTTGCCCTCGGTCCGCAGGTCCGGCCGTAGGAGCTTGAGTGCGACATCCCGGGCCAACTCCGGATCGTGGGCGCGGTAGACGACGCCCATCGCACCCCCGCCGAGACGCTCGACCACCACAAACCGACCGATCCGCTCCGCGCCGGCCGCGTCGAGGCCGGGGGCTCCCTGGGGCGGGGTGCCGCCGAACAGCCGAGCAAATGTCCGGGCGCGGATCTCCGAGCGGCCCGGGACCTCCGGGGGCCGCCCGAGGGACCCCCGTGGCGGTTCGTCGCCGGCGATGGTCTCGGGCGCGGGCGCGGACGGGGTGCCGGCCTCGGTCGCTTCGTCGACCTCAGTCGGTGGGACGTCGGCCATGGTCACGGTGGATCATGCCCGAGCGGCGTATGCGAGTTCCACCCCGGAGCTGCTAGACTTGGGGGCTCGGACGTTCGATGGCCGACGATCTCGCGCTGCTGGAGGCCTGGCGTGGCGGCGATCGACGCGCCGGCGGGGAGCTGTTTGAGCGCCACTTCGACGCTATCTGCCGGTTCTTCGCCAACAAGCTCGACCGTGACGTCGACGACCTCGTCCAACGGACCTTCACCGCCTGCGTCGAGGGGAAGGAACGCTTCGCCGGCCATTCGAGCTTTCGCACCTATCTTTTCGGCGTGGCCCACAACGTTTTGCGGTCCCACCTCCGGACGCGCAAGCGTGAGACCGACCGCATCGACTTCGGGATGACATCGGTCTTTGATCTCGGGTTGTCGCCGGCGGCACTTCTGGCCGAGGGCCATGAGCAGACGCTCATGCTGCAGGCACTGCGCCGGATCCCGGTGGAGCACCAGGTCGTTCTCGAGCTCTACTACTGGGAGGACCTCGAGGCCGCCGAGCTGGCCGAAATCCTCGGGATGCCCGAGGGCACGGTCCGCAGCCGGATTCGCCGGGCCAAGCAGCTGCTCGAGGAGCAACTCAGTGCGCTGGGCGAGTCGGACGCCCTGGTGAAGAGCACGATCAGCGACCTCGATAGCTGGGCGAGATCGCTGCGCGCGAAAGTGCGGGCACCGGGCGCGACGTGACGCGCTCGCGTGCTTCGTCACTCGCCACGAATGATCTAGTTGCTTGTCGACGACCACTCGATCGTGATAGGTGCGAGCTCCGCCCCGTCGCTATGTTCGGATTCTTCAAGGTCGTGCTCTACCTCGGCGTGCTGCTTGGGCTCGCCGGTTTCGCGCTGCCCTATCTCAATGGCGTTCCCGCCCTCGCGAATCTGCCGCCGATCACCAAGAACGTGCTCTCCTTCGGGGGCCTGGCACTGATTGCGGTTGGGTTGATCGGGCGGATGGCGACGCGACCGTCCGACAACGGGCTTTGATCAAGGTCGCTCGGGTTCGCACGAGAATCCGCGCAGGAACACCCGCGCGAACTGCTCCACGAACCGATCGCGGCTGGCCAGGGGGAACACGGGGTGTGTCTCGCTGATCCGCTCACTTATGATCAGGGTGGCGAGCCCGTGGTTGGCTGCCCAAAGCTGCAACGGGGCCAGGCGGACGTCGGTTTTGGCGTGGAACAACCCCGCGGCGATGCCATCGATGAAGCATCCTACGGTGCGTGCCTGGAGTTCGGCCACGAGCGTGCGCTCTGCCTCGGTTGCGCGGGACCAGTCGATCTCCTCGCCCTGCATGAGCACGCCGTATAGCCACGGATTCCCGACGGCGAAGCTGATGTAGCGCGCGGACTCGCCCGCGAGCCGATCCACCGGACTGATCGCTTCGTAGGCGCCGTCGAGGTGTCGGGCGAGCAACTCGAGGCCGTAGATTCTCACCGCGCGCAAGATGGCCGGCTTGCCGTCAAAGTGCTGATAGAGCCCGGTGGCAGACACGCCGAGCCGCGCGGCGATCGCTCGCATTGTTAGACCGTCTTCGCCGGCTTCCGTTCCGATCTCTAGACACGCGCGCATGATCGCCTCGCGGAGGTCGGGCCGACCCCGGCTGGCGTCGGCTGCGTCCTGGCGGCCATCAGACTCGCCCTCCATTGAGTTTGAACGTACCACCTTGGCAGCGGATCGGCCTCCTGTTCCGGCCCGGCCGCGAACGCAGGATGAGGCGCGGTTGAGGCCCCATCGGGCCTTATTTCGAGGCTCGGTTCGAGCTCGGTCTGGGCTGGGTTTGCCGCGGGTTTGGGGGCTCCAACGGGGCGTCGCTCGGTTTTGGGGCGGTCGCTTTTGGGGACGGTGCGGGCACACCTTGGCCATTTCTGCTAAAGAACCTCAGCTGAGGCTTCCGAGATGTCGCTAGCGTTCGCGGACGACAGATGGCCGTTTTGGGCGGGCGGTCTCGCCATCGGTGGTTTCGTGATCCTGATGTTGCTGACCACCCGCAAGTTGCTTGGGGTGTCCACCGGATTCGCGGACGCCTGCGCGGCTCCATTCGATTCCGAGGCGCGCCGCTCGTGGCGCATTCCGCTATTGCTGGGGATCGTAGTAGGGGGAGCGATTGCCGCGCTTTCGTCGGGCAGTTTCGCGCTGACGACGAACATGGGCCTATTCGACGCCCGAGTGACGAGTGCGTTCGTGCCCAAAGCCCTGCTCTTTCTCGCGGGTGGGGTGATGATCGGTTTCGGGGCCCGCCTGGCCAACGGATGCACGCCTGGTCACGGCATCGTCGGCACGGCCCTCTTGGCCCGCCCCTCGTGGATCGCCCC
>CADEGN010000382.1 GCA_902826865.1 uncultured Myxococcales bacterium
CCGCCAAAGCGAGTGCGCCAGCGCCCCCGACGAGACCGCGCTCAACGGGCCGTTCTCGGCGGACATCGGCGACCTCGAGTTCGCCGACGACTGCACGGCGTGGATGGTGACAATGCGGTCGGGCACAGACTTCGTACGCCGGTTGACGGTCGACGGAGTCGTCACCGAGTGGGCCGGCGTCTCGAACCTCAACATGGGCGAGATCGCCGTGCTCAAGGCCCTCGCACCGCCCGCTGAAATCGGCGCCGGCGAGTCGACGCGGCTCGCTGCCCGGCCCACCTCGAGGTCGCGGCCGGACGCATTCGCAGGCCGCGGTCAGGCGGGCGTCGAGGGTCTGGGCGAGGTGGCGATCACGTACACTTGCTGTCCGACATGCGGGTGCTTCGTGGACCCGCCGCAGGGCGTCGCGCGGCTGGTGGAGGACGACCCGCTCGCGCCGCTCCCGATCGTGATCGTCGCCGTCCCGACGCAGGGGACCGGGCCGTTCACGCATGCGGCCGCGAACGCCGGGCCGCAGGGACTTACGTGGGGAGTCGATCGGGTGCTGTACGTCGGAAACAGCTTGGCGGACGGCGAGCTCAGTTCCGCGGACCTCGACAGCGGAGCGCAGGGGGTGCTGACCAACCTCGGCGCGCGCGTGACGGCCGGCGTGCCGGTGAGCCCGGTCCATAACCTGTTCGCGACCGACGACGGCGCGCTGCACTTGTACAACGCGCAGACCCTGGAGTTGACCACCATCTTGGAGCTCGGCGTCGGCGTGACAAGCCTGGCACACGATGCCTTCTCCGGGGTCGTCTACGCCAGCCTCAGCGACCTCAGAGTCGTCGCAATCCGGCCGTTCTCCGCGCAGGTGCAACTCTTCGAGATGATGCCGGCAACGGGTCGCGTCGCGGTCAGCCCCGACGGACAGCTGTGGTACGTGCCGATGCGCTTTCTGGCCCCCGATCCGATCGCGCGCTGGGATCTTCCCGACACGCTGTGAGCGAGGGCGGACGGTACCAAGAGCCGAGTCCACCACGATGCCGCGTTCCGCATCGCGTGGCTGATCCGCAGGAGTCGTGCCCACACGCTCCGTCAGCGGGTGCGCCGGAGGATCCCGGTATGCGGGCACACGTACACCGGAGTGCTTCGTGCACGCAGTGGGGTGCCCGAGCGATGGCACGAACCACGCCGACCGATGCCGTAGTACAACCGGCCGTCGATCTCGACCACGCGGGCGACGTAGTGCTCGGCATGCTCCCAAATGTGTAGGCGCACCGCGCTATCTCGGTGGATCTGTGCTCGCAGCTCCGCGTGAACCAAGTTCCAAGGACGCCCAACCTGCGCGAGCAACCACCGGCGCAGGGGGCCGAGGTTCTCACCGAGCCACTTCGTGCCGCCGCGATGTCGACTGGTCGACTCGCGTGTGGGCGCGTCTTCGATCGGTCCACGATAGCGACGGCGTCGCTTCCCGCGCCACCCTCCGCGTGGGTGCTCGCAAAGCACCTTGTGCATGTCGTCTCGCATCGGTTTCTTCAGTCTCCCCCGTCGTCATCGGGAACAATGGCGCCGGTGTCGCTGGGATGAACTCGCCAGCTCATCACTGGTTGACGAGTGAAGAGCTCACGCCGCGAGAGCCAGGCTTGGCTCTGGCGCGCGAGTCGGTCGTCTTCATACAGGTGTTCAGCCACTGCGTCTCGCAGAGCCTCGAGCGCGGCTGCACGATTGCGGGCCTGGCTGCGATGCACATCGCAGCACACAGCGATGCCCGTGGGCCGATGGGAAAGCTGCACCGCAGTCGCCCGCTTGTTGACGTTCTGCCCGCCCGGCCCGCGCGAACGGACAAAGCGAATCTCGAGCTCGGTCGCCGATAGCACGACTGGCCGGACGAGCTCTGGCGCCTCGCACTCTACGGCCGCGAACCACCGGCGTGATGTCCGACGCCCGCGCAGATCCGCGATGAGCAGGTGCGTTCCCCATGGCACGGGCGGTGGACCTGCGTGAGCCGTGGCCAGATGCACGGTCACGCAACGCGGTGCACGGGGGTCGCCGTGTCGATCCACCCTGCGCACGAGCTCACCAGCAGCGGTGAGCCGTTCGTGCACCGCGTCGGCCAACATTGCCACGAAGCGCCTGGCTTCCAACGGGCCTCGGCCTGCGCCGATGCGAATGATCGTCGCTGGTGCTGAGCCTTCGTGCTTGATGTGCGGTGCCATCGTTTGACCGTCACGAGCGGAATGAGCGAAGCGACGCGCGAAGCAGCGCCGGCCTGCACGAGGGCGGCGATCACCGGCTCGATGGGTTTGTAGACGTCTTGGTGCTCTTCCCAGAGCAGCTCGGGGCGGTCGCACAGCACGCGGCCCCCGTGGGGTGTCTGGGTGAGATCAGCCTTGCGGTAACGGTGGGACAGCCGCGCCCTTGCCTCGGAGCGAGCGATCTTTCGCCCTGCGCCATGGGCCACCGAACACAGGTGGCCAACATCGCCACGGCCGCGAAGGATCCAGCTCGGATTGCCGCGGCTGCCAAGCGTGATCGTGAGCTCGCCTGCCTGCGCTGGCGCAGCCCCCTTGCGATGCACCCATGTATGGGCGTCGTGTTCCGACGGCCGCACGTCGTTATGGACGAGGTCGAGCGTGCCCCCCAAGCGATCCACGCGGCCCGCTCCCACCGCCTGCAACAGCCGCCAGACCGACAGGGCTCGGTTGGCCTGAGCAAAGCGACAGCAACCGGCGAGTTCACCGATGTATGTGGCGATCTCTTCGCGATGATGCAGCGTGCGATCTTGCCAGCGAAGGCTGAGTGCAGACCCGAGCCCGCGCGAGCCGGAGTGCGCGAGCACGACGTGGACATCGCGATGTAGGTCGGCGATCGCATCGGGCTCGATCACCTGGTCGACGCGCGCGACCTCGACGAAATGATTGCCACCACCGGTCGTACCGAGCGACTCGCCATAGCGGGGTTCTTTGAACCCCTCGGGGAGTGGTCCGCTGGGTCCCAGCGGCTCGCCCCATTGCACGGAGTCGACCCAGGCCCGCCATTCGTCGGACATGCCTGCTACTGCGGCAAGCCCACGCGGGCCACCATGCCACGCGGCTTCGAGTGCCTCGAGGTGGTCGATCGGAAGCGCCTCGGGAGCGGCGGTCGCGGAGTCGATGCGCCGCAACAGCTTCGCTCGCGGGACGGTCTTGCGCGCGATCACGGCCGTCACACCGCAACCGGCGTCGGCTCCCACCAGCGTCGGATGCACGCGTGCAACACACGCTGTGACCATCCCGATCGGGATGCCTGGACCGGGATGCAGGTCGGGCATGCCCACTGCGCGGATGCAGCCTGCCAGGTGGGCGATGCGACCCAGCTGCGAGATCTTCGATGTGGACCCCGGGACCGCTGAGAACCTCCACCGCACCGCAGATGTGGCGGTGGATTCCAGGATCGGTGTCGAGCCCCGCGGGGGGAGATTCGGTGAACGTGCCCATGACGGCGCCGTCCTGAGCACGCCGCATGCCGATTTGAAATCATTCGCATTTTTCAGACTCATGGTGAAAAACTCATCACACCGCTATGGTGCATAGCGCACCATATTTGGTGTATATCGCACCATGGCTCGCTGCCTGCTCACGTGGTCCGATCGCACCGTCAGGGGGCGCGAGCCTGCGCCTCGCCACGGCGAACCAGACCACGGGCGTGTTGCGATTGCTCGCCGAGACCGAAGTCGAATACCGCCATGTGCGGGTGTTGACCTCGCCGGTGGGTGAGAACGCGGCCCAACGCCTGTCGGCGGAGATCGCCGCCCTCGGACCCGACGTCGACGTACGCGTGCTGCCCATCACCGATCCCTCGGACCACGGCCAGATCTTCCACGCCCTTCGCGGTGTGACCGACGGGTTGCCCCCACTGCCGCTCGACGTGTGCCTCTCTGCCGGTACGCCGCAGATGCAGACCCTATGGGTCATCATGGTGGAGGCGGGCTTGCTACCCGCGCGGATGCTGCAGGTGATCCCGCCCGCGTTCGTGCCTTCGGTGCACCCTCGGTCTATCCGTGAAGTCGTGCTCGACATCGATGGTTTCCCCGAGATCCGCGCATTGCGAGAAGAGGTTGTGCGGCTGCGTGCCGAGGGTGGCCGTCGCACGGTGGTTGGTGATAGCTCGGCGATGACCGAGCTGTTCCGCCGACTGCGGCGCGTCGCTCGCAGCGAGGTACCTGTGCTCATCGAGGGTGAGACCGGGACCGGCAAGGAACTGGCCGCACGCGCGGTGCATGAGCACAGCCGCCGTGCGCAGGGGGCGTTCGTGGCCGAGAGCTGCGGCGCGTTTGCCGACGGCGTGCTCGCGAGCGAGTTGTTCGGCCACGAGAAGGGGGCGTTCACCGGTGCCCTCTCGCGGCGCAGAGGGCTCTTCGAGCAGGCCGATGGTGGAACCTTGTTCCTCGACGAGGTCGGCGAGATGAGCCCACGCGTTCAGGTGATGCTCCTGCGGGTACTGCAAGAAGGTACCCTACGGCGGGTTGGCGGTGAGCAGCCGATCGACGTCGATGTGCGCGTCATCGCGGCGACACACCGTGACCTCCGCCAGATGATCGCCCGCGGGGAATTCCGCGAAGATCTCTACTACCGCCTCTCGGGCACCTCACTACGCATCCCACCGCTGCGTGAACGCATGGGTGATCTCGAAGGGTTGGTCGCGAGCGTGCTCGACGAACTCGGGGGCCCGCGTCCGTGGCCCACCGCGCAGGCATGGCGCTGCTTGCAGGCCTACCGCTGGCCGGGCAATGTTCGTCAGCTCAGGGCCGAGGTCGTGCGCTGGACGGTCTTCTGCGAACGCCAGGTACGGGTGGAAGACCTCTCCATCGAGATACGAGAGGCGGGGAGCGACGAGCGCGCTGGGCCACCGGCACCCGCGGCGCTCGGTAGGCGCGAGCCCGTTGCAGCGACGGGACAAGACGCTCGCTCGGCATGCACGCTGGCGGACGCCGTCGCCGAGGTCGAGGCCCGCATGATCCGAGCTGCGCTTGCTCGCGAAGGTAGCTTGCTGGGGGCCGCGCGAGCGCTCGCGATCGACCGCAATACCCTCAAGCGCAAGCTACAAGGCCTTGGGCTTCAAGTGAAGCCAGGGCCGCGCGGCAAGTTGGTCGAGGGGTGAGGAGCCGTCTCGCTGCGTCGGCACGCAGGCAAGTGCCCGGCGGCGAGCGGGGCCGCGGAGCCCGATCCAAGCGAGATCGCGTGGCGCCTCTCCGGCGTGATCTTTTCGGCGCACGCGGCGGGCAACGCGGCGGGCCGACGCGCGGCCAGACTTGTCGAGCTCCATGCGGCGGGCCACGACGTCGTCGCGCGGCACGCATCGAAGAGGCCGGCGTCGGCGCGCAGCCGGCGTCCTCAAAGCCCTTGCCAGCAATGCTCGTAATCCATCTGCAAACTCGGTGATTCTCTGCACCGGAGTATTCCGGGGAGAAACGCTTGGGCCACGGTTTGCTGCGTCAAAACGAAGCCAACTGGGTCCCGACTCTCGCGTGAGCGTGACCATCGCGCCCGACTTGACCGATCAGCAGGAGTAACGCCATGGCGGATTCACGATCGGGATTCTTGGTCTGTGGGGTATTTTGGGGTTTGGGCGGGTGCGCCTCGAACGAGTCGTCTCCGTCGACGAGCGGCGCGGACGCGTCCGCGGAAGGCCAGACAGCGACCGCGGACTCGGCCTCGTTGACGACCTCCGGCGGCGACGTCGACGACGGCTCTGGTGGCGATACGACGTCGCAAGGGGCGGCCGATACGTCGGCGGGAGAAGAAGCGGGCACGACGTCCGCCGACTCGACCGGGGGAGGCGGCGCGGCCTGTAGCATCGACGAAGCTCCGGTCAGCTGCACGATCTACGTGTCGCCGGATGGCAACGATGGCGGCCGCGGAAACGCGAACGACCCGCTCGAAACCGTGGCCGCGGCGCTCGACGCTGCCGTGCCGGGTGACACGATCTGCCTCCGCGATGGCACGTATCCCCAGATCCGCTTCCGCGAGTCGGGTGCCCCGAATGCGCCGATCACGGTCCGCAACGAGCCCGGTCATTCGCCCGTCGTCATGACGGGGGGAAACCTCGTCCACGGCGTGCTCATCCAGTCTTCTGGCGGCGAGAACGATGCAATCGGATGGATCGTCGTCGCCGGATTGGAAATCACCGGCAGCCACGATGGCATCAAGATGTACAGCGCCCATGATGTGCTTATCCAGTGCAAATACATCCACGACAACGATAACCACGGCATCCTCGGCACCTCGTTGCGACTCGCGATCCAAGCCAACAC
>CADEGN010000383.1:0-2427 GCA_902826865.1 uncultured Myxococcales bacterium
CGCGCCGCGTGACCCGTCACGCGAACGCCCTCCCGGTTTGCAACGCTGGGGTTCATCCCGGACGCGCTCTTTAGGTCGAGGCCGCCGGAGTCAAAGCACACGCCCTTGCCAACGAGGGTCAGCTTCGGGTGTCTGGGGGATCCCCAACGCATGTCGAAAAGGCGCGGCGCCCCGGTGGCGGCGCGGCCGACGGCGTGAATCGTCGGGTAGTTCCGGGCAAGCAAGCCTTCGCCGACGATGCTCGAGTGTTCGGCGCCGAACGCCTCGGCGATGCCGATCGCGGCGGCCACCAGCTCAGCCGGCCCGAGATCGCCTGCGGGGGTGTTGATCAGGTCGCGGCCCTGGTGGATCGCCTCCATCAAGCAAGTGACCGAGTCACGGTCCGCGTGTTTGGGCCAGACAAGCTGTGGCCGCGGGCGCTCGCGCTTCTTGTAGCGATCAAAACTGTAGCTGGCCAACGCCCAGGCGAGGGCGGCATCACTGCCGTGGTCCGCGAGCAGGGCCTCGTCGAAGGCGTAGCGGCCGGCTGGAACGCGGGCGGCCGCGACGGCGAAATCCCACAGGCTCGGCGGCGTGCCGACCCCCAGCACGACTTCTGCGATTCGCCCGTCCTTGCCGGGGCAGACCACCAGCTTGCCGCGTTCCGGCGTGAATCGATTCTGCTCGATCCACTTGCGCAAAAACGCCGGCTTGCGTTTGGACCAAGCCGCGAAACTTCGGCGATCGACGATGGAGATCGTCGCGGTGGACGGGTTGGCCCGCGGGACGAGGCAGTCGAGCATGGGCGGACGTTAGTCGCGATCCCCAGCTGGCTCAAGGCCGGTGTGCACGTCGATCGCCCGGGATTCCTTCGTCCTCGCCTTCCCCGGGGCCGATGCCGCGTTCTCGCACCGCGGGGTTCACCACAGGCCGCTACGGTGGATCCTCGTTTTTGCGCCCTTGGAGGGCCGCGGAGGTGAACTGAAACAGGGCGTTGGCATCGTAGGGCTTGGGCAGGATCGTCACGCCCCCGAGCGCGGACAAACGTCGTCCGCGCTCGAAGTCCGCGTGCCCGGACACCACCACCACCACGAGGTTGGGGTCGTGTTTGCGCATGCGCAGGATCGCCTCCTCACCCGCAAGTTTCGGCATGTCGAGGTCGACAAACGCCACATCAAAGCGGCGACCCGATTGGCAGACAGCTGCGACTGCCTCGAGGCCATCACTGGCCAGCACGACGGTGAGACCGAAGCGCTCGAGCATTCGTCGGGTCGTACTCCGCACCAGCGGTTCGTCGTCGACCACCAGGGCGAGGCCGGACAGTGGCACGCGCGCCTGCTCGCGCACTTCGATCGGCGAAGAAATCGTCTCCTCCGAGCTGGCCGCGGGAAGCGTGACGACGAGCTGGGTGCCGACCCCGAGTTGGCTTGTCATCGCGATGTCGCCCCCATGTGCTCGCACGATGCGATACGCGGTGGCGAGCCCGAGTCCGGTCCCTTCGCCCTTCGGTTTGGTCGTGAAGAAGGGTTGAAACGCCTGGGCCAAGGTGTCCGGATCCATGCCGACGCCGGTGTCGTCGACGACGATTCGCACGTAGGTGCCCCCCGGCAGCGGCGTGCCCCGTCCGCCCCCGCGCACGCGCGTTCCCTCGACGCGCAGCACGCCACCATTGGGCATGGCCTGCTTGGCATTGATGCATGCGTTCATCAAGACATGGAGCAGCTGGCTCGACTCGCCGACGACCGCGAGATCGCCCGATACCTCCGTGATGATCTCGAGCGAGCGCGGGACCGTTCGCCGGAGCAACGCGACCACCTCCTCGATCAGCTTGCCGATCTCCACCACCTCGCGGGCGCGGCGATGCGGACGCGCAAACGACATGAGTTGCGCGGTGAGATCCGCGGCCCGCCGAGCCGCGGTCTCGATCTCGTTGAGGCAATCGGTCAATTCGGTGCCTTGGGGAGGCTCATCTCTTAGGAAGGTGACGTTGCCGAGGATCGTGACGATGAGATTGTTGAAGTCGTGGGCGATCCCGCCGGCCAGCTGCCCAAGGAGATGGAGCTTCTGCGCCTGCAGGACCTGCTCCTCGTAGCGGTCGTGGTGCGTGAACAGCAAGATGGTGCTGGTGCCGATCGCGATCTTGTCCCCGGACCGCAGCGGCGCCGCGCCGACGCGCGCGCCGTTGACGTAGGTCCCGTTGCGGCTGCCGAGGTCCTCGATGAGGTGGTCTCCGCGCTCGGTTCGGCGGATCCGGGAGTGTCGGCGCGAGACGCCGTCGTCCTGGACGCAGATCGACGACTCCAGGTCGCGCCCGATGAGTATTTCGCCGACCACTGGAATCCGACGTCCTGCGTCTGGGCCGACCAGGACCACGACTTGCGCCGGGGGGTCGTTGTCGTCCCGGGCCGCGTCGGGGCGAAGCAGGCCCATGGTCATCGTCGATTCGAT
>CADEGN010000383.1:2437-6232 GCA_902826865.1 uncultured Myxococcales bacterium
TCTCGTCCGCTGTCACTGCGAGGGTACCGCGGGTGTGGCGCGGGTGGCGGGTTCCGGCGCGCCGGCGCTTCCGGTTGCCACGGGATGGAAACGACTCGAGCCACCCAACACGGGCGGTCGATTGGGGAT
Source organism: uncultured Myxococcales bacterium (assembly GCA_902826865.1). Taxonomy (GTDB): domain Bacteria; phylum Myxococcota_A; class Polyangia; order Nannocystales; family Nannocystaceae; genus Xiheibacterium. The sequence goes on from CADEGN010000383.1 coordinate 2,567, forward strand.
CGCCGTCGTGATTTCAGACGGTTGGTCCACATCTGCCGTGGGCACGTACCTTGCGAGACAGGCCACCCATGAGCCCCGCCGCTGATCCCCCGGTGGACATGGCCTTCAGCCAGTGGCCCCGCGATCTACAAGCCGGCCTCGACGCCGCCTGGAATTGGGCCAGTGCACCGATCGCCGAGGCCGGGAGGGTCGCTTCGGCGCTGGTGGAGTTGGCCGAGCGGCGCAATCTGCCGCTGCCAGGCCTTCGGGTGCTGGCCCAGGCCGCGCTCGGCAGCAGCGATCGGATCGCGTTCGCAGAGGCGTGGATCGCCGAGGATCCCGAGGTCATCGCCATGATGAACCGGGTACGCGCGGCGGGCAGGGGGCTCGATGCCGTTGCCCTGCGCGCCCGCGAGGTGCGACGGCGTGCGCTTGAGCTGGCCTTGGCCGCGCCGGCTCGCGCGCGCGACGCGGCGCGGGCCATTTGGGCCGCGGGTCCACGACCCGAGCGTGACGCCTGGCTGCGGGCCCTGGAGGCCTTCCCGGCCGCTATCAAGGCCCATGCCGATGGGTTGCGCATCCAGGCCTTCGCGTTGCCCGAGCTGGCGGAGGCGGCTCGCCGGGGAATTCCCGATGCGCTCCGTAGCCGCGGGCGGTCGAGGCAGCTGGTCCGCACCGATCGTCTCGACGCGGTGTCCTGCGAAGGCCGACGATAACAATCCCGCCATCGCAGCCGGCCGCGGGGTGGCAGTGGAACGCTTCCCCCGCGCATCGGGCGTGTTACTCCTGCGGACGAATTTCGCGTGGGCATCATGCGCAACCCTCGGACCCGGTGGGCCGACCTCGGAATCGCCTATGCGGTGGGGCTGGCCTGCGGCGCGTGGGTGGCAGCGCAGGCACTGACGCCCACGGACACCCCCAGCGAGGGCGGCCCACCGGCGGTGGCTGTGGGCGCGAGCGCAGCCGCGATCGAATACCCGGCGTCGACGAGCACGGCCACCCCGGTGCCACGCGCCCTCGGGGCCGTGCAGGATGCGGTGGCGAGCGACGGGTCAAGTCGCGGCGATGCGCCCAGTCCCGAGCCGCCCAGCGACCCCCCGACCGCGCCACCCGATCTGGTTGCGTCCGACACGGACGCTGAGTCGCCGATCGTCGCGTCCGCCGTCGGGGAGCCGCCCGTTGTCCCACTCGCGCGGATGCCCGGCAGCACGCGACTGTCCGACAGCGCTCGCTTCGATGCCGAAAGCTCCACGTGGGTGCTCAAGCGCGCGTTCAAGATCTATGCGCGAGACCACCACGTGCTCGCCTTCTATGAGAAGGCCCTGCGGGATGCTGGCCTGCGGGTGAGCCGGAACGCGCCGCCCTCGGGGGGGATGACATATCTGTCGGGCCGCAACGATCGGGTCGCCGCCCAGGTCGGCATCCGTACCCGGGAGGGCGTCCTGGAGACGCGGGCGTGGATCCTGTGGCGCGAGCGCCGGTGACGGAATGCCGCGACAGCGTTGCGCGTCGCAAGACCATGGCCGCGCGTCGGCTGCTGCTCGCAGCGCTGCTCGGGGCCTGCGGTCCTTCGCCGACGCCGACCTCGGCCGGTCCGCCGCCCGCGACCGCCACCGGAGTCCCATGCGTCTCGGGCCAGGTGGCCGCGCACGCACCCGGCGTGGACGCGGTCCTCGACGCGGCGGCGGCGTGGCAATCCTCGGCGGACGCCGGGGCGGCGGACCCGATCCTCGTCGATCCGCAGATCCTTGCCGAGCTCGCCGATGCGGCCGCGGCCATGCCGGCCGGCGTGCGCGACCCCTGGTCACTCGGGATCGACCCGGCGGGGGCGTTGGCGCAAACAGCAGAGCGGCTGGCGTCCTACGCCGAGGAGGCGGCTCGTGGGGCGCTGATCCAAACCGAGCCTGGCGCGCTCGCGCAAGCCACCGCGGATCTCGCTCGCGCGGCCACGGTCGATCACGCGCGACTCGTCGTCGAACAGTCGCAACTTTATTGCACCCCGGTTGCCGGGGCGCTCCTGCATCCCCCGATCGACCCCGACTTCGATCGCAACGCCTGCACATCCTTGCATCCCGGCGAACTCGTGCGCGTGCTCGGGCGGATCGACGATCGGTGGCTCGCGGTGCACGCCGGCCACACCCTCGGCTGGGTGCATCCTGGGGGTCTGTCGGTGCCCTTGGCCGAGTCCGACCGCCGGGCGTGGCGCGCGGGCGAACGCCTGTGGAGTTTGCGCGACGACGTCATCACCGCGGGCGGAGTCCGCGTGCGGCTCGGCGTGGGGCTGCCCGTGGTCGAGGTCGCAGCCGACCACGTGCAGGTGCGCGTGGCGACACCGTCGGGACCCGCGGCCGATCGCGTCGCGCGCGATGAGCGGGTGCATGTCGGGTTTGCCCCGCTACGGCGTGCGGCGGTGCTGGACGTCGCGCTGGCGCAGCTCGGCGCGCCCTACGGTTGGGGCGGTCGCGCCGGTGGTCGCGACTGCTCGCAGTTTCTTCGCGACGCCCTCGCACCGTTCGGCGTTGTGCTCGCCCGGCACTCGAGCAGCCAGGCCGCGCAGGGCGTGCGCAGCCTCGACGTCGCTGGCCTAAGCGAGGCCGACAAGCTCGCGACGATCGCCGAGCAAGCACGCAACGGCATCGTGCTCTTGTACATGCCCGGACACATCATGCTCGATCTCGGCGAGCGTGATGGCCGACGCTTCGCGCTGTCCTCGATCGCCGAGTTTCTTGTGCCCTGTCCGGACGGCACCGATGCCCTGTGGAAACTCAACCGTGTGGCGGTCACGGATCTCGAGGTGGGACGCGGAACCAGCCGCGGCGCGTTCGTCGAACGGATCACGCGGATCGCCGTGTTCGGGCCGGCGACTTGATCTCCGACGTTGGCCCGCAGGCCGGCCGGCGGGTTGCGAAGGCAAATGAACCTGCAGCCTCTACCTGTTGATGCTTCAACGTGCTCCGGCCCAGGGGAAAACGATGGAGATTTTCCGCCGTGGAACGAGCCTGGGACCGGAGGCGCGTACGTGACGTCGGTCGCGCCTTCAAGCGTAAACGTCAGCGGCCCCCAGTGGCAAGGCCAAGTGATGAGTGGCGCCGGTAACTTCGCACCGGGTGGATCGCTGCATCGCTACCTGACGACGAACAAGCTCACCGTCGACGAGCTTCTGTTGGTGGAGGACGCACCGACCACCGCTGGCACAGCGTCGATCCAGGTTCCCGTGGATGGCTTCGTTCTCCGCCTGGCGGCACCACTCGTCGCGCCAAAGGTCGGAAGCCGATACTCGGCACCCATCGGTGCGGCGAGATTTCTGCTGCAAGCGACCATGGACGGGCAGGGATACTACGTGCAAGCGCAGAACTCGACGACAATGCAGTTCTACACCGTTGCACCCGGCGTCGGGCTATGCCCGACCTCGGTGCCGGGTTGTCTCGTCAGCCGACCGTTCGCGGTTGAGTACGTTGATGCGTTTGGAGGATCCTGGGACCTCGATATCGGCGCCGCGACGTGGAGGCCATGACGCGGCGAAGGGCACTCGGAGCCGCGTGCTTCGCCGCGTCGTTGCTGCCTCCGCTGGGCTGCAGCGACGACGCGGTGCCTGTGGCGTGGGAGGGAGAGCACGTCGTGTTTCGGAGCCGGGAACCAGTGAGTAACCTGTGCCGGGGTACCATGCCGAACCTAGAGGCACTCGTG
>CADEGN010000384.1 GCA_902826865.1 uncultured Myxococcales bacterium
GCACGGAGCAGGGTGTCCGGAAGAACGCTTCGCGTTCTTCCGCACCCTGCTAGCACCTCAGGCCGCGAAGTCGTCGAATGGTGAACCGCCGCCCGGCGGCGATAGCGAGGGTCTTCCCCCGTCGCCCGGTTCTGGGTCGGCCGCTTTCGCGTCGGCCGCGGTTGCGTTCGACCCAGCAGCATGCGCGTCAGCGGTGCCCGATCGGTCGGACGCCGCCGGCGGATCGGCGGCGATTCGGGCCGATGATCCGACGCCTACGAAGTCGTCGAACGGCGAGTCGCTCGACCCTACGCTGCTCGCGGGTTGGTTCGAAGCGTTGCCATAGGAGCCCGCGTCGCGGCCAAGGCTCTCACCGGGCGGAGGAAAGTCGTCGAACGGGTCCATGTCGAGCACGCGCGTCTCAGCTCCGGCGAGCGAAGTCGGGGCAACCGGCGACGTGGGTGCAACGACGCCCGCGCGCGACGTTGCGGGAATGGATGCAGCAGCCCCCTGGCGCGACGTCGCCGGCGCGGCCTCGAGCTTCGGCTCCTCGTGTTCGCCGTCCACGGGCGGCGCATCCTCGCCGGCCGGCGTCCGGCGCTTGCGCGCAAATGCGCCGGCGAACGCCACGCCCGCAGACGCAACCAACAGGCCAGCGATGAGCCATGGGCGCAGGCGCAAGCGCCCGAGCTCTTGGCGTGCTGCGGCGACGTCGAGAGCCTCGGGGACGTGTTCCTCGATGCGATCGAGGGCCGCATGGGCTCGCGTCCAATCGCGATCGTTGCGGCCATGACGGAACTCCGACAACACGATCTCCGTGTAGCGTTCGCGCACCGGTGCGGCCGCCAGCTCTGGATCGTCCGCGAGCAGCGCCTCTTGAGCTGCTGCAATCCGCCGTCGCTCGAGCAGAAGTTCGACATTGACGAGGGTCGCCGCCCTCGCTGCGTCCTCTTGGCGAGGTCCGAGCGGGAACTCCACGAGGCGGGCGGTGACGGTGTTGCGTTCACCGGGGTTATCGAGATCGAACTCTCGCGCCGCAGTGACGTAGAGCGCGATGATCGCATCGGCATGTTCCACGGCACGCTCCGCGGAGAGATCCACGAGCTGCTCGGCGGCACGCATACGCCCACGGAGCGCAGCGCGATCGTTGGCGCTGGTATCTGAAATTCGTTGGGCGAGCTCGTCGAGTCGGTCGAGCACGGCTTGCGCGTCGTGTTCACGCATCGCGGCGAGCGAAGCCTCGATCGTCGGCGGTGCACCTTGCTCCCCTACCACCTCTACACCGAGCGACCGCAGAGCCTCAGCAAGCTCCGCAGCGTGCGCCTCGGGGAGCGCTGACAGCAACCGCCAGACGATGTCGCGCTCGGCTGATGTCGCATCCATGTCGCCGTGCCGGCGGAGGAGAACCGGCAGCATTGCCGTGCCAAGCGCGCGCATCGCTTCGAGCCCAACGTCGACGACCTCCTGGGGATGGGCGACCAACCACGTTGTCAGCGGGTCAACCACCGGAGCATGCCGCACCTCGATGTAGAACCGCAGTGCCTCTCGCTGAACATCGACTCGACCCTCAGTCGCATCAAGCACCTGCGGAACGGCGGTGGGCGAGATCGGTGCGAGCAGCTCGCGGGCTTGCTGACGCAATCTCGGGTAGCGAACGGTGGCTGCTGGCGCTTGACGGAAGTCGAGCGGATCGAAGGCGAGGCGCAGAAGGCGATCGAATGCGCGGATGCGAATCCGTCGCGTCGCGGCTTCCCAGGACACCGCGGCCTCGGATCGCGCGGCGACCCGCGCAAACCCATGTATGGAGAGACCGAGCGCGTTCTCTTCCGCAGCGGCTCCGTCGTGCGAAACCACCGTGCTCGCAAGCAACACTCCCATCGCCCGCCCGGCTCCCAGGATGCGCTCGAGGTCGGCACGGTCGGCACAAGCGTGGGCAAGCGCTGCGAGGGCGTTGATCCGTTGAAAGTCCCCCCAGGCCGGAGGTGCGCGGAGGGTTCCAATCCGTTCGATCACGCGATCGAGGATGCGGCGACGCCCTTCAGCATCAAATGGATCAACACCGTCGTTCGCCGTCGCTGACGCCCATGCTGCCAGAGCGGCGAGGTCTGCCGGCCCGCCGCGATCGAGCACGCTCAGCACGTCTCGTTCGCTCGGCGCCACGAACGAGTAGCCCTGTATCACCAAGAGATACGCCGGGGAGCCGCCGACTTTGGTGTCTTCGAATGCCTCTGTGGCTCCGTACTTGGTGGGGATCCCGGGCGCAACCTGCTCCGCGTCCACGCTGAGAAGCAATGCCGCCACCGGGTTGGGGAACGGGCGCTGCAGCTCCTGTTGCGTGAGGTGAAGCGGCGACGCGTCAAGGCGTCGTGAGACGAACTCGAGCCCGTCTTGGCTGAGCACGGCGACTCCGAGTTGGAGCTCCGCGAGGGGTGAGTCGAAGTCATGGTGAAGCTCGCCGCGAACGACCAGCTCGAAGTCGGCGCGCCCGGCATCGAGGTTGTCATCGGTCCGGAGGGTGACCTCGAGCTCATCGATCGACAGCGCGCCAGGAAGCATGCGACCCCGCAGGGGCTTCGGAGCCTCGAGGGCGTTGGCTTCGCGCCTGGCGCGATCGGGTAGCTCCGACCCGATCTCGGCGCCCTCGCGCTCGGCGCCCTCTTCCGCACCGTTCCAGCTCGCCGGCTCGACCGCGGCCAACAGCGCGCAGAAAAGTCCGGTCGCGGTCATCGCCTCGAGGGCATCGGCCAACGAACGGCACGGCTGTACCGGCCGCGCCAGATCAACCTGGCTCGCGCCCCCGCCAACGCGTCAGTCGTTGCTTGGGGTCCCGATGCAGGACGCGGGCGAGCTTGATGGCCTCGCTCTGTGCCCACGAGTCGGCGAGCGGTGGCTCGAACGAAGCGCCGCCACTGGCGTCCCAACCCAGGACCGTGTGCAGATGCCCGCGCTCGGGGAGGTAAACATCGAGGCGGTAACGAACCGCGCCGGCGTCGTCCATGCGCTCGAAGACGAACCGAGCTCCGTGCGCGGGGTGAAGGTCGTCACTCGATGGATCCACTGGGCTCCCGAGTCATGGTACGCGCCACGGTGACCGCTTAGCCGCGCCTGAACGCGAGATCGAGTTTGAGCACGACGTTGTCTTTGATCAGGTCGTCCGTCATGCCGGGATACTCGATGCCGAAGTCCTTACGGTTGATCGAGAACTCAGCCTTGCCGCTGGCCCCCGTGGCCGTAACGGTGACTTGCGCCGGGAAAGCGATCGTCTTGCTGACCCCGCGCAACTCGAGCGAGCCCTCGATCACGTGCGTGCTGTCGCCGTCGGCCTTCGCAGTGATCGCCGTCGAAGTGAACTTTGCCGTCGGGAACGCCTGGACGTCGAAAAAGTCGGGCGACTTGAGGTGATCTGCCAGCTTCTGCGGCGCGGCGACAAGCGATTCTGTCTTCACCGTGATGCTGACGCCTGTCGGCTTGTCGCCGTCGATCATCGCTTCGCCAGTGAACTCGCCGAAGCTGCCCTCGTGATCACCGCTAACTTTGGCACCGATGAAGCCGATCTTGCTGACGCCGACATCGAGTGGTGCCGCCTTGCCCGTGGCTGGCGTGACGGGCGACGCAGCTTTGCCATCCTTGACGGTCGCCGCGGGCTTCTGATCTGTTTGGCTGCTACATGCGGCCAGGGCAAGCAGGAGAACCATGGAACTTGCACGCATCGTTGTTGTCTCTCGGCAGTGTTGGTGCCCGCAGGTGACTAGGACCGCAACCGCGACGCGGGCACGGCGAACGGATAATCCGCTCGGAGGGGTTCATAGCCACGGTTGCACGGTAGATACCCGGCGGGCGGGGTGTCGTAGTACATCTTTGGCAAGGTGGTGAAGCTGCTGGATTCGGCGTCGGGGATCTCGGCACCGCACACGTCGCATCGATAGGGCGAACGGGGTCGCTCGATCAAATGCCACGACCGGCCGACGCCCGGCAGCGGCATTCAGCCGGCGCCCCCGGTTGAGCGGTGGAGTCCTACGCGCACGCCGCGACGGTACCAGGCGTTGGTCGCGTCTGCCGACGCGGACGGCCGCGGGCCGTATCTCCGACGCGAAACCCCGAACCCGGCGCCACGCCGCCGCGCCGCGGCGGACTCGGAACTAAGCGGCAGCGCAGAGCGAGTTGCCCAGCGCGGGTGTTAGTGATAATACTATCACTATGAGTTCCGCCGCCGGGTCGCTTCCCGAACAGCCTTCCCTTGGTCGCACAGGTCCGTACGCCGTCGGTCACGTCGTCGCGTTGTTCGGCATCCTCTCCGCGTTGCTCGCGGCGAGCATGACTGCCTACGCGCTCGGCGGCGTTTCTCAGGAGTACTTCGAGGCAGTCCGCCCGCCCGCCGACTACGCGCACACCCTCCTCCGGCGCGCAGCACCGCTACGGTCACTCTTCGCGCTCGACAACTTGTTCTTGCTCGCCTACTCGAGCTACTTCGTCGCCTACTTCGTGGCCCGCCGCGGTAAGGCGGATGCGACGGTCCTGCGCCTCGTGCTCGCGTCTGTCCTTGTCGCCGCGGGACTCGATGCGATCGAGAACTTCCACATCCTGAGCATGCTCCACCTCGCCGAATCTGGGCAGCTGCCGAGTGTCGCTGAGATCCAAGCTCAATACGTGCTCTCAGCGGTCAAATTCCTCCTCGGATATTTCGCTGCGATCGGCTTCGCCCTCACCTTTCCACGCGACACAGCACTCGGTCGGCTACTCGCACTCACCACCGGCATTGCGTTCCCGATCGTCGGCGTGCTAGTTTTCGCTGTGCCCGATCCGCTCTCCGGCGTGCTCGCACTCGCCCGCATCGTATTCTTCATGTCGGGGTACGGGCTCTCGGCGTTCGTGTTTTGGCCCGGCCCGACGACGCGAGCATGACCAGCGCGCGTAGGCCGGGCGTCAAGCGCGTGCGCGCGGCCCCTGCCCGACGCGCGGCCAACGCGATCGGCCCGCGAGCTCGGCGCGGGGCGCCCGAGGACACGCGCGCGCGCCTCGTCGCCGCCGCGGCCGAACAGTTCGAGGTGAGTGGCTACCATGGCACCGATAGCAACCGCATCGCCCGCGCGGCTGGCTACGCGCCGGGTACGTTCTACAAGCACTTTGCGGACAAGACAGAGGCTTTTCTCGCCGTCTACGAGCAATGGATCGCTCGACAGTGGGACAAGCTCGCGCTCATCGCCAGCGACCACATCGACCAACGGACAAAAGCCGAGCGGATGGCGAACCTGGTCGTTGCGCACCACCGGGCGTGGCCCGGGCTACGCAGCTCCCTCCGCGAACTCGTGGCTATCTCGCCCGCCGTTCGTCAAGCCCACCGCGAAAGCCGGCGCCGCCAGATGACACTCATGGCCCAGCTCGGCCTCGACGATGCCAGCCGCAGCGCCCTGCTGGTTCTCCAGGTCGAGCGAATCGCCGATGCGATCGCCGACGGCGAGCTCCGCGAACTTGGCATCCCAGACAAAGAGGCACTTGGATGGTTGATCTCACTCATCGAGAAGCGACTGCAGCCCGGCTAGTTGCACGAGAGCAAAGAAGGAGGTTGCGCGGGGGGTCACTGCAAGTCGTTCTGCACGCAGCGAGTTTTTTCGCGCCCTGCTAGGCTTCGCGCCATGCATGAGCCGCTAGCCGCATCGGCCGACGCTGAGACACGCGTCCGTCACTGGCGCGAGGTGACAACCACGATTGAGGCCCTCCTCGCCGAGGAAGACGACTGGGTCTGCGCAATGGCCACGGTGTCATGCGAGCTGCACCACGCGTTCGCTTGGTTCGACTGGACCGGCTTCTACCGCGTGATCGCCCCCGAGCTGCTCGCCGTAGGCCCGTACCAAGGCGGCCACGGCTGTCTGCGTATCCCATTCGCGCGGGGAGTCTGCGGCGCTGCGGCTCGCACGAGTACCACCCAGCTCGTCTCCGACGTCCATGCCTTCCCGGATCACATCGCGTGCTCCTCGAGCACGCGCTCCGAAATCGTCGTGCCGATCGTCACTGACGACGGCACCGTCGTCGCCGTACTCGACATCGACTCCGACCTCCCGGACGCGTTTTCGTCCGTTGACGCGCGCGCACTCGAACATCTGTGCCGAGCATTGGGCCGCCGCTATGGAGCACGAGCCCGGCTCGAGGCGCAGGCGCGACCATAGACTCGCCGCCCAGAAGCGATCATTGAGCGGCTTC
>CADEGN010000385.1 GCA_902826865.1 uncultured Myxococcales bacterium
TGAGTCCGATGACCGCCTTGCGGTGGGTCGCCGTGGCGCCGTTGGTCGGCCTCGTGTTCCTGGCGGCCGGACTCGCGGTCGAAACACGCGGCCGCGACCCCGACGCTCTCTGACCGGCCAATTTGTCCGCAGGCGTAGTTTGCGCATAGCCTTGACACGCTTATCTGCTCAAGTATTATCAGACGAATGAAAAATAAAGTCGCGGCGATCATGTTCGCCCTGGTCGGCTGCGACGTCGCGGATCCGGGGCCGGAGCCGTGGCAAGGCGTGGTCGAATTCGACGAGCGCGTGCTCGCCTTTGAGATCGCGGGCCGCATCGCCTCGGTTTCCGTCGACGAGGGCGACGAAGTGGGCCCGGGCACTGAGCTCGCCAATCTCGACAGCACGTTGGATCGTCTCACCCGTGATGCCCGCGCCGCGGAAGCGCGCGCGGTCGCGGCCGAACTCGGGCTGCTCAACGCGGGGGCGCGGCCGGAGGATGTGCGCTCGTTGCAGGCCGCGCTGGCTGCCGCCAAGGCCAGCGAGGCGTTGGCGCGTCGCACCGTGGATCGTCAACGCAAGCTGACAAGCCAGGGTATCGGCAGCGCGTCGGATCTGGACACGAGCGAGACAGCGATCACCACCGCCAGCGCCAACCGCCGCGATCTCGAGGCGCGTCTGGCCCGCGCACGCCACGGCGCGCGCAGCCACGAGATCGAAGCTGCCCAGGCCCGAGTGGAGGCGGCCGAGGCGGCGGTGCGCGTGGCGGAAGAACGCATTGCACGTCACGTATTGCGCTCGGATGCACCCGGTACCGTCCTCGACGCTCACCTCGAGGCCAACGAGTTTGCCCCGATTGGGGTTCCCGTCGTCACCATCGCCGACATCCAACATCCGTACGTCGACGTATTCGTGCCGCAAGAGCGGATCGATGGGGTCGACGTGGGTGACACAACGCGGGTCCGCGTCGATGGCCGCTCCTCGACCTACAACGCAACCGTCGAGTACATCGGAAGACAGACAGAGTTCACCCCCAGGTTCCTGTTCAGCGATCGAGAGCGGCCTAATCTCGTCCTACGCGTGCGCGTTCGGATCGATGCTCCGGCCGGTGACCTTCACGCCGGTGTACCCGCATTTGTCGAGCCGGTGTCGGGGGCATCGTGAGCGCGACGACAAGCGACAGCCGGCCGGATGCGCCGGTGGTCGAAGCGGAAAATCTGGCGCGGCGTTTCGGCGAGCTTGTGGCGGTGCGAAGTGTGTCGTTCTCGGTCGCGCGAGGCGAGGTGTTCGGCGTGCTCGGTCCGAACGGGGCCGGCAAGTCGACCACGATCCGCATGCTGTGCGGTCTACTCGACCCGTCCGAGGGGCATGCCACCGTCGTCGGCTTCGACGTCGCGCGTGATCCAGACGCGGTCAAGTCTCGAATCGGATACATGACCCAACGCTTCAGCCTCTACGAGGATCTTTCGGTCGTCGAGAATCTCCAGTTCTACGCGGCGATCTATGGCGTTCCGCGCCAGCGTCGACGCGCCCGTATCGACGAGGTCGTCGCCACAACCGGGCTGGAGGATCGCCGCAAGCAGATCTCGGGCACGCTGTCGGGTGGATGGAAGCAACGCCTGGCGCTCGCGTGCTCGACCATCCACGACCCGCCGCTGCTTTTCCTCGACGAGCCGACGGCTGGGGTCGACCCGGTGAGTCGACGTGAGTTCTGGGAACGGATCCACGCCATCGCCGCCGCCGGGACGACCATCGTCGTGACCACCCACTACATGGATGAGGCCGAACGCTGCCACCGGCTCGCCTTCATCTTCCGCGGATCCGTGCTCGACATCGGCACGCCGGCGGAGATCGTCGCCCGTCGCGGGCTGCAGGTCGCAGAACTCGAGGTCGACGATCCGGTGGCGGCCACGCGGGCGCTCGAGTCCTCGCAGCAAGTCGAGGAATGCGCGCACTACGGGCGACGCCTGCGGGTAGCCACCAGGGGACGGGATGCCGTCGCGACCGCCCGCGAGATCCTACAAGCGGCGGGCATCGCGATCACTTCGATCGAGGCCGGGCGCGCCGACGTCGAGGACGCTTTTGTGTCGATGGTGCGGGAGGACGCGTCATGAATCGCCTCCTCGCGATCGGCCGCAAGGAACTGCAGCAGCTCCGGCGCGACCGTATGACCGCCGCGATGATGGTCATGCTACCCATCGTGCAACTACTCCTGTTTGGCTGGGCGATCAACACCGACGTCCGGCACATTCCAACCGTCGTCTACGACCAGGATCATACCGCCGCCAGCCGTGACATCGTGCGCCGGATGGAGGCCACGCACTACTACGACCTCGTCGGTGCTGTCGATAGTTACGACGACATCTCGCGCGCGCTGCGGAGCGGCCAAGCGCGGGTCGCAGTGGTGATCCCGCCGCGCTACGGATCGCACGTAACTCTCGGACGACGGGCCGAGATCCAGCTGGTCGTCGACGGATCTGATCCCCAAACCGTCGGCAGCGCCACCACGACGGCGGCCTCGCTGGCCACCGAACGATCCGCGCAAATCTCGGTCATGCGCATGAGCAACGGTGGCCTGCTGCCAACGTCGGGTATCAACCTGCAACCGACGACTTGGTACAACCCAGAGCAACGAACGGCCGTATATGTCGTTCCCGGCCTCGTCGGCGTGATTCTGACAATGACGATGGTAATGCTGACTGCGATGTCCGTTGCGCGTGAGCGCGAGCGCGGCACGCTCGAGGCGCTAATCGTGTCGCCGGCCCGCTCGGTGGAGATCGTCATCGGGAAGATCTTCCCGTACGTGCTTATCGGTTACGTGCAGATGACGCTCGTGCTGGTGGCGGGGAGCCTTATTTTCTCCGTCCCGCTCCATGGCTCGCTGATGCTGCTCTATGCCTGCGCGGCCGTGTTCATCGCGGCGAGTCTCGCGGTTGGCTTGGTGTTCTCAACGATCGCGCGCACCCAGCAACAAGCCATGCAGATGTCGTTCTTCTTCCTGCTCCCGAACATTCTGCTCTCTGGTTTCATGTTTCCGTTCGAAGGCATGCCCCAGCTCGCGCGAGCTTTGGCCCAGGCGTTGCCGCTTACGCACTTCCTCCGCATCGTCCGGAGGATCACGCTGCAGGGCGCCGGATTCCCTGACGTCTCCGGGGAGCTGGTATGGCTGAGCGCTATTCTCCTCGCGCTCGTCTTGCTCGCTTCCGTGCGATTTCAGAAGAAGCTGGTGAACTGATGCCTCGCCCCCGCAGCGACATCGATGGGCGGATCGTCGCCGCCGCCCGATCTCGATTTCTCACCGAGGGTGTGGATGGAGCGTCGCTCAGGAGCATCGCTCAGGACGCCGGGACCAACCTCGGCATGATCTACTACTACTTTTCCACCAAGGACGAGTTGTTTCTTGCGGTGGTCGAGGATGTCTATGCCAAGATGCTGGATGACATCTCGCAGCTGCTGTCAGAGCCGGGGGAGCTTGCCGAGACAGTCAACCGGCTGTTTCACCTGTTTGCGAGAATGTCGGATGTCGAGTTCGACGTGGTTCGCATCATCATCCGCGAGGCGTTGGTCTCGTCAGCGCGGCTAAACAGCCTCGTCGAGCGTTTCAGCCGTGGGCACGTCCCGCTTGTGCTCGGGTTCGTGCAACGCGGCTTGGTCGATGGCAGCATTGATCGTTCGCTGCCCCTTCCTGCCGTAGCTGCTGCCCTGGCCGCCTTGGCGGTCATGCCCAACTTGCTGCGACGACGTCTCGTCAGCGAACGTCCTGAGATCGCGCCGCTTGTGCCTGATGCCGAGACCATGGCCAGCGCGCTCGCTCGCGTGGCCTTGTCAGGGATCGGCGGCAAAGGCCGCCCATAGCCCAACACCGCGAAAGGCCGGGCCCGCGGCGCCAAGCCCCGGGACGTCAGATCGACAGCGCCCTACGCCGACTCTTCCACCGCTGCTATTGTGCGGCTCGTGAAGGCATTCCGGACCCGTGCGATCTTGCTGTGCACTGCTCTCACTTCCGCGTGCAACGACCGCGCGAACAAAGACGCAGCCGACACACCGGCACAGCAGGTCCCGCTCGACGCCAAGGTGCCGGCCGCGGCCCCGGCCGCTGAACCGAAGGCAGAGCCCGAGCCGCCGGCCGCGCCCGCCGCTGCTCCGACCGCGGAGCCAAATTACACGGCCGAGCTCGATCCGCTGCTCGATCTCCTTCCCGCCAAGCCCGAAGGCTACGCCGTCGTGCGCGATCCAATGCAGTTCATCGACGGATTCGCATGGCTCATCGGCGGCCAGCAGCTGGTGTGGACCGCGATTCTCGATCGCGTGCGCGACCCGGCGAAACCCGAGGAAGATGTCGCGCTGCGCAAGCTGCTCCTGGAGTTCGACGCCATCCGGACCGCTCTGGTCTCGAGCGGCCTGCATCTCGATCGCGGGATCGCGTTCGCGAAGGTCTCGGGACAGACGTTCGCAGTGCTTTCCGCGGACGATCCCGAGATGTTGCCCAAACTCCTGCGCAGCCTTTCGCCCAAACCCGACGAGGTGACGATGCAATGCACCGCAGTCCCCCGCGCGGCTGGCTTCATCGTCTGCGGCGGAGACGCGAAAACAGTCTCGACGTATGCGCCTGCTTTCGACGCCAAGACGCTGCGAGCGAATGCGATCGCGAAGCTGGACGCGGAATCCGTGGCGCGCGCGAACTTACTGACGCTATCGAACGACGACGACGACGACGTTGCCTTCGCGATCATGACGGCCCCGGGAGTGATGCAAACCGACGTACGAATTCCAGAGGCCGACAAGCTTGCGGCGCTGCGCACGTCAGGGGCCGCGAGCCTGCTCGGGGCCCTCACACCGGGCCATAGCTTTGCCTGGTTGCGCGCGGACGTAGATACGCTGGCAAAGTCCGCGGACGGACCGGAGATGGTCCGGACGATCGTGCGCGCACTCTCAGGCGAGGTGCTGATGGCCAGCCCGGGCACCGCACCCGGGATCACTCTGCTGTTCGGTCTAACGGATCCAACGCCGGTTGCAGGCCTGATCCCCATGGCTTCTCTGGCAAAGGACAGTCTGAAGGCGCTGCCCGACGGCACAACGCTGGATCTGAAGGTCGAAGAGGTCGACGACGGCAAGGGCGGAAAATTGCAAACCCTGCGCGTGCGGGCCGGGGGCTCCGGCGAAGCGGTTAAGCTCGCCGCCCAAGGAGGGCTCCCGCCCGAGGTCACCGCGTTCGTGACCAAGGAGCTCGCCGCGATTTCGGTGGGTAGCGGGGCTGAGATCGTGCCGCTCATCGTTGGTGGGAGCACGGGTGGACCTTCGAAGGAGCTGCTTGCCGAGCTCCCAGCCGGGCTTGCCAAGGCCCTCGAGCAGGGGAAAACGTGGGCGGTCATGCATGTGGAGTTTGATGCCCTCCACGCGCCAGGTCTGCGTGAGGCATTGATCGCCGCGATGCCGCCTGAGTCGGTCGGCGCGACCGACGAGCTGAAGTTCGGGATTGATGCCACGCTTGCGTTGATGTCACCTTTGTCGTCGATGTCGATGTGGGGCACCGATACCGGTGACGGCAAGATGGTCCACGTTGCGCTGCGCTCGTTTGGCGATCCGGTGAGCGCCGAGGGCAAGGCGGCTCAAGCTGCCCGCCTCGCCGTGCTCGCGAAGACGCGCGACGCGGCCACCGCCTATGGAGCCCTCGCCAGCGCCTATCCGGACTCGCGGCGACTCACTGCCTATCGAGCCCGCTCGGGGCAGACCGGACTCGACGGAGCCAAGTCCGGAGCGTCCGTCATGGGCGTTCTCGCCGCGATCGCGGTCCCGGCCATGAGTAAGTACGTCCAACGCTCCAAAGCGGCGGCGCTCGAAGCTCGCAGTCCGAAGTGACGACCGCCGGGCCGCGCAGACCCGCAGAAGGCCTTGGCCGGGTGTGGGCCGCCAGCTCTTGTTCGTCGATCGCGCCTAATAGTGCGGCGGTGGTTCGTCCGTGATCTCGTCGGGCTGCGCCTGATCGAACCTCAGACGCAGCTCGGCGACCTCGCGAACGAGCGTGTCGAGCTTCGCCGCGTAGGCCGTGACGATCTCGTCGAGGTCGCGCAGCATCTTATCCTGATATGCGAGCTTGATCTCAAGCTCGACGATGCGCTCTTCCATTGGTAGACCCTACCTTCCTTCTTCCTGGTTGAGAATTCCGGTAGGGCC
>CADEGN010000386.1 GCA_902826865.1 uncultured Myxococcales bacterium
ATCCCCGTTTGTGTCAGAGCTGCCACGACGAAACGTTCTGTGTCGACTGCCATGACGGCCCCGTTCGGCCCTTGCGGATCCACGCCGGCGACTACCTCACCCTCCACGCCATGGATGCGCGGGCCGCCACTTCCGATTGCCAGAGTTGCCACCGAACCCAGAGCTTTTGCCTCGGCTGCCACGAGCGTCTTGGTTTCGGCGAGCGCGATGCCGGCGAGTTCGGCACCGGCGGAGGACTGCGGTTCCACCCCGAGGATTGGTCGGGACCACCCGGCACGCCGCAGACCCACTCCCACGCCGCCCAGCGCAACATCGCGGCGTGCACGAGCTGCCACACCGAGGATACCTGTCTCGCCTGCCACGCAACGACCGGCGCGATCACCCCGGGGCTCGGCGTCAGCCCGCATGGGCCCAACTTCGCCCGGTCGCCGCGCTGCGGGGCGCTCTCGAGCCACAACCGCCGCGTGTGCCTGCGCTGCCACGCGCCCGGCGATCCGCAACTCGAGTGCATGTGATTGCCGCGCGAGTAGGGCACACAAGCCGGAATCGGAGCGGGCGCCGCGGTCGCTCAGTTGAGCGCCGAATACACCGTGAACAGCTCGACTTCGGTCACCGCGAGCAGACGATAGGACTTGTCCACTTCGATCAGGACGGGCGCCGCCGGCAACAGCTCCACCCGATCGAGCTCGGTCCCGTCGTGGACCTCGAGCACGCCGCGACCGCCGGTCAGCATCACGTGCATGTCCTTGCGGTTTTGGGTCGAGACCACGACATTCTCGCCCTCCTTCACGCGGAGCACGGTGCAGACAAAGCTGTCGCCCTTTGCCCAGACAAATGAGGCGCCGAAGGTCTTTGCCGAAAACGGCGGACCGAAATCCGACTCCTCGTCCGGCAAGTCGGAGGACTCGTCATCGCTCGGGCCCTCCAGGGGCGGCGCTTGCGGTTCGGGTTCGGCCATGCGTGCCGCCCGAGAATATCCCATGCGCCACGCTGCGACGAGCGCCCTCAACCGGCCGGTTTCGCCGACTTCGGACGCTGCGGTGTCACCGGTGGGCTCGCACCGGAGGGCGCCGGCTTGGCGGGGGAGGGCGGTGCACTCGTTCCTGCTGCGCCCGCCTCGGGCTTGGCAGCGTCTGGCTTGGCGCTGCTCGACTTGCCAGGCGTCGCAGCGTCTGGTTTCACCGCGCTCGACTTGCCCGCGGGGCTCGTGGTGTCCGGTTTCGTGCCACTTGGCTTGCCTGCGGCGGATTTGCCGGCCTCCGCCTTGCCATCTTTCCCCTTCGCGGGCTTGGCCTTGTCGGGCTTGGCCTTGTCGGCGTCGGCCTTGTCTGCGTTGGCCGTGTCCGCGTTGGCCTTGTGAGGCTCGTCGACATACTCACCGCCGCCGCCGTCCGCCGTTGCGGCCTTGGCCCCGCGTGCCGCCTCGGCCAACCGCGCACGTCGGGCGGCGTCGTGGTCCCACTGATCCATGCGACCATCACCGTTGACGTCGTAGCCCACGCGGTCGATCCGACCGCCGATGTAGTACGTGAACATGTCGGCCTTGCCATCGCCATCGCGATCGGTCTCGATCCGCAGCAAGCGGCTCTTGTCGTAGCGCCGCCAGGCGTCGACGAACCCATCGCGGTTCACGTCCTGCTCATCCAGTACGAGCTCGCCGCCCTCGTAGAAGCGGCCCAAATCGACGCGACCGTCGAAATCGAGATCGAACTGCTCGCGCGCGATCTCACCGCGATCGTCGAAGTGGAAGTAGGCGTCGAGTCGACCGTCGAAATTGAGATCCGCCTGCTTGCACGCGAGGACCTGCGCCTTGGGGCCGTCGTACACGACCACGAGATCGCCGTGGCCATCGTGGTTGAGGTCGAAGGGCTCGGTCCGCCCCCCCTTGGCAGCGCAGCGGGAGGTATCGACCGCGAGGGCCCGAAGATTCGGGTTAACCGGCTTGGCACGCGCGTTCGAGCTCTCGCTCGCTTCGTCGGGCGTGCGTGTCCCCTTCGCGGACGGGGAGCATGCGGACATCACGCCCGCGGCGAGACCGAGCGCGGCCGCCGTGGCCAGCCACGACGACCCGAAGGCCGGCGCATTGGCCCGCGTCGGCGAGCCGCCGCCAAACCCATACAACCCAACCCGCTGTGCACGCACCCGGGTACTTTAGGGTGCCGATGGGCGGTCGGCAAGCGCGCGCCAGATGTGGTAGCGAATGGCCCGCCCCGTCGGACGCCCGAGCCCACCCATGAACGATTCGCAGGTCAAGCTGGCGGTGCCAACGGCGCCGCCGCCGGATAAGATCCGCAGCTTCTGCATCATCGCGCACATCGACCACGGCAAGAGCACCCTCGCGGATCGCCTGATGGAGGCCACCGGCCTGCTCGGCGAGCGTGATAACCGGGCCCAGTATCTCGACCGCATGGAGATCGAGCGCGAACGCGGGATCACGATCAAGGCCCAGAGCGTGCGGATGCCCTATCGGGCATCCGATGGCGAGGTGTACGAGTTCAACCTCATCGATACTCCCGGCCACGTCGACTTTGGCTACGAGGTTTCGCGGAGCCTCAAGGCCTGCGAAGGCGCGCTGCTCGTGGTCGACGCGGGGCAGGGAGTCGAGGCCCAGACCTTGGCCAACGTCTACATGGCGCTCGACGAGAAGCTCGAGATCATTCCGGTGATCAACAAGATCGACCTTCCCGCGGCCGATCCCGAGCGCGTGCGTCACGAAATCGAAGAACTCGTCGGGCTCGATGCCAGCGACGCACTCCTCGTTTCCGCGAAGACCGGCCTCGGCATCGAAGAGCTGCTCGAGGCGATCGTGGCGCGAATTCCCCCGCCGCAGGCCGACCGCGGTCGCCCGCCCCGCGCGATCATCTTCGACAGCTGGTGGGACAGCTATCGCGGCGTCATTTCGATGGTGCGGGTGTTTGAGGGCCGCCTGGTCCCGGGGGCCAAGGTGCGGATGCTCTCCACGGGAAAGAGCTACGAAGTGATCTCGACCGGTGTGTTCGCCCCAGAAATGGTCGAGTTGCCCGAGCTTGTCGCCGGCGAGGTTGGCTTCGTTGTCTGCAACGTGAAGGAGGTTGCCGACAGCAAGATCGGCGACACCATCGCGGACCCCGAGGATCTCGATGCTGAGCCCCTACCGGGCTTCAAAGAGATCCAGCCCATGGTCTTCGCTGGCGTTTTCCCCACCGACAACGCCGACTACCCAGCACTCCGCGACGCACTGGCGAAGCTGTCCCTCAACGACGCGAGCTTTTCGTACGAAGCCGAAACCTCGCAGGCGCTCGGGTTCGGTTTCCGCCTCGGCTTCCTCGGACTGCTCCACATGGAGATCATCCAGGAGCGTCTCGAGCGTGAGTACGACCTCGACATCATCACAACCGCGCCATCGGTGAAGTTCATCGTCCACATGAAGGACGGTGAGACCCGACTGGTTGACAACCCGGCCAAGTTCCCGGACCTCGGCACCCACGAGCAGATCGAGGAGCCGGTGATCCTCGCGCGGATCCAGCTGCCGTCGGAGTACGTCGGCCCAATCATGAAACTGTGCGAGACCCGCCGCGGGGTGCAAAAGGACATCCGCTACCTCACGCCTACGCGGGTTCAGCTGGTCTACGAGCTACCGCTTGCCGAGGTGGTCTTCGGGTTCTACGATCTTCTCAAGAGCCGTTCGCGTGGCTACGCCAGCATCGACTACGAGCAGGCTGGCCACCGCGACAGCGACATGGTCCGCCTCGATCTGCTGGTCAACGGCGAGACGGTCGACGCTCTGTCCCTCATCACCCACCGCCAAACATCTTACGAGCGCGGCCGAGATCTGTGCATCAAGATGAAGGACCTGGTACCCCGCCAGCAATTCGAGGTCGCGATCCAAGCGGCGATTGGCTCGCGTATTATCGCCCGCACCACCGTGAAGGCCATGCGCAAGGACGTGACCG
The DNA here is from genome assembly GCA_902826865.1 of uncultured Myxococcales bacterium. GTDB lineage: Bacteria > Myxococcota_A > Polyangia > Nannocystales > Nannocystaceae > Xiheibacterium. Next base: position 3,933 of record CADEGN010000386.1, read on the forward strand.
CCAAGTGCTACGGCGGCGACATCAGTCGCAAGCGCAAGCTCCTCGAGAAACAAAAGAAGGGCAAGCGGCGTCTCAAGGCCATCGGCAGCGTTGAGATCCCACAGGCCGCGTTTCACGCGGTCTTGAGTCTGGAGGATGCGTGACGGCAGCGGGGCAGGGGCGCGAGCCTGAGGCGCGCCGAGTTGGAGCTCCCGCGGATGCCGCCGCTCCCCCTCGCGCCGACGAGCCCAAGCGATCGCGCCGGGCGATCCGATCGGCCGCGCGGGCCCTGCAGCGCGAGGCGCGTCGCGTCCTTCGCAAGCACGCCGACCGGATCGCCGCGGAGCCCGCCGACGCCATCCGGGCCTCGGCGGCCGCGATCGATAGCCTCGGCGGGGCCGAGGACTGGCTCAAGCTCGAGGCAGAAGCGGAGCTCCTCGACGAGCTCCTGCACAAGCACGCGGGTTTCGCCCGCAAGAGCGCATGGCGTGAAACCGCTGAGAACGTGCTCATCGCCGTGGCGGTGGCGCTCGGACTCCGCTCGTGTTTCTACGAACCGTTCAAGATCCCTTCGTCGAGCATGATGCCGACGCTGCGCGCCGGGGATCACATTTTCGTCAACAAGTTCGTCTACGGCATTCAGATCCCGTTCACGTCCACGGTGGTGGGCTCATCGCTTGGGGCTATCGAGCGCGGCGACGTGATCGTATTCCGCTACCCGCTCGACGACAGTGAGGACTTCATCAAGCGCGTCATTGGACTGCCGGGCGACGAGATCCATGTGACCAATCGTGTGGTCGCCCTCAAGCGTGCTGGCAGCGACGCGTTTGAGGAGCTCCCGCGGGTCCAGCTCCACGAGCGCTGTGTCGACGATACCGGGACCAAGACCCTGCCGAACTGCCAGCTGTTCGAAGAGACGCTCGACGGCAAGACCTACGTCGTCCAGTACACCCTCGGGTCCGAGGACCGCGAGCAGCTCGCGCCGCAGGTGCGCGCCTGGAAAGTCCCCGAGGGCCACCTCCTGGTGATGGGCGACAACCGCAACATGTCCCACGACTCGCTGGCGTGGACGGTCACGATCGAGGCGGTCGATGCGACCAAGGTGCTTTCGCTCAAGGATCTGCGCGAGCTAACCAACGACAGCATGTTCAGCGTGCAAGACAATGGCGACGTGGTCGTCAACGACGATGGGCACCACGATCAATGCACCTATTTGGCGAGCCACCGCAGCGAGCAACATGATCTCGGCGTGTCGGTTTGGCGCAACCCGACGCTTGGCCTCGGGCCGGTTTTCGAGAGCGCCGCCGCAGGGGTCCCGGGAGCGCGGCCGGGCACCGTGGCGGATCTGCTCGCTGCGGCACCACCGGGCGTCGATCGCGATCGCGCGCTCGAGGTCGGCGCTGGCATCGATCGCCTGGTCACCGGCGGCGACCAACTTACCCGTCACGCGCTTGTCCTGCTCGAGGGCGCCAAGGCCGTGTTGCACTTGCGCTGCGGTACCGGTGTGTGTGTCGACGACGCTGCGTGGGGCCAGCACATCGCGAGCGTGGTCGAGAAGTTCCACGGCAACCACGCCCAAGACGCTCGCACACTGATCGATCAACCGCGGCAGGTTCGATACACAAACCAGTGGTCGGGGCGCGGAGACAGCCGCGAGCACTTCTTCGAGCGACGGCTCACGAAACCTGGTGGCAAGGGACCGCGCGACGAGGTCCGATTTCGCGCGTTTCGTCGCCCGGCCGAAGGCACGCAGTTCGTGCGGGACGCGGCGCTGCGCAGCCTCGGCAGCGACATCTCGACGGCGATTCGCGTGGCTGAGCTCGGCGACGAGGCCTACGTGGTCGAGGGGACCGATCGCTGGAACCTCGTCATCGCCGACGTTGCTCGCGAACTCGTTGTGCTACTCGAGTGCGGGAAGTCGGGCTGCACGGGTCAACCTCGCTTGCTTGAGATCGGCCGCGCGGTGTCCGAGGGCATCGGTCCTGCTGCCACCGACCGGCGCAAGATGCGGGTGCTATTCACGTCCGGTGACGTTCCGGGCTGGGAAGAGGTTCCCGTCGGCACACCCGAGGTTCATGAGTTCGATCAAGTGACGCTCGAGGGCACCGTGCGCGGCCGCGAGCATAGCGTCGATGTCGAGCTGTGGCTGCGGCCCGACGAGGGAATCGGCGCCCGGCTTCCGGCCGTCGGCGCAGCG
>CADEGN010000387.1 GCA_902826865.1 uncultured Myxococcales bacterium
CCAAGGGTTACTCGATCATCGAGCAGGGGCAGGTCGGGAAGATCGTCGGGAGCAAACCAGAGGATCGCCGCAACATCATCGATGAAGCGGCCGGGATCACGCGGTTCAAGGCCCAGAAGGCCGCGGCAGCGCGACGGATCGAGGGCACGCGCCAAAACCTCCTACGCGTGCGCGACGTGATCGCCGAGCTCGACGATCGGTTGGGCACCCTACGACGACAGGCTCAGAAGGCCGAACGCTACAAGAAGTACCGCCACGAACTCCGCGACGTGGAACTGTGGATATCGGCCCAGCGATTGTTGGAGCTCCACGCCACCCGCGGCGTCCTCGAGGCCCGTCGCGCCGCGCTCGGGCAGGAGATCGACGACGCGCGCGCATCGATCTCGGCCCGCGAGGCCCAAATCTCCGCTGGCCGGCTCGTCGCGAGCGAGGTCGAGGCCGACCTCGTCGCCCACCAGCAGGTGGTGTTCGAGCTGGACAACCAGGTCCGGTTGCGCGAAGCCGAGGACGACTACCACCGCCGCGAACGTGAGGGCCAGCTGTCCGCGGCGGCGCAGGCCCGCGGCGAGATGGACGTCGCCGAACGTTCGTTGCAGCAGGTCCGCGGGGAGCTCGCCATCATCGAGGCCGAAGTCGCCCAGATGAACGATGGCGGGGAAGGTCATCGCGGCGAGGCGCTCGCGCGCCTGCAAATGGCCCACGCGGGTGTTGAAGCGCAGCTGTGGAGCGAACGCTCGCAGCGCGAGGCCGCCGCCCGCGAGCTTGCGGAACGCACATCAACGCAGGCGGCCGCGCGGGCGCGTTCGGTCGCCCTCGAAGACCAGGCGCGTGATCTCGCGGCGCGGATCGAGGACGCGCGTGAGGCGACGGACGCCAGCCGAGCGGAGCTCGCCACAGCGAGCTCGGTGCACGCCGAGCGAAGTGCTCGGGCCGAGGTCTTGGGGACGGAGCTAGCGGTCCTTGGCCGGCGGAGGGTTGAACTCGAGCACGGTCGCAACGAATTACGCGAGCGACTCTCGACCGCCGAGGTTGAGCTCGACACGCGCCGCGCCGAGGTCCATCGCGCCCGCTCTCGTCTGCAGTCGCTCGAAGAGATCCAAGCGCGCTACCGCAGCTGCGGCAGCGGTGTGCAGGTGGTGATGGAGCACCGCGCGGAGCTCGAGCTGCACGGCGGCGAGGGCCCGGCGAGTGCGTCGCCAAAGGCGGTCATCGGCGTCGTCGCTGACTACATCACTGCGCCCGCGCACCTCGAGGCCGCGGTCAGTGCCGTGCTCGGCGATCGCCTGGAGGGGATCGTCGTCGAGGGCACCGCCGACGCGGCGCGAGGGGTGGAGTTGCTAAAGCGGGCGCAGGAGGGGCGGATCTCCTTTGTCCCGCGGCAGGGTCGGTCGCGCCCGCGGGCGGAGGGGGTGCGCGCGCCGTTTCGCTGGCGCGATCCGTCCGACCGAGTGAGCCGTGCGATCGAGGTGGTCGACATGACCGCCCCCGGAGTCGACGAGGCGTCGCTGGCCGTGGCCGCCCCGGCGGGCCGCTTTGTGCCCGAAGACGGCGTGCTCGGGCGACTCGTCGACCTTGTCCAATGCAGCGCCGATCTCGGCGAGCTTGCCGACGTGCTGCTCGGCGACGCGGTGGTGGTGGAGGGGCTGCAGCGTGCGCTGGAGCTGTGGAACGCGCGCCGCTACGACGCCACGCTGGTCACGTTGGAGGGTGATCGCATCGAGCCCACCGGCGTGGTGGTCGGAGGATCACCGACGGCGCTCAATGCCGCACTTCTCCAGCAGAAGCGAGAGATCCGCGAGCTCGCCCAGATCGTCGAGCAACTCGGCGGCGAGTTGGAGACCACGCGCGCACGCCACCTCGCCCTCGCCCAGGCTGCAGCGGAGCTCGACGACGAGCGCGAGCGCAACGAGCAGGACGCGTTGCAACGGCACACGGCGCGGGCGGCTTGCGAGGCCGAGACCGCGGCTGCGGCCGCCGCCGTCGAGCGGATCGGACGAACGCTTACCGAGGGTGCCGAGCGGGTGGTGGCGCTCGAAACGGAGCGGACCGCCCGGGTCGACGAGGCACAACGGCTGCAGGCGAACATCAGCGATGTCGACGGCCGCATCGCCGAACTCGAGGCCGCCCTGGCCGGCGGCGACACGCGCGAGCGCGAGCTCGAGGCTGAGCGCGGCCAGCTGGCCGCAGCGCTGACCGAGGCCAAGGTTGAACTCGCGAAGTGGCAGCAGCGCTCGGATGCCTTGATCGGCACGATCGAGCGGCTTCACCGCCAGCGAGCCGCCGACGAAACGCGCCTGCTCCGCCTGCGTGAGACGGCGGAGCGCGCAAGCTCCCGGGTCGATGAGCTTTCAGTCGCGCTCGAGCACTCCCGGGTCGAACGCGAGGCGCTCATCGAGCGTTCGCGCGAGGCAACTGCGATGGTCCACGACATCCGCGAGCGCCACGATGCGATTCGCTTGGAGATCGATGAGCTCGAAGGATCGGTCAAGGTCCTGCGCGGGGATCTCGACGCTCGGCGCGAGCGACTACAAGAAGTTGACTTGGGCCTCAAGGAAAACGAGCTCGAACGCGGTCATCTCGATCTCGACGTTCGCGAGCGCCTCGACGTCCACCTCCACGAAGTCCTCGTCGACTATCACGACCGCCCGCTGTTTGGTGCGACGGAGCGAGAGCGCGCGGTCGAGCTCAAGCGCGTCATCTCGCGGATGGGCGAGGTGAATCTCACCGCGATCGACGAGTTCGAGGAAGTGTCCAAGCGCTACGAGTACTTGGTGGGGCAGCGCGATGACCTCGAAAACGCCGTCGCGCAGCTCCAAGAGGCGATCGACCGCATCGACAAGACCACGCGCCAGATGTTCCGCGACACATTCCAGGCGGTCAACGAGCGGTTTCAGCAGATCTTCCCGCGGCTGTTCGCCGGCGGGCGGGCACATCTCGAGCTCACCAACCCCGACGACATGCTCGACACCGGGATCGAGATCAGCGCGCAGCCGCCCGGAAAGCAGCTTCGCAGCCTGGATCTCTTGTCCGGTGGCGAAAAGGCGCTGACCGCCGTCAGCTTGATCTTTGCGATCTTCTTGATCAAGCCGAGCCCGTTCTGCTTGCTCGATGAGGTCGACGCTCCCCTCGATGAGGTGAACGTCGGCCGGTTCTGTGCCCTGGTGCGCGAGCTGTCGGCCACCACGCAGTTTGTCATCATCACCCACAACAAGGTGACGATGGAGATCGCCGACCGGCTCTTCGGTGTCACGATGGAGCAGCGGGGTGTGTCGAAGCTGGTGTCGGTCAACATCCGGCGCGCGGTCGAGATGGTCGTCAACTAGGGTCCGACGCCTCCCGCTCGGCGAGTTCCGAGGTCCGGTGTTACGCTTGCGCGCGTGTCGGGGACCGATTCCCACGGGCAGTGGGCGCCCTCGGTGAGGGATACGATTTTTGTCGTCCTCGCCGGGGTCTTCATCACCAATGCGCTGCTCGGCGAGCTTGCCGGCGGCAAGCTGATCTTCGTCGGCGGTTGGGTGATGAGCGTCGGCGTCTTGCCGTGGCCGATCGTGTTCATCACCACCGATCTCGTCAACGAGTACTACGGCCCGAAGGCGGTGCGTCGGCTGACATGGTTGGCGGTGGCGCTGATCGTCTACGCGTTCTTGATCCTGCAGCTGTGCATCTCGATCCCGGCATGGGAGCGCTCTCCGGTCGGCGATCCCGCGTTTTCGCAGGTGTTCGCCCAATCGCAGTGGATCATCGTCGGCTCGTTGGTGGCGTTTGCGATCAGCCAGCTGCTCGATGCCGGCTTGTTCGTTGTGTTGCGCCGCTGGACGTCAGGGCGGCTGCTGTGGCTCCGCGCCCTCGGTTCGACGGTCGTTTCGCAGCTCATCGACACGTTTGTGATTAACTCGATCGCGTTCGGGCTGCCGGGCAAGATCACGCCCGCAGAGGTCGTATCGCTCTCGGTGAGCAACTACGTGTACAAGTTCCTCATCGCGCTGGCGACGGTGCCCATCATCTACCTCGGGCACGCCGTGGTCGATAGGTTGCTCGACCGCGATCGCGATCGTGCGGGTTAGCGCGGTGCTCGACGGGCGCGTCGGCGCGAGCGCGGAGCGTTGGCATCATCGTCCTCGTCGTCCTCGATGATGATCTCGATCTCCTCGTCGTCGACCGGCGTCTGGGCGGAGACGAGGACCTCCGTCGGAGTGCTCGGCGGGCGAGGGGCGACGGCGGCAGGAGGTGGAGCCGCAGCGGGGCGCGGCGGCGCCGACGGCTGCCCAATGCCCACGGTCCCGAACAGTGTCAGGGCGACCAATGCCACCGCGCCGGCCACCAGCGCAGGGGGGCCCCAGCGCCGGGGTTCGATCGCGGATTCGACGAGCGTGGGGTGGGCGAGTACGGCGCGGCCGGGATGGGCGTGTTCGGTGCGCGTTCGCCGTCCGCGGCCCCGTCGGGCGGCAATCGTCCGGTCGACCATGGCGATCACATCTCGCGGGGTCGTCAGGATTGCGACCAGGACGTCGCCGGTGCACGCGGGATCAAACGCGTCGAGCAGGCGTTGCCGCGTGTCGCGATCCACGGGTTGGGCGAGACAAAGAACCGCCAGTTCGCCCGGCGGCCGTGGTTCGCGCAACGCTGCCCGCGCGGCATCACCGCTCGAGAGCTCGACCTCGAGCCCACGCGCGGCGAGGCCGTCGCATACGCAACAGGCCATCGCGCGCAGGGGCTCTGCGCAGACGATTCGCACCCGCGTCGGGACGACTTTCATCACCGGCGTGATCGGATGCGAGCGGGTGACCCGGCGATGGCGGCCGGTCACCGCCATCTCGTCGCAGATTGCGCCGTCTGGTCCCAGTTCGACCGCGTTTGCGGTCGCGGGGTAGCTCGCGCTGGGGAGCGCGCGGTGGGTCGTGGTCCGCTGCCGTGGTTCGCCCGGGGCCACCGCCTGGACGTCGGTCGGCGCGCGGGTCGAAGGGGCGAGGGTGGGGACACGCGACATCGCGGCCACCGTCGGATCAAGCGGCCCACCGCCGCAAGAAACCGACGTGAATGACGGACCTCGGTGCAGCGTTGGTGAGGGGAACTACCGACGGTCGGCCCGGCTTGCCGATTTTCAGCGCCCGACTCCAGCGCTGCGGCGACACGAGCTGGCGCCCGCGTTCGCCGACGTCCAGGCACTTCCATCGCCCGACGGGATGCTCGTGGGCTACCTTCTAGCCCAATCCCCCGTGGGCCCGTCGCCGATGAAAGCCATCGTTACCGGAAGCCGTGGCACGGTTGGCGCAGCCCTGTGTCGCGCGCTCGACGAGCAACGCTGGCAAGTCGCCCGTTGGGACCGCGAACGCGTCAACATCACCGACTATGCCGCGATGGAGTCGTTTATCGCGGCGGAGCGGCCCGACGTACTGTTTCATCTGGCGATCGCGTCGCGGCCGGGTGCAACGTCGAATGGTCCCGGCGAATCATGGCAGGTGAACTTCGACTGGACTTCAGAGCTGGCGTGGCTCACCGGACAACTCGGCGTGCGATTCGTGTTTGCCAGCACGGTGATGGTGTTCACGGACCGGGCGTCGGGTCCGTATACGATCGCAAGTCAGCCGAATGCCGAAGAAGGCTACGGGCATGAGAAGCGCAGCGCGGAATGCCGCGTGTTTGCCCAGAACCCCGCGGCGATCGTCGCGCGACTCGGTTGGCAGATTGGCCATGATCGCGTCGGAAATCAGATGGTGGCGTGGTTGCACGAGCGGCGATCGATCCGTGCAAGCATGCGCTGGATCCCCGCGTGTTCGTTCCTCGAGGACACGGTGGCCGCGCTCGTGGCCCTGGCCGGACGTTCGCCCGGCCTCTACCACGTCGATGGCAATGAGGGATGGAGCTTCTTCGATATCGCACGGGCGTTGCGCACCCGGCACGGCACCGATTGGCGCATCGAACCGACGTGGGAGTTTGCCCACGATCAACGTCTGCTCGATGCGCGGCTGCATCTGCCCGCCTTACGCGAGCGCCTGCCGGAGTTGCTCGCGCGGCCCGGCTAAACCGGATCACCCTGCTCCGTGCCCGTGCCCGTGCCCGTGCCCGTGCCCGTGCCCGTGCCCGT
>CADEGN010000388.1 GCA_902826865.1 uncultured Myxococcales bacterium
CCGTCCATGGGCGACACGGTCACCAGCGTCACCCACTCGGCGCTTCCCGGCTCGATCGGAGCGCCGTAGGTGTAGGTGCCGTCGGGCGTGATCATCTCCACATACCCGCTCTGGTAGTAGGTGGCGGCGGGCGTGGCCAGGTAGGCGTCGAGGGCTTCGGCCGGGGTGGGCGCCACCGGGCCGGCGGCCGCCGCATCGTCATTGGGCGGGGCGCCCGGCCCCCCGTTGCAGGGCACCGCCTCGGCTGGTGCCTCGGGCACCTGCCGGGTCTCCACCACCAGCGGCCCGCGATTGACCATGGCCATCGTCTGACCACCATCGGCGGCCAGATCATACGAGAACAGCGCGGTCACCGCGCCCTGCTCGTACACCGTGAACTGCACATACCGGCAGGCGCCGGTGACATTGATCGAGCCGCTGGCGAGGATCCGCTACGAAGTCAATCTCGCGGCGCTGCTCGCAGGGTGGGGCGTAGCTGCCGTCACCCTCGGTGTGCTGGCCATGCGCGCGCCCTTCAAGATCCGCATGGCCGCGATGCTCGGCCGGCGGGTGCGGGAACTCGAGCGCGAGGTTCTGGAGCTGCGCACGCTCCCGCTGCGGCAACACGAGGAGGACGAGATCCTCGCGGCCGAGGCCCACGTCGATGCCGGGTCGCGCAAAGTGATGACCGAGCAGCTCGGGGGCGACGACGACCGCGAGCGACCGATCCCGGGAAGCGAGGAGCCCGTATGATCGCGCTCATCTGTGCGTTGCTTGCTGGCGCGGCGGGCGTGTGGATCGGCTGGTTGTGGGCGTCCCCGCGTCAGCGGGTGGTCGACAGCTTGGCTCGGCGTTCCCGCGTCCTCTACGAGCTTGCGGAGGGGGACCTGGAGAACGTCGCAGCCGAGCTCGAGCAGATCGCGGAGGCCGAGCCTGGGGACGCGACGGTCTTTCTCGCCCTCGGTGCCCTCGATCGCCGGCGCGGGCGTGTGGACCGCGCGAAGGCCATTCACCGGACAGTGTTGGCGTCGGCTGCCTTGGCGCCCGAGCAGCGCGTCGCCGCGCTCGTCGGACTTGGTCGAGACCTCCTGGCCCAGGGCAACGAGCGCGCTGCGGTGGGTGCGTTGGTCCGCGCGATCAGCCTCGCGCCGCGTTCGGTCGCGACCTTGGAGTCACTGGCGATGGCGCTCGAGCAGGCCGGCGCATGGGAGCGCGCCGCCGCGGCCTGGGAGCGCCACGAGAAACTCGTCGAGGGGCGACGGCGACGGGAGAGCAAGCACGGCCGAGGCCACGCGCTCGCCGGGCAGGCCGCGGCTTCGCTCGCCGAGGGTGACGAACGCAAGGCCCGCAAGTTGGCCGAGCGAGCGATCGAGCTCGCACCGGACTCGGGGCACGTGTGGACCACGCGCGCGCGCGTCGAAGCCCATGCCGGTGATCGCCACGCAGCACTCGATGCCTGGCAGCGAGCCTGGGAGATGTCGCCTGCGGGTGCACACGTCATTGCCCCGGAGGCGTGGCGTTGGGCAAGCGAGCACCCTCCGGTCGAGGACTTGCTCGAGCGGATGCTGGTGACGTTGCGCGGGGCGACGCACCCCGAGCTGGTGACGTCGTTGGCGGAGTTCGTGGCGCGCGCACACCCGGACCAGGCTGCCGCAGCCCTCGATCGCGTGGCCGAGCACAGTCCCACGGCTGCCCTCGCCCTCGTGCGCTTGCGCCTGGCCCGCGGGCACCGCGAGGCGGCTCGCGATGCGGCGATGCGCGAGGTGCCCGCGAGTTCATTCGTGTGTGGCCGCTGCGGACACCATGCGCCGCGCTTCCGTTTCCGCTGCGATCACTGCGGGGCGTGGGATTCCCTGGCGACCACCGGATCCACCAGGTCGAGTTGGACCACGCCTGCGCTGGTGCGCACGGCGAACAAGAGCTCCACCGCGGGGATGTAAAGGAGGGCCCGTGGCCGACGACTCACTGCCCGACCCGCTGCCTCGCCGCCGCGACACGACGCTGTTCACGACCGTGAAGAGGTTCTCCCGCCTGTGGGGCTTCCTTGCCTTCCTCGCAGTTGTCGCGTTTGTGTTCCGCGGGATCCTGCTGCCGTTTGTGTTCGCGTTCCTGATCGTTTATCTGCTTGCGCCGATCGTCGCTCGGCTCGAGCAGCGGATCGGGCGCGTGCTCGCGGTGATCCTCTGCTACGTGGTGATCCTCAGTTTCCTGGCGGCGTTCCTCGGCCTCCTGTTGCCGGCGGTGGTCAGCGATATCGCGCGGCTGCGAGACACGTTTCCGGCGATGCTCGCCGAGTTCAACGAGGAGGTCCTGCCAAGGGCCGCGCGCTGGGTCGAGGATACCTTCGGCGCCGCCCTCAAGCCCGAAACTCCCGCGCCGCCGACAACTACGAACGAGCTCGTGTTCGAGCAACTGCCAGACGGAAGTTACCGGGTGGATCTCGATCATGTGCACGTTCAGGCGCGCGTAAGCGAAGGTGAGGTGTGGACGATCGGGCCAGCGGTCGCCGAACCGCCGGCCCACCTTGACATCGCCAAGGAGCTCCGCGAGCTCATCGCCTCGCGGGCAGAGGAGCTCACGGGCTTCATCGGTCCGGCGATTCAGGCGTTGGTCAAGGGCGTCGCCGGTTTTCTCACCAGCTTCGTCATCACCTTGATGCTCGCCGCCTTCATGCTCGTGGACATCACACGGGTCTCCCGTTTCGTGCGCTCGTTGATCCCCTATGAGTTCCGCACCGGGTTCGACGAGCTGTGGAAGGGGATGGACAAGGGCCTCGGTGGCGTCGTCCGGGGTCAGCTTCTCATCTGCTTGGTCAACGGTGTGCTCACGTTCATCGGGCTCGTGATTTTTGGCATCAAGTACAGCTTCCTGCTCGGGGTCATGGCCGGGCTCTTTAGCTTGATCCCGGTCTTTGGCACGATCCTCTCTTCGATCCCGATCATCGGCATCGCCTTGGTTTCGGGCGAGGCCGGTTTTGGACTAGCGCCTGCACTCGGGATCTTGGCCTGGATCATCGGCATCCACCTGCTCGAGGCCAACGTGCTCAACCCGAAGATCATCGGGGATTCGGCCCACATTCATCCGGTGATCGTCGTGTTTTCGCTTCTCGCAGGCGAGCACGTGTTTGGGCTCGTTGGTGCACTTCTAGCGATCCCCGTGACGAGCATCGTGCAGACGATGTTCCTCCACGCGCGCCGGCACTCCCCGGTGTTCAGCAAAGATCCGGAGCTATCCGCGTGAGCGAGACCAGGTTGCCCGGAGGACGCGGTTCCTTCTTTATCTTCGACGCGTACAATTTCGCTTTCCGGGCCTATCACGCCCTGCCGATGCTCAACGGTCCCGACGGGACACCTGTCAATGCGGTGCACGGATACTGCCGCATGGTTCAGGCGGTTCGCCGCGAGTTTTCCCCCGAGTACGTGCTCACGGTCTTCGATGCGGGCGGCGACGGTGGTCGGCGTGAGATCCTGCCCAGCTACAAGGCGAACCGTCCGCCCACGCCTGAGGACCTCCGGCCCCAGTTTCCGCTCATCCGCCGCGCCACCGATGCCCTCGGGATCTGGAGGGCCGAGGACAAGGGCTTCGAGGCCGACGATCTCATCGCTAGCTACGCGTGTGCAGGCCACCGTCAGGGCCTACGCGTGGTCATCGTGTCGAGCGACAAGGACCTCATGCAGTTGGTCGACGACAGCGAACCGCCGATCTTTCTTTACGACACGATGAAGACGAAGCTTGTTGGCCCGGCCGAAGTCGCCGAGAAATTCGGCGTTTTGCCGGACAAGCTGGGCGACCTCCTGGCGCTATGCGGCGACAGCTCCGACAATATTCCAGGCGTGCCCGGAGTCGGGCCGAAGACGGCGGCGGCGTTGCTCGGCGAGTTCGGCGACCTCGAGGGCGTGCTGAACGGAGCAGCGTCGATTCCGCAGAAAGCTCGGCGTGAGAAGCTGCTGGCCCACGCCGCAGACGCTCGGACGTCGCGTCGTCTGGTGACCCTGCAGACTGATCTGCCACTACCGCGGCCGATCGCCGAATTGATCGATCCGGGCGCCGACGAGGCCGAGGTCACGGCGTTCTTCGAGCCGCTCGGTTTCAAGGCGATCATCCGGGAGCTCGGCGCGACGCGACGAGCCGTTCGTGCGTCGGCGCCGAGCGAACCCCTGGGATCGGTCGCGGCTGTCGAGGAGGTCGGAGCGATCACCATCGGGCGCATGGGTGATCTGGTCCTTCCCGGCGAACCTGCGCGCGCGATCGTCCGCGGCGACGAGGCTGTCCTGGCCGCGTGGATCGACCGTGCTCGGCAGGCAGATCGCGTGGCTGTGTCGGTCCTGTGCGATGGCGATGATCCGCTCCAGGCAGTGCTCGTCGGCATTGGGCTGTTCGACGGGGGCGATGGCGGGATCTACGTCCCCGTCGGTCATCGGCAAAACGACTTACTCGGTGGTCGTCAGCTCGGACCGGACGAAGCCGCCGGGTTGCTTCGCCCGCTGATGGAGGCGTCGCGTGCGAGTAAGGTGATCCACGATCACAAGACGGCTGCCCACGCGCTCGGCCGCATCGGGGTCGATCTTGCAGGGGTGGCATTCGATCCGATGTTGGCGTCGTATACGCTCGACCCAGCGCGAGCCGAACACGATATCGGCGCGTTGGTGCGCGACGTACTCGGCGCGACATTGCCGACGATCGACGAGGCGCTGGGCAAGGGACGCACACGATTGCGCGTCGCCGATCTCGACATCGCCACCGCGGCACGTGTGGTGGGCGATCGGACGCGCGCCACCTCAGCCCTGGAGGAAGCGTTGACGCGGATTCTCGCCGGAGCTCCGGCCGCGACGCGCACGTTGTTGTCCGACATCGAAATGCCACTGGCCTGGGTTCTGCGACGCATGGAACCCCGCGGGATCGTGCTCGACGCCGATGTGCTTCGTCGCCAAAGCGATGAGATTGTGGCAGCGATCGCGCAGATTCAGGCTCGGGTCGATGAGCAGGCAGGGCACCCGGTTCACATCGATTCCCCGATCCAGCTTCAGAAGCTCCTCTTCGAGGAGCGAGGGCTGCCGGCGACGCGGAAGACCAAGACGGGCTACACCACCGACGCTAAGGCGCTGGAGGAGCTCGCGCTTCTCGATCCGATCGTTGTCGACATCCTGCAGTATCGCAGTCTCACCAAGCTCAAGGGAACCTATCTCGACACGCTGCCGACGCTTGTCAATCCTCGCACTGGCCGGCTCCACACCAGTTTTCACCAGGCAGTGGCCGCAACCGGTCGGTTGTCGAGCTCGGATCCGAACTTGCAGAACATTCCGATCCGCACGCCCGAAGGTCGGCGGATCCGCGAGGCCTTCGCGGCCGGGCCAGGCAAGCAGTTGGTCGCCCTCGACTACTCGCAGATCGAGCTGCGGATCTTGGCGCATCTTTCGGGCGACCCAAACCTCGTGTCTGCGTTCGTCGAGGGGGTTGACGTCCATCGCCGCACGGCCGCTGAGGTGTTCGAAGTGGGCGAGGACGAGGTCACCGAGGAACAGCGTCGCATCGCCAAGGCGGTGAACTTCGGTGTTGTCTACGGGCAGACCGCGTTCGGGCTGGCCCAGCAACTTGGGATCCCGCGTGGCAAGGCCGGAAGCTACATTCGCGCGTACTTCGAAAAAGTCCCAGGGGTTGACCGCTACATGCGGGATCTGATCGCCATCGCCGGCGCGCGTGGGTATGCCGAGACCATCTTCGGCCGTCGCCGGCGGATCCCCGAGCTGGCCCAGCGCGGCGCTGCCCACAGCTACGGCGAGCGGATTGCCCGCAATACGCCGATTCAAGGCAGCGCCGCCGACATTCTCAAGTTGGCGATGATCGCAGTGGAGCGCCGACTCGGCGACGAACCCTGGGCGCAGATGCTGCTCACCGTCCATGACGAACTCATCTTCGAGTGCGAGGCAGAGCGGGTCGAAGAACTGGTGGGGCTTGCACGCCCGCTCATGGAGCAGGCCGCTCAGCTTTCGGTGCCGCTGCGGGTCGACGCCGGCAACGGACCGACCTGGGCCGCTGCGAAGCGCTAGGAGCGTGACCCCGTAAGGGGTCTCGCTCCTCCGTGCCCGACTATGAAGTG
>CADEGN010000389.1 GCA_902826865.1 uncultured Myxococcales bacterium
GGGGCCCTATCGGAATTTCCGCCAAGAGGAAAGGAAGGTAGGGTCTACCAATGACTTACCGCGACGATCGCCAGGCGCTTTCTCTGCAGATCGCCGAGCTCGAGCGGGAGAACGAGCAGCTCCGGCGGGAGCTCGACGAGGTGCGCGGAGACGCCAAGCGCCAGCGCGACGAGGATCGCGAGGTTCGTCGCCGCGCCGGCAGCGAGACAGACTGCGTCGTGTGTGGAGGCTCGCTCCTGCCGGTCGCGCTGTTCACCGGCAGCAACTTGCGCGCACCCGTACCACTTTCCTTGTCGACGCTGCGCTTCGGGGACCCCGACGGGGGGTTCACGCGTGCGGCTGCCGTTAAAGCCAAGGTTTGTTCAAGTTGCGGGTACGTGCAGTGCTTCATCGATATCGAAGGAGCGCCGCTGACCGCGGACGAGGGCTAAGTAGCGGATGAACGCGCAGCAGTCGCGCCGGCTGCGCGCGGCGCAGCGCGACCGCTTGGGTACTCGGCCCGGCTCGGGCCAGGCATGTGGCACCGTTTCACGGCGACGTTACGCGACCAACATGGCGACCTTCGCTCTGATCCCGGCGCGCGGGGGCTCGAAGGGCATCCCGCGCAAGAACCTACAGCTCGTGGGAGGCCGTCCGTTGGTCGTCCACAGCATCGCCCACGCGCGGGCGTGCGCTGCGATCGACAGGGTGTTTGTCAGCACGGACGACGACGAGATTGCGCGGGTTAGCGCGGCAGCGGGGGCGGAGATCATTGTTCGTCCACCGCACCTCGCCGGCGACACCGCCTCGACGGAGTCCGCGATGCAGCACGCGGTCGACACCTGGCGCACCACGGGTTCGCCGCCCGATGCGATCGTACTTCTCCAGGCGACGTCGCCGTTCCGTTCGGCCGGTCAACTCGATGGAGCACTCGCCGAGTTCAAGCGGTCGGGTTGTGACAGCCTGCTTTCCGTTGCCCGTTTCCACGGGTTCGTCTGGCGGACCTCGGCCACGGGTGCACGGCCGTTCACGTATGAACCGACTGCGCGACCACGGCGCCAAGACATCCGCGACATTGTGCTCGAGACGGGTTCGTTCTACATCACCCGGCGCGAACTATTCGAGCGCGACGGTGCTCGGCTTGGCGGCAACATTGTCACCTGGGAGGTGCCATCGAACGACGCGCTCGACATCGACGAGCCGAGCGATCTGCTGCGTGCTCGGGCCGAGGCGCGCCGGCGTGGCATGATGGGGGAGCTGCCGCTCGGCGGGATCGAATGGCTCGTGCTCGATGTCGATGGCACGCTCACCGACGGCGCGATGTACTATGGCGAGAGTGGCGATGAGCTCAAGCGGTTTTGCACCCGGGACGGGCATGGTATCGCGCGCTTCCGCGCCAACGGCGGTCGCGTCGCCTTTATCACCGGCGAGAGCAGTCGCGCGGTCGCGCGCCGTGCCGAGAAGCTCGCCGTCGACCACGTCGTTCTCGGCTGCCGTGACAAGGCCGCTGCCATTGTGGATTTGTGTCGGCGCTTTCGCGTCGCGCCTTCGGCCGTCGTGGCGATGGGCGATGACATCAACGACTTGCCAATGGTCGGTCGCGTCGCCGCGTTTGCGGCTCCTGCCGATGCGCACCCTGACGTGCTCGCCGTGGCGGATTGGATCGCCGAACGCCCGGGTGGCGACGGGGCGGTTCGCGAATTGCTCGATCTGGTCGAGGCTGCTCGCGTTCGCGTGCCGCGCGCGGCTTGATCCCACGCGCGTGATCGCACCTCCTTCTGAGCGCCCTTTCTCGCCCGTGCCGTCTCTTTCTAACGCTCGGCCCGTGAAGCTCCCGGCTAGCCCGCGCATCAACGCGGGCGTGACGGACGTGCGCATTCCATCTAGAGCAGGCCTTCTGTGGATTCTCGCCGCTTCGGCCTGCTCGAATGAGCCCGAGATCGACGTGGGCGGCCTAACGGACGCGCTGGGAACATCCGGCTTCGCAAGTGGATCGAGCTCGGGTGTGCCCGATTCGGGCGACGTGAGCGAATCGGGTGGAGCTGGCACATCCGCCGCCGATGCGTCGACCGGCGGCACGGGTTACTCGCCGCCGCTGCTCGACGTTGGTTCGGCCGAGACGGGCGGTGTTTCCGAAAGCTGCGTGGATGCTCCGGACGAGATCCATGTGCTGGCCGGATCGAATGAAGTCTGGGCGTTTCACATCGAGGACCTCACGTTCACGCTGGTGACCGATCTCAACTGTCCGGAGCTCGCCACCGCGATCGATATCAGCAGCTTCACCATCGACCGAGACGGGATGGTGTGGACCCTGTCCCGGCACCCCGAGGACGCGGCGGTTGGACCGTACTGGCCGATGCAGGTGACTCGATTCAACCCGACGTCGCATGCGTGTGACGTGCAATGGTACGGAGGCTTGGTGAGCACCGATGGCCAGTCGGTCGACTGTGCCGACGTTGCGTTCGTGTCGATGCCTCAAGATCCAAGCCACGAGCGCTTGTTCATGCGCACCTGCACCGGCGGCGGTTTCATAGTTCAAGCAGCACCAGGAACCGACTCGCTGTTCAGACTCGACCCCGCCACCGATCCACCCCTACCAGTCGCTTTGAGTGCCGACGTGTATTCCAGCGCACCGATCGCGGGCACGGGCGACGGACACCTGTACGCCGTCTCCGGTGACGCGGAGTCTCCCGGTAGCACCGTCATTTTGGAGTACGATCAGGATACCGGGGCTATCTTGCAGACGACCTCCGCGCCGGAGATCGATCTCGGAGACTCCGCTGGCCAGCTTGCGTTGGCCTTCTACGGCGGCGATCTTGTGGCGTTCAGTTTCTCCGGAATCGGTCTGTCGGCGGAGCTGCTCATCCACCGCTACGACCTGGACGACGACGACGGCAACGGTGTGCACGAGGTGGTTCCACTGGAACCGGCGGGTCTCCCGTTTGAGTCGTGGAGCCTCGTGGCCGCGGCCTCCCCAACGTGCATCCCGACGGGACCCGCGGGCTGAGCCAACAGGCTTGGCACGCCGTCTGCGGAGGCGCTTCGTTTCAGCCGTGCTCCGCGAGCCAGCGTTCGGCATCGATTGCGGCCATGCAACCCGTGCCCGCTGCAGTGACGGCCTGGCGATAGACGCGATCAGCCACATCGCCACAAACGAACACGCCCGGCACCGACGTATAGGTGCTTCCCGGCTTCGCAACCTTGATGTAGCCCTGCTCATCCATCTCGAGCTGACCGACGAAAGGCTTGCTGTTGGGATCGTGACCGATGGCGAGGAACATCCCGGTGACGGTCAGCTGTTCGTCCGGGCCGCCGGTGGTGTCCGCGAGCATCAGTCCTGAAACTGAGTCGCCCCCAAGCACTTCCTTGACCGAGCGGTTCCAATGCACGTGGATTTTGGGATTCTCGATCACGCGCTTCTGCATCACCTTGCTGGCGCGAAAACTGTCGCGCCGGTGGATGAGATGGACGCTCGCGCACATGCGGGTGAGGTACTGCGCCTCCTCCATAGCCGTGTCGCCTCCGCCGATCACCGCAACGTCTTGGCCGCGAAAGAACGCACCGTCGCAGGTTGCGCACGCGGTCACGCCCTTGTTGCGAAGACGCTGCTCGCTCGGCAGCCCGAGGTACTTCGCGCTGGCGCCGGTGGCGACAATGAGCGCGTCAGCCGTGTACACGCCGTCGTCGCCGTGGACGCGGAACGGGCGTTGCGAGAGGTCAACCGCGTTGGCGAGATCGTAGAGCACCTGGGTTCCGAAGCGTTCCGCCTGCGCGCGAAGCTGATCCATCATCTCGGGACCGGTGACACCATTCGGATACCCCGGGAAGTTCTCGACTTCGGTGGTGGTCGTGAGTTGACCACCGGGCTCGGGACCGGCGATTACCACCGGAGCTAGATCCGCGCGGGCGGCATAGAGCGCGGCCGTGTAGCCGGCTGGTCCTGCGCCGAGAATGAGAACTTTGCTGTGCCTGATCACATCGGCCATGGGAGTTGCCCGGAGGATACACCGCCCGGCAGCCCCGACAAGCCGACGCCCACCCGGATAGATCCGGGCGTCACCCGTCAGCCCGCATGCTCAGCGTGACCACCGCCCCGTCGCGGACAATGTCGACGCTCACGCGCGCTGCGTCGCGGGCCAACGCCGTCGCCACGGCCTCTGCCGAATCGACCTCGTCGCCGTTCACGCTGCGCAGGATGTCACCGGGTTTGACGCCGAGCTTCTCGGCCAGCGAATCCTTCTCAATCCGCACCACCGCGAGGCCGCTCGGCCCGGGCGAGACCGATACGCCGAGCCGCGGACCGACCATGCGCGCCGTGGGCGGAGGGGCCGGATCCACGGGCGCGGGAGTTGACGGGCGAAGATCGTCGAGTCGCTCCGAAGCTGGACGTTCTGACAACACGGCGGACAGCTCTAAGGTCTTGCCGTCGCGCACGATCTGCAGCAGCGCGGTGTGACCCGGCGCGAGCTCGGCGACGCGAGCGCGGAGATCCTCGAAATCCACAACTGTCTTGCCATCGATCTTGGTGATCACGTCACCTTCGCGGAGGCCGGCAGCCGCGGCCGGTGTGCCCTCGTAGACCCGGCCAACCAGCGCACCGGATCGGCTTCCATCGTCTGAGCCGCCGCCAGCGCCCAGCCATCCGCGCACGATCTTGCCGTCTTTGGCCAAGCGGTCGACGATCGCCTTCGCCTGATCGATCGGGATCGCGAAGCCGGGAGCTGCGCCGGGCCCAACTGCGGTGTTGATGCCGATCACGCGGCCGTGGAGGTCGAATAGTGGACCACCGCTGCTGCCGGGCGCGATGTCGGCGTCGGTCTGAAGAAAATCGAGGTAACTGTCACGGTAAAGGCCGAGGCTGCCACGGCCCTTTGCCGAGACGATCCCCACCGATGCCGAGTGCTCCAGGCCCATCGGGCTACCGATGGCGACCACCCAGTCACCGACGCGCGCATGGGCGCTGTGACCGAGTTCGACCGGCGTGATCGAGGGAGCGCCTTCGACCTTCAGCACGGCCAGGTCGGTGAGCGGATCGCTCCCGAGCACCTTGGCCGCGAGCTCGCGGCCGTCAGACGTCTTCACCGTGACCGACTCGGCGCTGCTGACGACGTGGTGGTTGGTGACGATCAGACCGTCGCCTGATACGACGAAGCCACTTCCGCTGCCGGTCACGGGAGGAGCGAAGGGCGGAAATAGGTGCCCGCGAGCGGACCGGCCCATGCGGAGACCCGCCACGTGAACACTCACCACCGACGGCGAGACGCGCTCGATCATCGGGGCGAGTGACGCTCGCGGATCAAAGGCGGGAACCGACGCCGAGGCCGTCGTTGGAGCCGCGATCGCGGAGTCGACCGCATCGAAGAGGGCCTTGGCGCCCGAGGGCTCGGGACTCGCGCCGGTCGCCGGATCGCCAACGGCGGCGCCCGCGTCGCGGCTGCACGCCGTGGGAAGTTGGCCGCTGCAGAGGGCGACCAGCGCGAGGGCCTTCGCGGATCTCGAGCTGGCCCGCGGACCGGGCCCATCGCTGGTGGGTCGGATGCTGGAGGTCGGCACAGTCAGCCGCAAACCGAGGACCGCTCGGGGCTATTCCCCCGCCAATGACGCTTCGCCGCCGTCTTGGTCGGGGGCAGGCGTGTCGAACCCGGCGCGGAAAAGCTCGGCGTAGATCCCGCCCTGGCTGACCAGTTCAGCGTGACTCCCCTGTTCGACGATCTCGCCCCCCTGCATGACGAGGATCTTGTCGGCGCGGCGGATCGTGGAGAGTCGATGGGCGATGACGATGACGGTTCGCCCACGGAAGAGCTGCTCGATCGCGCCTTGGACCTTCTGCTCGGTGAGGCTGTCGACGCTGGCAGTGGCCTCGTCGAGGATGAGCAGATCAGGCTCGCGGGCGGCAACCCGCGCGAACGCAAGCAACTGCGCCTCGCCGGACGAAAGATTGCCGCCGCGCTCGCCGACCTCGAAGCTCG
>CADEGN010000390.1 GCA_902826865.1 uncultured Myxococcales bacterium
GCCGCCCAGGGCCAGCCAGTGCAATGGCAGCGGTCGCCGTTTCATCCAGTCATCCCTTCATCGCCTCGACGTGCGCCGTGCGAGCGGCGCGGACAGCTGATGGAAATGCGCCGAAGATACCCATGATGCCGCCAAACAGCATGGTCTGGCCCAGGAACTCCGGCGTGGCATGGCGTCCCGGCGCAAAACGATCGGGCGTGGCGCTGATCACTTGTGTCCGTAACGCGCTCCCGCGATCGGCGACTCAACCTGCATGAAGCGTCTTCCACTGTTTGCGATCTTTTCCACAGTTCTGGTCGGTGGCGCAACAGATGCGCTCGCCGACGACGCCGACAAGCGAACTTGCGCGAACCTCACCGAAGGCGCCGCGTGCATCCATCACACCGGCGATCCAGGCGTCTGCGTTCCCGACGCCAGCGACCCCTCGGTGCTCACCTGCGAGGACACTGCGCCGGGCGGAACAAGCGGAGGCGGCAGTGGAGCCTGCGACGGGCTCTCGGAAGGCGATTCGTGCGCCCGCGAAGATGGTTCGGGCGGAACCTGCGTTCCCGACGCGAGCGATCCCGGCAAGCTCGAGTGCGAGGATCACGGCGGCACCGATGACGGTGGCACTTCGTCAGGCGGTGGTGGCGGTGACAACGACGGCTGCGCCGACCTTGACGAAGGCGACGCGTGCGTGCGCAAGGACGGTCGCAACGGCGTGTGCAAGCCGGACGACAGCGACCCCGGGGTGCTCGAGTGCGACGACGACACCAGCCCGTCGGGCGACGACTCGGGGAGCGACGACGACACGAACCTGTCGTGCTCGCTGGATGCGCAACGTTCGCTCGCCGGAATGACATCGCTACCCTTGCTTGTCGTGTTGGGCCTGCGCCGGCGCCGACGCGCGCGCTGAGGTCCGGCATCCCCGCTGGTCCTTCGATCGGAGGACACCTCGTTGCCTTGGGCGAGCAAGCCCGCGTGCTCGAGTCGCTCGAAGATCTCGGCACCTTGCGCGAGAAGATCAACGACGTCGACGTCCTCGCACGCAACGCTCCGATCGGGCCCCACGTCGCGTCGTCGTCATGCTCGTCGGCTGCACTCGTTCGCGAAGGCGCGCCTGATCCTCGTCGCCGGTATCCGCGAGAGATCAGCGCGTCGATCGATTCAGGTGCCGCAGAACGTTCGATAGCCCCACTGCTCGTCGCCAGGTGGGGCCGCGAGATCGGCCCCCGCCGGCTGGCCGTCGTACGGCCGGGCAAGGACGCGTCGCACCCGCTGCAGCGGGCCGAGATCCCCCGCCGTCGCCGCGGCGATCATCGCTTCGATCTGATGACTGCGCGGGATGAAGGCCGGGTTGACCGCACGCATCCGCGCCAGCGATTGCTTCGTCGCTGCCGGGGCTGGCCGGCTCCGTCCTCCTCGGCGAGTCGAGCGCGCGCGGTCTCGCGGCGGCGGACTGCGTCGGCGTCGTCCAGCGGAGCACCGAGAGCCGAGTCGAAGACCTCTGGCGCGAGCAGGCCCCAGCGCAGGCCCATGGCAAGCCGGCAGGGCATGGGGCGTGACGTTGGCCGAGCGACCGGAGCATGGAAACGGGTCGTGCGCCGAACGTGTCTCGTCCCATGCTGCTTTCACCGCGCGCTCGAGCCATCGGCTACCGCACGTCGCGCCCGGACCATGGCACGACAGACATTGCCACCCGGTCGTGTGGGACGCAGGACGTCGCGATGCGTCCGCGTCCCCAAGCAGGCGTGGCCCCGCGGGGCAGTGCGCCCCACGTCGCTGCGGCCGCCCCGAGATCTGCGCCCGGTCGCGTTGACCCGCGAACCCGGCGCTGCTACGCCACTGGCCGATGTTGCGTCCACTTGTCCTCGGAGTCTCGGTCGGGCTCGCGCTGACGGCGTGCCAGCCAGCCCCTACCACGCCGCCTGCTTCGGTCGCGCCGACCACCTCGGCCCCCGTACCGGCGCCCGCCGAACGCACCGCGATTCTCGAGGCATCGGATCTACCTGAGCCGATCGCCACCCCGTTGGCCGGCGACGATCTGCAGGTCACTGTCCATCGCCTCAAGAACGGGATGACGGTGTTTGCCAGCGTCGATCGCGAGAAGCCCAGGTTCGTCGGCTGGATCGCCGTTCGTGCGGGCAGTCGCCACGATCCGGCCAACTCGACCGGATTGGCCCACTACCTCGAGCACATGTTGTTCAAGGGCACCGACGAATACGGCACGCTCGACGCCGCCGCCGAAGCGCCGCATGTCGAGGCGGTGCGCCAGCTGTATGCCGAGCTGCGCAAGCAGAGCGACCCGGCCGCGCGCACCAAGATCTTCGCGGACATCGATGCCCACACCCAGCAGATGGCCAAGACGGCCGTGCCCAACGAGTTCGATCGCATGTACTCGTCGATGGGCATCGAAGGCTTGAACGCGTTCACCAGCGACGAGCAAACGGTGTATATCGCCGACATTCCGGCCAACCGCCTCACGCAGTGGGCGACGGTCGAGGCCGAGCGTTTCTCGGACCCGGTGTTCCGATTGTTCTATCCCGAGCTCGAAGCGGTCTACGAGGAGAAAAACCTGAGTCTTGACGAGCCGGAGCAGCGTGTCAGCGAGGTCCTGATGGCCGCCTTGCTGCCCCAGCATCCCTACGGCAGCCAGACGACCATCGGTACGGTGGAGCACCTCAAGACGCCCGCGTACCAGGACATGGTCGACTACTTCGAGCGCTGGTACGTGCCCAACAACATGGCGATCGTGCTGGCCGGCGATGTCGATGTGGCGAAGGCCCTGCCGGAGCTCGAGAAGACGTTCGGCCGGCTTGCGCCCAAGGCGTTGCCCGACCAACTGCCGGGCAAGGTCGTGCCGGTCAAGGGGCGAGTGGCCCAGAAGGTGGTCGCCGAAGGCGAGCAGTCGGTCACGGCGGCGTGGCTCACGGTGCCATCATCCCACGCCGACGAGCCTGCGCTTGCGGTGATGGATCGACTGCTCGACGACGCCAAGGTCGGGCTGATCAATACGCAGCTCGAGCTAACCGGTCGCGTGCCCGACGCGTACTCCTACGCGACGACGCTGCGTGAGGCTGGCTATCAGGTCCTTGGTGCTCGGGCGCGGGCGGGACAGTCGCTCGACGAGGTCGAGCGAGCCTTGCGCGACGTGGTTGCACGGCTACGCGCGGGCGAGTTCACCGAGGCTGACGTCGACGCGGCCAAGCTCCATCAGGCCGTCGAGCGCAAGATGGCGCTCGAGTCCACCTGGGCGCGCGCGAGCGAGATCACCGATGCGTTTGTGCAGCACCGCCCGTGGGCCGACATCGTCGCGCGGGAAAAGAAGCTCCAGGCGATCACACGCGCCGACGTGATGCGCGTGGCGAAGACCTATCTCGGCGACAACTTCGTGGTCGTCCACCGCGTCGCGGGCAAGGCCGACGTCCCGAAGATCGACAAGCCCAAGATCACGCCGGTGCCGATCGATCCCGCGCGCAAGAGCGCATTCGCAGCGCAGCTCGAGGCGAGGCCCGTCACGCCGCTCCAGCCGCAGTGGGCCGTCGAGGGCAAGGACTACCAGCACGTCGCCCTGCCGGCCGGGCCGATGATCGCGGTGAAAAACAGCCGCAACGATCTGTTTTCGCTGACCTATCAGCTCGATCGGGGTCGACGCAAGGAGCCGCTGCTGTGCTACGCGCTCGATCTCCTCGAGCTCGCCGGCGCGGGGGATCAGTCCGCAGAGGCCTTTCACAAGCAGGTCTATGCCCTTGGCGCGGCGATCGAGACCTCGTGTGACGCTGAGCAGAGTTACATCACCGTGTCAGGCCCCGACGCGCAGATGGAAAAGGCACTCGCGCTTATGGACGGGTGGCTCGCGCGACCCAACATGCAGGTCGAGGAGCTCGAGAAACTGCGCGCCAACACGGTTAGCCGTCGCCGTGATGATCTCGCCGAGGATTGGAAGCTCGCGAGTGCGCTTGACGGGTTCGCCAAGTACGAGCGGCGCAGCAGCTGGTTGCAGCACCCCAACAACCGCGCCCTGGCCAAGGCGAAGATCGAAGGGCTGCGCAACCTTGTCTCTGATCTTCTCGATCATCAGCATCGCACGCTGTACTTCGGCCCGCGCAGCCCGGATGCCGTTGCCCGTTTGGTGGCGCGCGGCAAGCGACACCGCAAGGTCGGTGCGGTGCAGACCCGCATCTATCGCCGGACTGGGGGTCCGCGGATCTTCTTTCTTCACAAAGAAGGCGCCAAGGCCAACGTGCGATTCGTGCTGCCGCAGCCGGCGTTGGCCCGGCCGCTGCGCCCGGCCGCGGAGCTCTACAGCCAGTATCTGTCGGGGAACATGAGCGCGCTGGTGTTCCAGGAGATCAGGGAGTCGCGCGGTCTGGCGTACTCCGCTTCGGCAACCTACGACGCCGGGGATCGAAGGCGCGATCAGAGCGGCATGCTCGGATTCCTCAGTACGCAAGCCGACAAGACCCCGGTTGCGATCGAGACCTTCCTGGGGCTGTTGCGCGACAGCGAGGTCCAACCCGATCGGCTGGCGGCGACCAAGGTCGCCGTCGACCAGACGTATCGCGCGATGCGGGTATCACCGCGATACCTCGGTTGGTGGGTGCTCGGCTGGGACGAGCGCGGCGAGGCCGCGGATCCGCGGCCGTGGGAATGGGAGAGCATGGGCAAGCTCGATGTTGCCGAGCTCGGCAAGTTCGCGGCGCGCTTCGCGAAGGCGCCGGTGATCATCGCGGTGGTTGGGGATCGCAGTCGGGTGGATCTGAACGCGCTGCGGAAGATCGCACCCGTCCAGGAGCTGAAGGCCGAGCAGCTGTTCAGCTACGGCGAGTTTCCGTCGGTGGATGCCGAGGAGGCGAGCGCGACGCCGACGCCGTAGGAAGGCGGGGGGAGCTGGTGCGCGGAAGACGTGCGGAGGCTCGATGACCCCGCCATTCCCGCGGGCCGCCGGTGTCAGTCGGGCAGTCGACATGCCGAATCGGTTTGGAGTTCGTCCACGGCGCGATACTCGTCGGCGCATGTGCACTCGTCCCCACAGCTCATCTTCCAATCCTCCGTCTCGAGGCAAGCGATGAGATCCCAGACAGGGGGCGTGCAATAGGCCGGCGCTACGAACTCGAAGAAGTCGCACTGCTGCTGAAACGACTCGCGGATGTTTTCCCGTGAGACCTCGTCGAGGGGCTCTTGCCGGCGTACCATCGTTTCCTTGTACGCCGCGCAGGCCTCGTCCCAGTTCTCGTACGGCGGGGGATCGATCAGCCGGTCGCCGCAGCCAGGGGTGAGCAGGCTGGCGAGTGCCACGATCGCGGCGGCAAAGCGGCGGCGCGATGGGGGCGATGGGGTGGTGCTTGGAAGTGCGAGCACCGCCATGGAGTGTTGAGAGCCGTTCATAGCATTGTCGAGTCCGGACAATTCGCCCGCGCCGCGTCATGCTCCGCGAGGCAAGAGAACGGGGGGCCACCTCTGAATTCGATGCAATCCGCCATCGCGAGGCAGTGCGCATAAGGCAAGACTTTGGCGGCGCAGCGGTCGTTCTGCTTGCTGTAGTACTCTGCACCTGCTTCCGGGCAGTTGTCCGTTTCTTCGGGGTCGATTAGCTCGCAACTCAAGTAGTGGTCGCAGAGTGCCGTGTGTGCGTCGAGGAAGTCCTCAAATGTTGGCCTATCACTCACCGGCGTGTCTTGGCACGCAGAGGCGGCTCCGGCCGACGCTACCAGCGCGATCAGTGAACGGAGAGAAGTCCGAAGGTGCCCGCGGATGAAACGGCGCGCCATGATGGATCTCCTTTCGCCTCTCGGTGAACGGTGAGCGACGTGAAGTTGCCCTGGGATCCCCAGCGGGCGAAGGGCAATCCCGGTGCCTTCAAGCGAGCTGAAACGCGTCCGGTTTGCGGGGGCGACTCGAGGCTCGATGACCCCGCCATTCCCGCGGGCCGCCGGTGTCAGTCGGGCAGTCGA
>CADEGN010000391.1 GCA_902826865.1 uncultured Myxococcales bacterium
TTTCGCTGCATCCGCCACCGCGCTGCCGCAAGCAGCGCTGGCGGCGCCCGGTGCGTCTGAGCATCCACCGGTGGTGGCCGCGAACCCACCCCAGACGTGGCACCCCTGCTGGACCGTGCCTCCCGACGCGGAGGCGACACTCACGCCCGGCGAGGCCTGGGCATCGGTGTCGTCGGCGGGCATCTCGTATGGCTCGACGTTTCGCAAGTGCCGTCGCTTCGTCGGCCATCTCTACGTGCCCGCAGGCGCCAAGGGCCCCCAGAGCGGCCTCGGTGGCAGCACGCGCCACTACACGATCCGACCCGGACTCGTTGACAGCCCGAACCAGGCGACCTGCGCAACGACCAAGCTCACGATGGACGCCTACCTCAAGGCGGCCGGTAGCGGCGGTTTCGCGCCACAGGGCAAGTCGGAGTACGTCGGTGTTTGGGACGCCGCAAGCTATGTCCCGCGGTGCGTCCTGACGCTCGTCGAAGGCTCCTCGCCGCCACCGCAGCGGGATCCCAACTCGGCGGGTCAAGAGACCTGGCGTGTGCTCGTCAACGCCACCCGCGGGAACCTGCGGCTCGCGGTCACAGTGCGAGCGATATTCGATCCTGTTGTCTACTAGCGGCGCCGCTTGTCGACGGCGCGGCCAGTCGATCGCCACGCGGCCCGCCCGCGCGTCGGCGGCGGAGAGCACGAGCTCGAGCCCGCCGGCGAGCGGACGGATCGAGTCCACCGGGCCGCTGCGACCGATCTGCGCCGCGAACCGGCGCAGCCGACGTCGAGCATCCGGCGATCATGGACGGTCATCGGCGATGCAGATACACTCGCGTGCGTGCGCGGGGCTTGGATCGCTTTCACGCTTGCCGCCTGCCAGGAGCGCGAGTTTTTCACGACCGCCGACGGTGAGGCCAACAACATAGTGCTCGCCGGCGACGTCGCGTACGCCTCGCTCGCTGGCGAGGGCTTCGCCGTCGTCGACGCGACCACGGGCGAACTCCAGTCCACCCGCAAACCTCCGCAGGGCACGCAGTCCGTCGACGATCTCGCGTTCGCCGGCGGCCGGCTGTTTTTGCTGGATGCGCGGGGCGACGGCTTTCTCAGCGTCCAAGACGCCACCGACCCCATGACGCCGATGCCGCTCGGCGACCCCGCCCCTGCCCGAGTCGGTCCGTTCACGGGCGTCTCCGCAGCGATGAACGTCGCGGTCGTGTCTGGCGGCACGACTGCCGTCACGGTGTTCGGCGTCGACCAAGCCGGTTCGCTCGGAGGCCCGACCGAAATCGACATTGGCGGCGGACAGCCCGACGTGCTCGTCGACCCCCTCGGCGACATCGCATACTTGTCGACCCACTTCTCCGGGGACGATTTCGGCGGCACGACGCTGTCGATCTCCGCACCCGGCCAGCCGGTCGTGCTCGATCGATTCGACCTCGCGTGCGCCGGGTTTACGGCAGGGGTAGGCGCGCCGGCGAACTTCCCGATCGAGTCGGCCCTCGTCGGCGATCGCTGGCTGGTCGCGTTTGGCGCTGGCTTGGCCGTGCTCGACGCGTCGGATCCGGCAGCCGTGGAACTCATCGCGACGCTCGATGTGGGTGTCGCGGCGGTCGGTGTCGACGTCGACGGCGATCTCGCCGCGCTCGTGGGTGTTGAGCCCGACCCCGAACTCGTCTTCGTGGACGTCTCGGATGCGGCGGCGCCCCGCGTCGTCTCTCGCGTCGCCATCGAGCTTCCATCCAAGCCAACCGCCGTCGTTCTCACGCCGTCGCTTGCTTTGGTCGCCGCCCACGAGGCCGGAGTACTGGCGTTCGAGCGACCGCCGGGTTGATTGAGGTCAGACGACGCAACTACGCGTCGAGAAGGGGGCCCACACGGTTGCGGAGCCCCGCGAGGATGAAGCGTGCGAGTGGATGGCGCGAGAGCATGTGCGCATCGTCGGGCCGTTGCGCCGCACTGCGCATTCTCACGAGCTTTTCCCGCCCCGCTGCGCACGGGTGCGGAGGACGGTTGCGGGTACAAACTCCTACCGCCACCACTCACATTACGCCGACGCATGCGTAGCGTGTCGGTCGGGCGGTTCGGGGTAGGCTACCCCCCGTGGTGCGTCGTGACGCAGAGGACGGACGACCTGCGAAGGCGGGGCGTGCGGTGTCTGCTCGCTGCGCTTCTCCAGCGGGTGAGAGTCCCGCTCCGGTAAGCGTGGGTGCACCGGATAGCAGGCCCCAGGTCTTTGGGAGAGATCCCTCGGCCCGAGCGGGGCGTCGAAAGCCCGTGCCGCGACGAAGGTCGCGCGACGGGGTAGTTGCCCCAGCCCTTGTGCACCGGGAACGCCGCGCGGTGCTTCAACCAGATCGACGGCTACGTCTGGCGGCGACTGCGGGACCTTCGCGTGAAACGCAAAGGTCGACAGTTGCGCGCAGGCGAGGCCGATCGATGGACCCGCGAGTACTTCGAGGAGCTCGGGCTCTACCGCCTTCGCGGCACCATCCAGTACCCGGAGCAACCCTTGTGGAACAGGAGACCCGCGTAATGCAGCGGCACGAGAGATCAGCGGTAAGCCGTGTGCGGGAAATCCGCACGCACGGTTTGAACGGGGGCCCTACCGGAATTCTACCCAAGCGAGAGGGAAGGTAGGGTCTACCAATGCCTCGCTCGGCGCGCATCGGTCTGCTCGCCCTATTGCTCTTCGCCGGCTGCAAGGACGGTGGCGAGACGGGACGTGACGAAGGGGCGAAGCCGGCCGGGGGAACCAGGGATGGCCAAGCTTCCGCGCCTACACTGGCGCAGCGGGCCGTCGCGTTCGCCGCGGCTCCCGGCGCCAAGTCGCCAGAGAGGATCGACTGGCCAACCGTGCTCATAGCGCGGCGGTTGGCCAGCATCGCTCTAATGAAAAAGATGATGGCCGAAGACCCCGCCGCGTTTGTGGCCACGGCGGCCGGAGACCCGATCGCCAAGGCGATCGCGACGATGTCGAAGCTCGATGTCCCCACCGAAGCGAGAGCACAGGCGGAGTCCTTCCGCGAGAGCTATGCGGGCGCGTCCGATTGCATCGCGAGCACGCCGAACAACCCGCCCTTGTCGGACCTCGACGATGCCGTGGAAGCCAAGCTGGTCCCGGAGTTGAAGTCCGCGCTGCAGCAGGTGCAGGCCGGCCAGGCGTTCGAGGTGCGGTGCGGGCGTGCCATGGGCATGGTCGTTTTCGGTGGCAACGGATCCATCGTGGCATTCGAGCCGCCGAGGGCGAACGACCTCGACTCAATCGACGCGGACAACCGGTTCGTCCGCTACATGAACGAGCCAGATGAGTCGACGGGCAGGCGGCAACGGCCGCCCGGCACGCAGGATCCGTGAACCGCTCCCCCGCCGCACGCACCTAGCCGCGGCGTCCGTCGGCGCGGAATCCGAGCCAGCCAGCGTGTTCCGTGGCGGAACAAGGAAGGGCTCCGTGCAGGAAGCGCACGAAGTGCTAGCGTCCGAGGCACTCGTCGGGCGGGGACCGAGCGCTACGCGCGGCCGCGACCAACGCACGGGAGCGAAACGTGAGCGGATCCAACGAAGTGAAGTACGGGCAGCCGACCGCGCCCACGAGCGGTGCAACGTCAACACGGAAGCCGGTCACCGTTCCGGAGATCCGTGCGCGCAAGGGCGGCGTGCCGCTGACGATGATCACGGCCTACGAC
This sequence comes from uncultured Myxococcales bacterium, assembly GCA_902826865.1. Classification (GTDB taxonomy): domain Bacteria; phylum Myxococcota_A; class Polyangia; order Nannocystales; family Nannocystaceae; genus Xiheibacterium. Next base: position 3,666 of record CADEGN010000391.1, read on the forward strand.
GCGACCTTCGCCCGGATGCTGGACGAGGCTGGCACCGACATTCTGTTGGTGGGCGACTCGCTCGGCATGGTGGTGCAGGGCAACCCCGATACCCTGGGCGTGAGCGTCGATGACGTGGTCTATCACTGTCGCGCGGTCGCCAGCGGCACGCGCTATGCCCACGTCGTCGGCGACATGCCGTTTCTGAGCTACCAGGTCACGCCCGAGGACGCGCTGCGCAATGCAGGGCGCGTGATCGCCCAAGGTCGCGCCCACGCAGTCAAGCTCGAGGGCGGGTCGGCCATTGCAGACACGATCGCTCGGGTGGTGGCGGCGGGCATCCCCGTGATGGGCCACGTCGGGTTGACGCCGCAGGCCGTCCACGCGATGGGTGGATTCAAGGTCCAAGGCCGCGACGCCGAAGCGGCGGCCCGGATCGTCGATGATGCCCGGGTGGTCGCCGAGGCCGGCGCATACGCCGTCGTGCTCGAGGGCATTCCTGGGGAGCTGGCCACGCGGATTACGGCGGCGCTCGACGTGCCGACCATCGGAATCGGCGCGGGTGTGGGCTGCGATGGTCAGGTACTTGTCTGCTACGACCTGCTCGGGATGACAGCCAACTTGCGGCCTCGTTTCGTCAAGCGGTACGACGAAGGCTTCGAACGGGTTGTCGCGGCGGCACGGGCCTTCGGTGCCGACGTGCGCGCGCGCGTCTTCCCTGGGGACGAACACACCTTCGGCGCGGGCAAGGGCGGCTGACGTCGTCCGGCGAAGCTCGACGAGCGGCGGCGTCTCTCCCACGGCACAGATTGTGGCCGGAGGAACGGGCGGCGCGCCTTGCAGAGGCTGGGCATGCGGCACTACCATCGGCGCATGCCGCTGTCGCCCGAACAAGAGTGGACCCTCGTGGCCTGCGGTCTCATTGCCCACGCCGATGGCATTCTCGAAATCGGGGAGTGGGATCAGGTGCTGTGGATGGTCGAGGAGCGGCTCCCCGAGGCCGACGTGGCGAAGTGGCTTGAGGTACTCGCCGATCGCGAGCGCCTGCGGGCCGAGTTCGCGAGAATGGTTCCGCCGCCGCCGTTTTTTGCCGAGACGATCCTCGAGCGCGCCTGGAGGATGGGGTTGGCCGATGGCAAGGGCAGCGACGAGGAGGCGGCGGTCCACGACGAGATCGCGACCAAGCTCGGAGCTGACCTGGCCGAGGTGGCTAAGTGGCGCGAGCTTTGGCGCGTGCGTGCCGAGAAGCGCTCCGAGTTGGTCGCGGGGTTCGCCGCGGTGCTCGCGAACGCCGATGCTGTCGCCGACAGCGGTGAGCGTGCCACGTACGACGACCTGATCGCGAGCTTGCCGTTGGCGCCGGGGCGCGCCGAGGAGATGGCATCGCTCATCGATTCGCCTCCCTCCGTCGACGAGCTCGCGGCGCGGGTCGCCGGTCTCGACGCGGAGGAACGCAGAATCACGCTGCTTTCGCTGGTGCCGGTGGTGCGCGCGAGTTTCCGTGGCGATGCGGAGCGCGAGGCGTTTCTCTCGCTTGCCACCCGGGTTGCGGTCGCGCGGGCGGACGCCGAGCGGATGTTGGATCGTTGAACACGATGGTGGCCGACGGCGATCGCATCGGCCCGACGGCTCACTACACCGCGTACGTGTGGCGGCGGCTCGGCCTGCCGTGGGCAGATCGCCTCGCCACTCCCACCGGAGCGATCCTCTATTGGGGGTTCTTCGCGCTCGGGGAGTGGACTACGCGGGTCGTTCCAGGCGTGCCGAGCATGCGTGACTACCTCGCCTACCGTCACCTGCTGATCGACGCGGTGCTCGACGAGATCGTTCCCGATCGGTTGATCGAACTCGGTGCCGGCCTTACGCCGCGCACGCTGCATTGGGCCCTCGATCGCGGCGTTCTCGGTATCGACGTCGATTTGCCGGCGATGATCGAGGTCAAGCGCCGTGCGCTCGATCGACTCGAGCCGGACGCACGGGCTCGACTCGATCGCAACTACCGTCTCGTCGCGGCTGACGTCTTGGCCGAGGGCTTCACCGACACACTCGCGAAGCTCGTCGCGGGAGCAAAGAACCCGGTCATCGTCGCCGAGGGGCTCGTCAGCTACTTCGATGCGGCCGCCCGCGTGCGCTTGCTCGGGTCGGTCGCCCGTGCACTGGCGTCTGGCGGCGCCTTCATCGTCGATCTGCACACGGCCCGAGCCCAGGCGGCGTACGGGCGTGCGACGAGGGCACTGCGCGCGAGCATTCGCGTGCTTACGCGGCGCCGCCACGCGCTCGATCCCT
>CADEGN010000392.1 GCA_902826865.1 uncultured Myxococcales bacterium
CTCCGCGCCGCGTGACCCGTCACGCGAACGCCCTCCCGGTTTGCAACGCTGGGGTCCACTGCTCGACGCGGCATCGTGTGTGGTCGCCGCGCCATCTGCTCCACTTGGCTCAGGTCCGCAGCTGACTGACACGCCCAGCGCAAGGACGACTCGACGCACCATCGGTCCATCATACTCGCCGCGACGCGCGGCCGGTTCGCCCGCTCGTCGGCACCGCCCGGACGCGTCGCATCGGCGGCATCGTTCGCGGGCGGCCGCGGCCGATCCGGCGTTCGCGCCGGCCTACTTGAAGGTCGTGCGCCAGCACCCGAGCACGTCACATCCGTCCGTTGCTGGGGACCGCGAGCACCACCTGGCCTCGGCGCCGACTGTCGGCGGCGAAGCTGTGGGCTTGCGCCGCCTCCTGCAGCGGGAACACCCGATCCACCACCACGCGGATCTTGCCGGCCTCGACGAGGTCCCGTGCGAGCTCGAGGTTCTCCTGGCTCTCGTGCAACACGCGACACAACACCCGCTGGCCGCCGCCGAGCGCAGTGCGGACCATCTGCAGGAGTTGCCGCTCCTTGAAGCTCACGAACACCAGGCGCCCACCGGGGGAGAGCACCCGACGGACGTCGGCAAACCGGCTCTTACCGAGAATGTCCACGACCGCGTCGTAACGCGTGTCGTGGGTGGTGAAGTCATCACGCGTATAGTCGATCACCTCGTCGGCACCGAGCGCGCGCACCATGTCAGCCTTGGATGTGCTGCACACCCCGGTGACACGCACGCCGAAGTGGTGCTTGGCGATCTGCAGCACGAGCGGCCCGATCCCACCCGACGCGCCGTTGACCAGGAGCTGGTGGCCGGGCGCGAGCGCGAGCCCCTTCAGTAGATCGAGCGCCATCATCGCCCCGTAGGGCACCGTCGCCGCCTCTTCATGCGAGAGGTTCGCCGGCTTGCGCGCGACGAAGCCGTCCTCCGGGATGCAGAGGTACTCGGCGGCCGCCCCCATCCGGGGTCCGCAGTAGCCGAACACGGCCGTGCCGGGCGCGAAGCGGCGGACCCGCGCGCCAACGGCCTCGACCTCGCCGGAGAACTCGCTGCCCAGGACGTGGATGCGCGGCCGGCGGATCCCGAAGCTCACTCGGCCGATGAGCCAGAACAGCAGCGGCATGTGGAACTGTTGCGGTCCGACCGCGCGGAAGTTGCGGACCAGCCGATCGGCGAAGGACACCGGGGTGGCGTGGATGCGGACGAGGAGGTCACGTGGGCCCGGCTCGGGCTTTTGGATCTCCTCGAGGTGAAGGACACCGGGGTCCCCGAACTCGCGAAAGACGGAGGCTTTCATGGCGCGGCCACACTGCGGATGCGAACTGCTACCGTCAAGGGACGACCCAGCGGATCCGCGTCGGCCCATGGTCCACAGCGCACGAACTGCGCGCGTCACTGGCGAAGCCGCGGGATAAGGGGGCTTACCCAGACCTGTCCCACCAAGGCGCGCCCCCCGTGGTCCCCACCGTTCGGCGGCAGGCGCCGTGAACGATGAAGCGATCGCATATTACTGCGATTTCGCCAGCGTCGATTTGAGGTCCGTGGGCTCGCGAAGAAGCTTCGCCGAGCATTCACGCGGCTCGACTCGGCGACACGATGACGGCAGTGGCGGGCCGGAGCATCAATCCGTGTCGCGATCCACCGCGACCCGTTCGTTCGACATGACTACTCGCACTCGGCGTGACAGCCTGGGTCGTCGCAGTCGACGAGCGCGTTGTCGTTGTCGTCTTCACCGTTGAAGCACACTTCGCCGAACTCGGGAGGCGCACAAATCAAGCCGACGTCGATACAGCAGTCGCCGTGGTCTGAGCAGGTCTCGTCGCACCAGCAGCCTGATCCGTGTTGCTGGCCACAGATGCCCTCACAGCTCGCGGCGGTGTCGGGTGCGGAACATGATGGGTCGTCTACGCACGACGGGTCATCGCAGTCGGTGCGTCCGTTGTTGTTGTCGTCTTCGCCGTTGAAGCACACTTCGCCGAACTCGGTGGGTGCTCCGCAGGCGTCGTCGAAGTCGCCGCAGCAGTCGCCGAACATGGCACAGGCATCGTCGCAGAAGCAGTTGCCGATGCCCTGCTCGCCGCATAGGCCCAAGCCCTCGTCGTCGATGCACGAGCCGGCGATGGCGTCGCTCTTGCTGATTGCACCGCGTGGCGCGCGTGTTCTGATCGGATCTTTCGTGCGGTTGCGTGGCGCATCGTCATCGCAACCGGCGATGCCGATGAGAGCGACGAGGCCGAACGCGGCCGTGAGGTAGTTGCGGATCATGGGGTGGTTCTCCAAAGGCGGTTAGGGGTGTTGGGTTGGGGGGATTCAACGCGTTGGCAGATGCGGTGCAACGGCGGCAGCGACGTTCGCGGGCGCAGCGTCGAGCGCCGCCGCGATCTGCTCGGCGATGAACGTCGTGCGGACGGCACGGACGTATCGGACCGGAGCGCGGTCGAGCGTCGCGCGAACGGCGATGCCGACGAGCCGACCATCAACGTCAAACACGCCGCCGCCGCTCATGCCAAGCACCGCTGCGGCGGAGACGAACATCTCGGCCTCGGCGTCGTAGGGTACGGCGCCTTCCGGGTCGCCGGCGCCCGCCAGCGAAGCCAGTGCCGCTTGGGCCTGGGCATCGTCGAGGACCGTGCCGACGCTGCCTGCCATGCCGGTCGAACCCGCAGGGTGACCCAGGACGAGCACCGCGGCCCCCGGAGTCGCGCCGGCGTAACTCGGGCTAGCTGTGGCCGAACCCGCCGGATCGAACAACGTCGGTGGTGCGTGGTGGAGCGCGTCCGCGACCGGGAACGGCTTGAACTCCGTGAATAGCTGATCATCGATCGCGGCGACGTAGAAATCGTGGCGCGGTCGGATATCCGAGAGGCTGCCTGACTCGGCGGCCGGCAGTGCCGGCACATGGATCGAGAACCGCGGCGCGACCGGCTGCTGCGGCGCTCCGTCGGCGTCGACCAGCTGGACGTCGATGACACCGTCGACAAGGTTCGGATCGGTCAGTTCGGCGGCGACGTCGTCGCCCGGAGACCAACCCATCCCCAGAGAGTGACGCGCGCCCAGGACCACGCCCGTCGTCGCGGCCGTGGCCGTCGACCACACGACCGCACTCGCGTTGCTCGTGCGCGCGACGCGGCCGTGCGCCGAAGCGATCCACGCGACGCACGCGGCGTCGGCGGTGGCGAGCACCGTAGCCACCTCTTGCAGCTCCGCGAAGTCACAGGGCGCCTCCGTGGGCGGCTCCGAGGTGGTGGAGTCTTCGTTGTCGCTCGTGTCGCCGTCGACCGAGCTGTTGCCGTCGCCCGCGGTTGGCTCGTCTGAAGAGGTGCCGGCGTCGGTTGAGTGGGTGCCGGGCCGATCCGTGCTGCTGGAGTCCCCCGACGACGCGGTGTCGCCGAGGCCGGAGTCGGCGCTGTTGTTGTCGGTCGGTGCGGGTACGGTGCAGCCCACGAGGAGCGACACGAGGAACAACGCGGTGACACAGCGGCGCATGGTCGCGGCGTTGAGCAACGCTCACACCAACGTCGCGAGCGGAACAACGCCTCGTCGCCTGCACCGTCGGCGCGCGGGCGCAGCAGCTTCACCGCGACCTTTCGATCGAGCTCGGGGTCGTAGGCCGCGAACACCTGGCCGAATGCGCCTTCGCCCACGAGATCGAGCACGACATAGCGGCCGACCGAGCTCCCGCGTCGCACGGACGCCGCGAGCTCGGGTCGCGCACCTTTGCCCGGCGCTGTGGCACTCGACCCGATCGTTGCCGGCGAGCTCACACTCGCCCCTTGCGGGGCCGCGGGATGCCGAGCTCGTCGAGTCGCGAAACCAACGTGCGCCGCGAGATCCCAAGCGCCTTTGCGGCCTGCGTCTGGTTGCCTGCACTCGCCTCGAGCGCCTCGCAGATTCGCGCGCGCTCCGACGGCGCAGTGGATTCGCGCAGCCGCGCGCCGCCACCCGCGCAGCGGGCCAACGTCTTGGCATCGAGCGCCTCGCCGAGCACGACGGCGCGTTGCAGCGCGTTGCGCAGCTCTCGGATATTTCCCGGCCATGGCTGCGCCCGAAGCCAAGCCAGTCCATCGGATCCGAGCGGCAACACGGGCCGACGGAGATCTCGCGCGACGTCGGCGAGCAACGCGTCCGCGATCTCGGCGAGCTCGTCGCCGCGTCGCCGCAGCGGCGGCACGACTGCGACCACGCCGGCCAAGCGGAAGTAGAGGTCCTCGCGAAAGCGGCCCTCCGCGACTTCGCGCTCAAGGTTGCGGCACGTCGCGGCGACGAAGCGCAGATCGAGCGAACGCGGGCGCGAGGCGCCGATCGGTTGGACCTCGGCTTGCTGCAGCACCCGAAGCAGGCGGGGCTGTACCGACAATGGCAGCTCGCCGATCTCGTCGAGAAATACCGTGCCGCCGTCGGCGGACGCCAACGCGCCCGGAGCATCGCGGTCGGACCCTGTGAACGCCCCGGCGACGTGTCCGAACAGATGGCTCTCGACCAGGTTCGGCGGTAACGCGCCGCAATCGACGACGACGAACGGTCCGCTTCGACCGGATCGTTGGTGGATGAACCTCGCCAGGGAGGTCTTGCCCACGCCGGTCTCGCCTTCGAGAAGCACCGGTAGCGGACACGGAGCGGCGCGGGTGAGCAGTCGCCGAACGCTCGCCATGTCCTCGCGACTGTCGGCCCCCTCCGGCGCGCGATACACGACGAGAACATCGCCGAACTCCAACGTGGCGTGGGAGCCGACGACGGTCCGCTGCCGGGGCTGCAGTCGATGACCCTGGACTCGGGTCCCGTTGGTGCTGCCGAGGTCTTCGACCTCGAGGCCATCGTCGAAGTGCAGACGCGCGTGACGCCGCGACAGCGATGCATCGGAGATCTCGAGCTCGGCCTGCCGCGATCGGCCGACGATCCACGACCCCGCACGAGGCACGACGATTCGGCGCGGCTCGGCGCCAGCCATGACCACCAGTGTCGCGATCGCCGACCGCAGCTCCGGCGCGGCCTCGGCTGTAGGAACGCTGATCGACCGCATCTGTGGCGGTTCGGTTTGCCATCGATTCTAAGGCGTCGCAATCCCTCACCGTAGGCCGCATCGAACCTTTGCCCGCGTCGGGAACCGGCCGCCCGTGTGTTCGCGCGACGCGGCTCGCGACCACCGGAGGTTGTCGTGGTTGGGCCGTGGCGCGTGCTGCACAATGCACGCCGCGCACCACCGGGCCCGAGTTGTGATGTCGCGGGAGGCTCCGAACGCGGGGGCGTTCCGGAAAAGACGACGCCCGCGCGAACCGATCGACCGCCCCGACAGGCGTCAACGGCGTGGACGTACAAGTCGATCGAGGGCAGCGCCGACGACACCGTGCGCGTCGTCGTCCACGCGACCGACGACGGCTTTGTGGAGGCGGGCCGGCGGCTGTCAGGCGCCGTCACCGTGGAGCACGACTACCGCGGCACGACCCGTGCGGTGCGCAACGCCCACGTCCGCGTCGCGAGCTTCACGGCCCGCATCGGCGGCCACTGCGAGTGCGAACAAGTCGAGGCCGGCTTCATGGCCCCGTTCGCCGGCCAGGTCTCGTTGCCCGACGCGACCGGCGGCGCGGCCTTCGACATCGACGATGTCGCCGCGGGTCGGCTGCACTTCGCCGACGCGATCCCATCGCTGGTGGACAACGCGATCTGCAACGAGTGAGCGACCGACGAATCGCCGACGCGACTGGGCGTCGACCGGGGGCACGAACGCCGTACACCGCAGCAGCTGAACTGCCCGATCGGCGCTCTGTCGGGCTGCCCGGCCTCGATCCACGCGTGAAGTGACGGCGAAGCGTCGATCATATAAGCTGGTGCCATGGTGCGTCGTGACGATCGGGGACCGAGCCGCGCGCGAGCGCGGACCGGGAAC
>CADEGN010000393.1:0-2003 GCA_902826865.1 uncultured Myxococcales bacterium
TGAGCTCAGCCACCGCAATCGCAGGATGGGTGTCGTTGAGTTGAATCGCGACTCGATCGGGGATCTTGCTGAGATCAGACTCGGTCTTGCGGAAGCGGCGCAAGATGTCGTGAATCGAGCAGCAGACGAAGAAATACTGCTGCTTAAGCCGGAGCTCTTTGCCCTCGACGGACTCGTCGTTAGGATAGAGAACCTTGGAGATCGTTTCACTGTCGGCTTTCTCGACAACCGCTCGCCGATAGTCGCCGTCATTGAACACGTCGAAGTTGAACTCCTTCGACGCGCGCGCGCGCCACAACCTCAGCGTGTTCACGGTGTGGACACCATAGCCCGCGATTGGGGTGTCGTAGGGCACGCCGAGCGTCTTCGTCGTGTCGAGCCAGTGAGCGCGGAGCCGGCCCTGATCGTCGACCTTCTCCTCCACGCGGCCATAGAAATTGACGCTGACGGTGTATTCGGGCCGGCCAGCCTCCCACGGGTTGCCAAAGCGCAACCACGCGTCGCCGCGCTCGACCTGCCACCCGTCACGGATCTGCTGCTCGAAGATGCCGAACTCGTAGCGGATGCCGTAGCCGTAGCCCGGGAGGCCTAGCGTCGCCATTGAATCGAGGAAGCACGCGGCCAGCCGGCCCAGACCACCGTTGCCGAGCCCGGGATCGTTCTCTTCTTCGAGCACATGGCTCAGCTCCAATCCGTAGGCCCCCAACAAGTCCCGCCCCGTGTCGTACAGGCCCAGACTCATGAGGTTGTGACCGAGCGCGCGCCCCATGAGAAACTCGGCCGACAGGTAGTAGACGCGCTTGACGTTCTGTTCGTAGTACGAACGCTGCGTGCGGATCCACTGTTGCACCAAGCGATCGCGAGTCGCGTGCGCGACTGCCTCGTAGACGTTGAGCAACGTCGCCGACGGCGGGTCTTTCATGCACGTGTAGTACAGATGATCGAGAACTGCGCGCTCGAGCGCCACCGGGTGCATGCCCGTACGATCGTCTTCGACAACGACGGACGGCAGCGCCGCGGACGCCGGCGTATCTGGCGAGTCCAGAGGCTCGAACGAGTCCATGGGATCGGTGTCGTCATTGTCTGGTTGTGTCTTCATCGTCGATGATCTCGATCTGTTCTTCGATGCCACCGTAGGCGGCGATCCACTCGATGAGTTTGCCACGCACCATCGCTTCCGCGTTCGGAATCCCGGCGGTCGAGTTGCGGAGTTCTCGCAACATATCGCGCCGCTCGGCGACGGTGTAGTTGCTGGTCATGGTGAGGAACACCGCCTCGAGCTCATCCACCCGCCGATCGACGGTCCCGGCGGGAGCTCGCGGCATGCCGCGCCGGATCGCCGAGCGCTGGGACTCGGCCTCACGCTCTGGAGTTGTCTTCGCGACGAGCTCCGCTTGCTCGGGGTCAGCAGATATCTCGATCTCCCCCAACGATTCGGCGACCGGTGCCTTCAGAACAGGCGACAATTCGAATTCGACCTCCGACACTGGGGAATTGTCCAACGCCGGCGGCGCAACGGTCAGCGCGGAGTAGGCGGTGACGGCCACGCCGACCATTGCTGCCATCGTGCCGCCCACCACCATTGCGACCGTCCTCGGCGGCGGGGGTGGGGCCGCGATTCGTGGAGCCGGGATGTTCGCCCGCGTGGCCATGAGCGCGGACCACAGATCGTCGGCGAGGAACTCGGCGGTCAGCGGGCGTTCATGCGGTCGCTTGGCCAGCACGCGCATGATGCAGGCGTCGAGCGCCGGCGGAATGCGCAGCTGCGGCACGACACGTGCGAGCGGCGGCGGGTCCTCCGAAACGTGCTCGCGCGCGCACGTGATGGCGCTATCGGCCGAGAACGGGAGTCGACCAGATAGCATCTGGTAAAGCACGACACCCACGGAATAGAGGTCGCTCCGGCCGTCGACCGGCTCGCCTTGCAACTGTTCCGGCGACATGTACTGCGGCGTTCCGATCAACGCTCCGGCAGCAGTGCCCTCGGAGCCATCGCGCTGCGC
>CADEGN010000393.1:2013-5875 GCA_902826865.1 uncultured Myxococcales bacterium
CGTCGACGTTGCGTGCGGATGCTCGTCCAGCAGCTTCGCGATACCGAAGTCGAGGACCTTTACGAACTCAGGGCCGCGGTCACGCGCGACAAGCATGATGTTCGATGGTTTGAGATCTCGATGGACGACGCCCCGAGCATGGGCGTGGCCAAGCGCTTCACAAACCTGTGCAACGATGGCGACCGAACGCGTCGGCTCGACTCGAACCTCGCTGCGAAGCAGCTGCGCGAGTGTCCGACCCTCCAGGTACTCCATCGCCAAGAACAGCGTGCCGTCCGGCATCTTCCCGTAGTTGTAGATGGAGACGATGTGAGGATTTTGCAGGCGGGCGGCCGCGCGAGCTTCGGTGGCGAAGCGGGCGGCGACACCACGATCGCGAGACAGCCACGGATGGATCACCTTGATGACCGCCTGACGACTGATCGCGGGCTGATCTGCCAGGTAGACGCCTCCCATCCCGCCTTCACCCAGCTTGGCGCGGACGACGTACTGGTCGAGAACCCAACGGCCTATCATGCCGTCGGGTGCAGCAAAGCCGCTATGCACGCCGACGCCGGGCTGCGTCTCAAATTCGATCCCAGCAAGGGTGATGCCGCAGTACGGGCAGTTCCGTATCCCGACATGGACCGGGGCCTGGCACTGCGCGCAGTTCGCCACCTTGGTGATGGTACTCCGATCACGCCGACGCCGATGTTGGGGGGTTCACCAGGCCGCGAGCGGGGCCCGCGAGCCTTGCGCACAAGCGCGAGGCGGCCGGCGCCGGGCCACGCGCGGTGCCCGCTAGCGCGTCGACGAACGACGTTTCAAGATGCGTGTCCAGGTTCTAGTGCCGACGGTGGACCCGCGAAGTAACACGGGTCTACGGATCAATGGCAACCCCGCCCAGGCCGACACGGGTCTCCATGGCCAGTAACGCCTCGACCTGTCGCGTGAGCGCTTGGTCGATCTCTGCTCCGCTGGCGAAGGAAGAGAAGTCGATTCCGTCGAAGAACCTGTCGTAGGTCTTCGACACGTTGAGTTCTATGGGGAAGTGTTCGTCGCCGGACACCACCACTGGACCTCCGCTATCGAGCTCCGACAGATCTAGCTCGACGTCGATCGTCTCGATCGAGCGAGCGGTGAAGGCTAGGTCGGCTTCGCCTTTGCGCGCAGCCCCGGCAAAGAACACCGTGGCGCCATCGATGTCCGCTGGCCCCGCGACGCGGGCGTCGTTCGTCGAAGTATATGGAGCGTACTTCACTCGCAGGCCGCACAGATAGGCATGCTCGACCTCAGTCCCACCCACGGTGTGAAGCTCGAGATCCGCGGCGATGATGTCCTCCGCGACGGCACCTCGGTAGCTGTCGATCGGCATGTCGATCGCGTCACAGCGCTGGAGCGCCAGCTCGCTCGTGACCACGTATGCGCGCGTGAGGAGGATCGTCCATCCCTCATCGGTCACGAACTGGCGTACCTCGCCGCCGCTGCCGTGATCCGGAAAGCCTGCGGCGGTGGGCGTCCCGTGGTGGGTCACGGAGACGTTGACGAGGGTGCTCGACGACCGGAGGTCATCGAGGGCGCCCGCGAGATCGCAGCCAGCGACAGCGACGGCACCGAGGAAAAGGAGGGGGACGAGGCGGGATGCGGCGGTCATGGTCGGCGTTCACTACCTCTTCGACTATTAAGATAGAATACATAAACTTTCTCAATAGAAATCCTCCGCTCGGAGCGCACCTTCGTCGGAAATTGTGCGGCGAGCCCCTCGAATCGTGGAGATCTCCACCGCAGGCCGGGGACACTTTCACGCCACGACAACTAATAAAACCGTCGATACGACGACGAGGGCGACCTCCGGCCTATACTGCGTGCGCCTATGCGCCGCTTGCTGGCCATCGTCGCTCTTCTCGGGGCCTGCCATCCCGCCGGGCCTGGTGCGCCACCTGTGACCGATCCCATCCCACGACCCGAGGATCCCGCGAGCGGCCGACCCGACGTCCACTCGTTTTCGCGCCCGCAAGAAGTTCGCGCGACTCGGATTGGGCTCGCACTCGACGTCCGCTTCGACGAGCGAACCCTCGCGGGCACAGCAACGATCGCTGTGGCGCGTCATGACGAGCAGGCACCGCTCGTGCTCGACACACGAGACCTTGCGATTCAAGAGGTTGAAGCCGCCGCGTTGGACGCACGCGCCCGCGACGCACCCTTGGCCGAGGCCGAGCTAGCGTGGCGGAGCACGCCATGGGCCCTGGGTCCCGTCGAGCCGCACCTTGGCCGACCGCTCGTCATCCGGCTGCCTCCGGGCGCTGACGTTGTGCGCGTGCGCTATCGCAGCGATCCCAACGCTTCAGGCCTCCAGTGGCTCGAGCCAGGGCAAACGGCCGATGGCCAAGAACCATTCCTATATAGCCAGTCGCAGGCGATCCACGCGCGCTCTTGGCTGCCGTGCCAGGACTCGCCGGGTGTGCGCACAAGCCACGACGCGGTCATTCACGCCCCTGCCCCATTGCGCGCGTTAATGGCGGCCGATCCGGATCCGAGCCGGACGAATGCGGCGGCCGGTCGCTTCGCGTTCACCATGGCCGAACCTGTCCCGGCGTATCTCATCGCACTCGCGGTCGGCAGGGTCGAATTCGCCGAGCTAGGGCCGCGCACAGGGGTGTGGGCCGAGCCGAGCGTCGTCGCCAACGCGGCCTACGAGTTCTCCGACGTCGAGCGCATGGTCCGACACGTCGAGCAACTCTATGGGCCCTACCGCTGGGGCCGCTATGACGTGCTGGTGCTGCCGCCGGCATTTCCCTTCGGCGGGATGGAAAACCCGAAGCTCACGTTTGCGACCCCGACGATCATCGCCGGCGACCGCTCGCTCGTCGCACTGATCGCCCATGAGCTCGCGCATTCGTGGTCCGGCAACCTCGTGACCAATGCGACGTGGGGGGATCTGTGGCTCAACGAAGGCTTCACCGTCTACATCGAACGGAGAATCCTCGAATCGCTATACGGCCGAGATCGGGCGGACATGGAAGCGGTGCTGGGACGGCAGGATCTCGACGATGCCCTCGCTGAGATGGCGCCCGAAGACACGCGCCTGCGCCTCGAGCTCGCAGGGCGTGACCCCGACGACGGATTGTCCGACGTAGCCTATGAGAAGGGTGCGCTACTCCTCACCGCCCTAGAGCACGTGTACGGCCGCGAGCGATTCGATCCTTTTTTGCAGTCGTGGTTTTCTACCCATGCGTTCGGCTCGGTGAGCACCGTGCAGTTCGAGGCCTTCCTGAAGGAGCACTTGACGTCGCGATTCGAGCCCCTGTCGGGCCAGCAGCCGGTCGATCTCGCAGCTTGGCTCGACCAACCCGGCGTGCCGGCCGACGCCCCGAAAACCAGGGCGGTGGCGTTCGGACGCGTCGATGCCGCTGCCGGGCGCTTCGCCGACGGCACCGAACGGGTCCACTCTCTTCCGACGGCCACGTGGACGCCGCACGAATGGCTGCGATTCCTCCGGGTCCTACCCAAGGACATCGCGCGCGAGCGACTCGCCGAGCTTGACGATCAGTTTCACCTGACCTCGAGCGACAACCAGGAGATTCTTGCTCAGTGGCTCGAGGTGGCCGTGTTGCGCGGCTACACGGCGGTGGAGCCGCGGCTCGAGAAGTTCCTGCGCACGGTCGGACGCCGCAAGTTCGTACTGCCGCTGTATCGGGCCCTGCTCGCGAGGGGTCGTCGCGAAGATGCGCGCCGGATCTACGCCATATCACGGGCGGGCTACCATCCGATCACGCAGCACAGCCTCGACGCGATCCTTGGCGTCGGCTGAAGGGTGGCGAGCCGCGGGCTGCTAGGAGCGTGACCCCGTAAGGGGTCTCGCTCCTCCGTGCCCGTGCCCGTG
>CADEGN010000394.1 GCA_902826865.1 uncultured Myxococcales bacterium
GCCGACTTCCTCAGTCACGACGGCGGCTTACGTGTTTCTGGCCGGGGTGTAGCTATCAACCATCGACTCGACGCATTGGACGGCGGTCGGTGATCCCCACTTGCGCGCGTTGATGAAGGCCTGCACGACGTTCCCGGCTTCGTCGATGACGTAGGTGTCCGGCAGTTTCTCGGTCCCAAACTGCGTGTGCAGACTCTTGGTCGGGTCCCGAAGCACAACAACGCGGGTCTCTCCCATCGCCATCTTCTCTAAGAACGGCCGAATCACCGCAAGGTCCTCGTCGATCGACACCGCGACGACCACGATGTCGTCGCGGTCGGCGAGGCGCTCGGCCAGTTGGTGGACCTGCGGCCATTCGGTGATGCAAGGGGGACACCACGTCGCCCAGAAATTGAGCACCACCGTCTTGCCGAGGAACGACGACAGCGGCACCTCGGCGCCATCCAGGTCGTGCAACACGACGTCCGGAGCGGCGAAGTCACGTGCCTCGGGGCGCAGCGGCCGACACGCGGCCTCGTTTTGCCGCTCGACCGCCGGGGCCAGGGCCCACGCGAACGCGAAGACGAGAAAGCCACCCACGCCGACATAAAGGAAGTAGGCGAACGCACCGAGCGGATCGAAACTCCGGGCGTTGGCGGGTGCGGTAGGGTTGGCCATGGCTGGGTCTCTCGGGTTGTCACCCGCGGGCGCGCGGCGGGGTTCCGCGGGCGCTCACGATCCCCCCGCGGTTGCGGCCGGGGTTGCAAGCGCGGTCTGCATCAGTGTCTCGTACACCCGATCTGGCGGCGTACCGGCGTCGACCAGGGCCTTGGCGCCGTCGCGCGCATTCGCGATGAGGGCCTCGAAACTTGCGATCGGTTGTGCGCCGGAGATGAACCGGCCGTTGACGAACGCGGCCGGCGTGCCAGTGACGCCGAGCCGAGCAGCATCGGCGACATCGCGTTCGAGGGTCTGTTCGAGCGTCGAATCCGCGAAGTCGGCGGCAAAGCGATCGCGATCGAGTCCGAGCTCACCGGCGAGCTCGGTCATGTCGGCGTCCGCGAGCCGATCCTGCACGGCGAACAGCTTGTCGTGCATCTCCCAGTATTTGCCCTGCCGCCCCGCCGCCAGTGCGGCCCGCGCTGCATCGCGGGCGCGCGCGTGCTTGGCCAGGGGAAGATTGCGCAACACCACGCGCACGTCGGGCGCCTGGGCCACGAGCTGATGCACGATCGGCGCAACACGGGCGCAGTACGGGCACTGGAAATCGGAAAACACCACCACCGTCACCAGGGCATCGGCCGGACCGAGCGGCGGCGCATCACCGAGCTCGACCCGATACACCTGACGCGGGTCGGGTTCACCCGCCCGGGGCTCGGCCGGCGCGCGCACCTCGGTCTCGAGCGCGTCGCGGAGGATCGCGTCATAGACCTGCGCCGGCGCCGTCCCGGCGTCGACCAAGCGCTCGGCCTCGTCGAGCTCGGCAGCGATTATCCCGCGCCACTGCGAGGCGCTCATCGCCCCCACGTAGCGGTGACCGTTGACGAAGAAGACCGGGGTACCGCTCACCCCGAGCCGGCCACCCGCCAGCAGATCTTCGTCCAGCTCGCGGGTCGCGTCCTCACCAACCATGTCGGCCAAGAAGCGCGCGCGATCGAGGCCGAGCTCGGCGACCTTGGCGTCGAGCTGATCGAGCTCGGCGTTCTTGCCGAAAAGCCATGCGTGCAACTCCCAGAACTTGCCCTGTTGGAGCGCCGCCCAGGCTGCACGCGCCGCGGGTCCAGCTTTCGCGTGCCCGGGCAGCGGATAGTGCTTGTAGAGCACGCGGACCTCGTCGTCGTAACTCGCAGCGACTTCGTCGAGGGGGCCGGCCGCACGCG
Source organism: uncultured Myxococcales bacterium (assembly GCA_902826865.1). Classification (GTDB taxonomy): domain Bacteria; phylum Myxococcota_A; class Polyangia; order Nannocystales; family Nannocystaceae; genus Xiheibacterium. Next base: position 1,860 of record CADEGN010000394.1, read on the forward strand.
CGCAGTACGGACATTGGTAGTCGGCAAACTCGATCACGGTCACGAGCGCATCCTCGGGGCCCTTGCTCGGTTCGTTGCCGCGGAGCGCGACGCGGTAGCGGGGCCCGGCGGCGATCTCGACGTCGTCTTTGCCGCGATTGTTGAGCCACTGCCCAATAAAAAAGCCAGCTCCGAGGGCGAGGATGAACCCGATCACGCCGCCGATGGGGCTGGACTTGCGAGCGCTCGCCGCTTTGCCGCCGGTGTCTGGGCCCGACTTGGCGAGCTCGGCCGCGTCGCCGTGGGAGTCCCGCGCGGCGTGCGGATCGGCGGCCTCTTGATCGGGCGCATCGGCCATCGGCGAGAGCCTGCCGCGGCCGATGGGCCGGCGTCAACGCGCGGGCGGTGCACCGCTCGCGCCACGCCTCCGCCGCCCGCTCGCGCGCGACACGCCTTCGCTCTGCCCGGTACACACTTTGGCTGCTACGCTCCGGTGCCGGTCGACACATGCCCGAAGCCGACGTCGCCGCGTCTCGTCCAAACTTTGAGTACCCGTGCCAGGCCTGCGGGGCCAAGCTGGTCTTCCAACCCGGCTCATCGGCGCTCGCGTGCCCCTACTGCGGGCATCGTCAGGAGATCGCCCAGGCTCCCGCGGCCGAAATCCGCGAGCACGACCTGCACGCGGGCCTCGCAAACGTGCGGCGAACCAAGGCCCGCGATCTCAGCACCGAGGCGAAGCAGGTCCAGTGCACCTTCTGCGGTGCGATTTCGCTGACCACACGCCAAGCTGATCACTGCGCCTTTTGTGGCTCGCCGGTGGTGCTGTTCAATGATGAAACGGAGTTGATCTCACCGGAGAGCCTGCTGCCGTTCGCCATCGATCCCAAGCGCGCCCGCCACGAGTTCGAGAAGTGGGTCAACGGCCTGTGGTTTGCGCCTAACGACCTCGCGAAGCGAGCGAAGGCGGCCGGCATGGACGGCGTGTATGTCCCCTATTGGACGTATGACTCCAAGACTCAGTCCCGCTACCAGGGCGAGCGCGGCGACGCCTACTGGGAGACCGAGTCATACACCGATGGCCAGGGCAAGCGGCAGACGCGACAGGTTCGAAAGGTCCGCTGGACCTCGGTTTCGGGCACGGTCGACGTCGACTTTGACGACGTCTTGGTGTGCGCCTCGAAGTCCCTGCCGCGCAAGATGATCGAGAAGCTCGAGCCGTGGAATCTCACCGAGCTCCGCCCCTACGATCCCGCGTTTCTTAGCGGGTTTGGCGCGGAGCGGTACGCGGTGGATCTCGAGGCGGGATTCGCGATCGCCAAGGAGCGCATGGACGTGCAGATCCGCGCCGCGGTTTGTGCCGACATCGGTGGCGACGAGCAACGCATCTGGTCGTTGTCGACTTCGCATCACGATACGACCTTCAAACACCTGCTCTTACCGCTGTGGATCTCGAGTTTCCGCTACAGCGAGAAGGTCTATCGCTTCGTGGTGAACGCCCGCGATGGGACCGTTGCCGGCGAGCGCCCTTGGAGCGCTGTGAAAATCACCCTCGCGGTTCTTGCCGCGCTGGTTGTCATCGGATTCGTGGTGGCGATGGTGATGCGCTACCGCTGAGCTGGTCAACGCTCGGCTCGACGCCGACCACCACGGTTGTAGCTGCGAAACCGATGCCCACCGACTACTCCGGGAGGATCGGAGGGCACTCGAGCTGCGCCGACACGCCCCAGCAGCGGGGTTCACCGCTGTCGAGCATGGCGCACCAACTCTCATATTTCGAGGCGTATCCGATCACCCGCCCGCTGCCGAAGTCATAGGCTGGAAGCGCGTCGCCCATCTCGCCCGGCTCGTCGCCGCGCCCGATTCCCCAGCACTTTAGTTTCCCCGTTTCCAGCACCGCGCAGCTATGCCCGAGGCCTGCATCCACAGCAACGGCGCGCGCACCACGACCCAGATCGACAAACGGGAGATTGTCCCCCATGTCTTCAGGAGTCGCGCCTCGGTGCCGCAGGTCCTCGTAGCCCAGGCGGCCTGAATCACGGATCTCGGGCGGCCTAACTTCATGGGGGTCGGGTTCGAAAACGTCGTGATTGCGTCCCCAACACTTCACGCCGCCGCCCTCGAGCACGGCGCACGCATGCGCCGACCCGACCGCGACGTCGATCACACGAGTGTCGCTCCCGAGATCGACGGCCGGCAACGCGTCGCCCATCTCGCCGGGCACGTAGCCGCGATCGCGGGTGTCGCCGAGGCCCAGGCGACCTTGGTCATTGTTGTCCCCCCAACACTTGAGTCGGCCATCGGCGAGCACGGCGCACGCAGTGGTCCCAGAGAGGTCGAAGTTGACCACCCGCGCACCCGTGCCGAGATCGACGTACGGCAACGCCGCTCCCATCTCTCCCGGCTCGTCCCCAAGCGGCTCGGTGCTCACGCCAGGCACTCCCGCTTCGCTTCCACCCCAACACTTCATCCGGCCATCCTCGAACAGCACGCAGGCCATCGTGTCCGGCACCACCGCCCGAACCGGCACATCCGTCCCGAGATCCACGAATGGAATCTCGTCGATCGGCGGCGCAGGTGAGGCCAAGCTGCCGCGAGCAAGTGTGTCGCCCTGACCGAGCACGCCGAACTCGTTGCCCTCGCCCCAGCACTTCACCCCACCGTCGAACGCCGCGCAGGTCGAACGCCAACCCATGCTCACGCCACGGACCTCGCTGGCCACGAGCTGCGCTGGGCGTCGTTCCTCGGGTCGACAGCCGAGGACGACCTCGCTCCAGCACGCGAGACGGTTGTCGAGCATCCGCGCACATCCGTGGCTGTGGATCGTTGTGACACGCGCGGCGATGTCGAGCGCCGGCGGGAGCTCGGGCAGCGGCACGAGCTCGTCCGAACATCCGGCGGCCGGCAGAAGTAGGAATGCGAGTCGCCTCATGGTTCCCCCGGCTGCGGCGCGCAGGCGCTCATCGCATACACGTCGGCTGGCACGGTCGCCATCTGCTCGACGCCGACCACCACGATCGACAACGCTGCCAGAGCCGCGCCATCGAGGCCGTCTGGAACCAGAAGCACGTCGTTACCGGCGCCGCCGTCGTAAACCTCCAGCGCCGCGAGCTCACAAATGTCGGTGATGACGAGCGTGTCGTCGCCGGCGCCGCCAAACACCTCGTCGGTGCCCGGACCACCCACGAGCGTGTCGTTTCCGTCCTCACCGTGCAGCAGATCGTCGCCGTTGCCACCGTACGCGGCGTCGTCGTCGTCACCGGCCTGCACGAGGTCGTCGTCGTCACCGGCCCAGAGTGCGTCCGCGCCCGCATCTCCAAACAGCGCGTCCGCGCCGGCGTCGCCATGCAGAACATCATCACCGGCGCGGCCAGCCAACAGGTCGTCGCCCTCTCCACCGCCGAGGGCATCGGACAACTCACTCGCCGCCACGTCGTCGTCGCCGTCGTTCGCGAGCGTGCACGTGGCCAGCGGCGGCTCCGACAACGAGACGTCGAGCGGGACATCGAGCACGACCGCTTCCTCGGCGATCGGAACCAGTCCCTCCTGCTCGTCTGCCAGCAGTGCACCGATCAGCTCGCCGCTGACACCGTCATACGAATCCGACGCATTCGACAGGCTGAGTGACTGCAGGCAGGACGTGCAACACGCCGCTGCGTTCACGCGGACCGTAATCGGCTGGGTGAACTGCCGGCCGATGCGCCGTGGCACCACGCCGATCGGGCTGTCGGTCGGGACCATCGTATCCCACTCCACGGTGTAGGTCCCGGCCGCGAGGGTGGCACGGCCTTCCTGAATCGGTACCTGCGTGGTCGGCCCAACGCGAACTCGGCCATCCACGTACGACTCGTGGCTGATCCCGCACGTCGTCGCCACGTCGGGCAGCGGGATCGGCACAGCCGCTGGCGATGAGCAGATGTCGATGGTTCGCGGCGGGACATCGAGCACATAGTCGCAGGGGCGGCCTGCGCGTGCGCGCGCCGGCGAGGCGATGCAGGTGTTGTTGTCGAACGCCAGCGCGCGATTGCCTGCCG
>CADEGN010000395.1 GCA_902826865.1 uncultured Myxococcales bacterium
GCACGGGCACGGGCACGGAGGAGCGAGACCCCTTACGGGGTCACGCTCCTAGGCGCTTGCGTCGGGAGTTCAACCGGTGCCCCCGCGGCCGACGGCCAGCGGGGGCACGCGCGCGTCGGCTTCTGATCAGCGCGGTCGAGCAAACGGGTTGCGGAGATCCGGGGATATGTCGCTGGCCGGATCGCGCTTGCGCGGCTTTGGTTGGGGCGCACCCGATGGCTGCTTGGGTGCCGTGTCCACCGGCGAAATCGGACCCGATCCCGCGGTTCGCTTGTCGCCCGCCTTGTCTGGGTGATCGCGGTGAACTGGGGCTGGGGCGTCGGAGGGGCGTGATGAGCCGGTCGAATCGCCCGGTGGCGTCGGCACGAGCACCGGGGTAGGGACGCCTGGTCCGGGCACGGTGACGATGATCGGCGCGGTTGGGATCGGCGCAGCGACCGATGCGCTCGGCTCGACCACGGTCGGGCTTGTCACAGCTGGCAGGTCGCGACTGCGCTGGCCGAACAGCATCCACCACGCCACGGTGCCACCGACCGCCACCATCCCGATCCCACCGATCGCAATTCCGACCCACCCTGCGCGCGCCCGTGTGCGATCGGGCGACACCGTCGATGCCTCCGCACGCGGCTGAGATCGAGGCGCGTCAGAATCGGCGCGGGGCAAGGGCGCGTTGGTTTCGCGCTCCGATCCGAGCTCGGTCGGATCGAGGAAGTCCGTCGGGCGGGGGAGCGCCAGCGGCTCGGATGGCGCGTGCACCCGGGCGAGCACTTCGAACGTGTTGTCGCTCTCGCAGGCGAGCAACGCCCCGCCCAGGGCGTCCATGCCTTGAAACCGCGCGTCTGGATCCTTCTCGAGGCACGTCATCACCACCGACTCGACGTCGCTGGCGACGTCGGGGCGGTGGGAGCGGAGCGGGGCGGGTGTTTCGGTGAGCTGCCGGCCGATCGCGACGAAGGGGTTGCGATCGGGGAACGGCACCTGGCCGGTGAGCATCTCGTAGATCAGCGTGCCGACGGCGTACACGTCGGTGCGGGCATCGATTGCACCCCCGCGGGCCTGCTCGGGGGCCATGTACGCGACCGTCCCAACAATGCCGTGCGTCGCGGTGACGTTGGCCGTGAGATCCTGGGCATCCTCCAGGACCTTGGCGATGCCGAAGTCGAGGACCTTGACCTGCTCACGCCCGTCCTCGCCGACTACGATCATGCAGTTGGCTGGCTTCACATCGCGGTGCACGATGCCTCGCGCGTGCGCGGCCGATAATGCGGCGCAGATCTGCAGCACCAGGTCCCGAGCGCGCGGCCATGGCAAGCGAGGCTCGCGGCGCAGCAGGGCGCGAAGGTCGGTACCGTACAGCCGCTCCATCACGAAGTACACCGGGCGACTGCTCTCGCCGACGTCGACAATCGTCACGATGTTGGGATGGACGATCGCCGCGGCGGCCCGCGCCTCGCGGAGGAATCGCCGGACGTTGTGCTCGTTCTGCGCCAGTTCGGGGCGGAGGATCTTGACCGCCACCGGGCGGTCGAGGCCCACGCGGCGCCCCTCGTATACGATCGCCATGCCACCCGTGCCGATCTTGGTCGTGATCTGGTAGCGACCGTCGAGCACGTGGCCGCACAGGTCGAGACCAAGTGCGTGCGATACGTGCACGGGGGCGGGGTCGGTCATGGGCGGCGTCGCCACGCCGCGGAGGCAGCGCCGACGAGGGGTCCATCCTAACAGTCGATGCGGCATAGCGCGCGCTGCATCGGGGCTGTCGCGCCCGCGCCCGCGCGCGCGGGAAAAAACGCTGGGGCCACGATCTGCCCTGTCAACGTCCCGAGAGTGGCCGTGTCGGTCCGCGGCGCGGCGCCGCTTGATCGCGACCATCGGGCCGGGGTAATCGAGCACCCGTGGCGGAATCGAGCGAAGCAGGCCTGCGGGTGATTGAGGGCGATCTCGACGCGCGAGGGATGCGGGTCGCGCTGGTCGTTAGCCGGTTCAACGCGTTCATCACCGAACGCTTGCTCGATGGCGCGGTCGACGTGCTGGTGCGCCACGGCGTCACCCGCCGTGACCTCGTGGTGGTGCGGGTGCCGGGCGCGTGGGAAATCCCCGCCGCGGTGGCGCGCTTGGTCGACGCCGGCGGCCACGACGCGATCCTCGGGCTCGGCTGCCTGATGCGCGGCGACACGATTCACTTTGATCTCATCGCGGGCGAGTGCGCCAAGGGGCTGATGGCGCAGGCGTTGCGCGGACGTACGGCGGTGGTGTTCGGCGTCCTCACCACCGACGGACTCGAGCAAGCGATTGCCCGTGCCGGGGGGAAGTTCGGCAACAAGGGAGCGGAAGCGGCGACGGCCGCGATCGAGCAGGCGCGGTTGCTGGCCGCGCTGGGCAGCCCGCCTGCGCCCGCCGCCGGCGCGGTGGAACGCCCACGGAGGCGGCGAAAGCCGTCGCGATGATGGCCGGCGATCGCGATGTTCGGACGCAGGGGCGCGAGCTTGCGCTCGCCGTCCTGTGCCATCTCGAGTCGTATCCGCCCGAGGAGCACGATCGCGCCGTGGCGTTGGTCCTACGCACTCCACCCGCCGGGGACGAACCCGGCGAGGACGTCATCGCTCAACTTGCGAAGGATCCCGAGGTGTTCGGCTTTGCCGAACGCCTGGTCGGTCTGTGGCTCACGCAGCGCGGAGAGATCGACGCGCTCATCGACGCCACGTCCGCCAGCTGGCGGCTGCAGCGGATGGATCGCGTCGATCGCAACGTGGTCCGGCTCGCGGCGACGGAGCTGCGGGCGTGTCCCGATACCCCGCGCAACGTCGCGATCGCCGAATCTGTGCGGTTGGCGGCGCGGTTCGGCAGCGAGCGCAGTGCCAGCTTCGTGAACGGGCTCGTCGAGGCCTTGGCCGGACGCCTGCGGCCGCCGGGGGGTGCACACGCGCCATGACCCACGGTCATGAGCTTCGGATCGAGCCTTGCACCCGGGGCCTCGTCGATGGCTTGCCGGGGGGCGAGCAGGGTGGAATGCGGATGCGGGCCGACCTCGCGGTACTCGCCTACTGCACGGACGAACGCCCGCTTCGGGGCTTGGCGGCGCTGATCGACTGGCGCTTGTCGGGCGGACTGTCGAAATTGCTCCGCTCCGGCTATTGCACGGGTGCGGCCGGCGAAGCGGTGCTGATGCCCGCGCGATGTGGGTTGCCGGCCGAGCGGATGCTCCTCGCAGGCCTCGGCGCCGCCTCGGACCTCACGCCAGCGCGGGCGCGCGGGGCCGCCCACGCCCTCGTTCGCGTGGCGCTCAGGCTGTCGCCGCGCGATGTTGTCGTGGCACTGCCCGCCTGCGCGAGCGATCGCGAAATCGCCGAGGGGCTACTGGTCGGTGTCGTCGAAGGGCTCGGCGGCTCGGTTCCCACGCGGGGGCGGATGCTCGGCGACGAGGATGGAGAGGTAGGCCCTGTCGCACCGATCCGGCTGCCGGGACACTCGATTCCCGGTGGTATTCGCCCGGAAAACGATGTCTGCCGCTGGTGGGTGGTGGCTGATCCACGCACCGAGGGGCGACTCCGGCGTGTCCTTGAAGGACCGCTCCGGGCCGCGGCATCGGGCTGACCTCTCACGCCGACCAGACCGATATACTCTTGTCTCATGACGACGCGCGCGCTCCTGGTGGAGGACTCCCGCGCGATGCGTGCGTACGTGAGCTCAATCCTCGAAGCCGCCGGTCTCGAGGTTGAGGAGGTGGAAAATGGGTTCGAAGCCCTGCGCCTGGTTCCGCGGGGTGGCTTCGATGTCGTGATCGCCGACGTCAACATGCCGGACGTCTCCGGCATCGAGCTCACGCGATTCGTGCGTCGCTCCCCTGGCTACCAGGAGACGCCGATCCTCGTGATCTCGACCGACGGTTCCGCGGTCGACGTTCAGCGGGCGCTTAGCGCCGGCGCGACCGAGTTCTTGGCCAAGCCGTTCACCGCCGAGCAACTGCTCGACGCGCTCGTTCGCCTTGGCGTTTCGGTTGGAGGCGCGACGTGAGCGGACCCGACCGGGAACGCTCCGAGTTCGTTCCGGAGGCGCAGGACGTCGTCGAGGAGCTCTCGCGCCGCTTACTCGAGCTGGAGACGAGTCATCGATCTGGCGACGAAAACCCCGAGGCGCTCAACGCCGCCTTTCGCGCCGTGCACAGCTTGAAGGGGCTCGCCGGGCTGTTCTCGGCCGGCCCGATTAGCACACTCAGCCACGCCCTCGAGAACGCCCTCGACAGCCTTCGGCTGGGGCGCATCCAGCTGGAGCCGGCCGCACTCGATGTCTTGTTCGAGGCGGTCGAGGCGTTCGCGACGCTGCTTTCCGCCCATGAGGGGGGCGCCGTTGGCCCAGACCTCAGCGGCCTGCTCGGTCGCATCAGTCGAATGGTCGACGCAGCAGCCGATGACCGCCACGTTGCCAAGATCCCCGGGATCGATGAGTCGATCCTGGGAGTACTGACTGAGTACGAAGAACATCGCCTGCGCGAGAACGTCCGGCTCGGGCGCACGTTGTTGCGCGTTCATGCCTCGTTTGATCTGCTCGCGATCGACACGGGCATCGAATCGCTGAAGGCGAAGCTCAAGGAGTACGGTGAGGTCATCACGTACCTGCCCAGCTCCGACGCAAGCGCGGACGATCGCATCGATCTCGACATTCTCTTGGGCGCCCGGGTGCCACTGGCCGAGCTGGTGGAAGCGATTGGCGATCCTCAAGTCACGGTCTATCCGCTCATTGCCGGGCCGGGGGAGCCGCCGGCGGCCGCGCGCGCTGTGTCGGTCGATGCCGAGCGGCCGGCCGCGCAAGCGCTCCGTCCTGAGAGTGGCGAGCGTACGGTCGACGACGAACCAGGCATGGCCGCCGGCGACGTCAGCCTGCGCAGCCTCAGCCAGACCGTTCGTGTCGACCTCGCCCGCCTCGATCACCTGATGAACCTGATCGGCGAGCTCGGGGTTGTCCACGCAACGCTCACGGGGACCGTCGAGCACGTCCGCAAGCGCCCCGGTGAGCCTGAGCACGTCCGGCGACTGCAGGCCGAGCTGCGGATAATGGCGCGCAAGCTCAGCCTTCTGCAGCAGGGCATCCTCGACGTTCGCATGGTGCCGCTCGGGCAAGTCTTCGACAAGCTGGCGCGGGTGGTCCGCAAGCTCGGGCGCGAGGCCGGCAAAGAGATACGACTTGGAATCTACGGGGCCGAGACCGAGCTCGACAAGCTGATCGTCGAGGAACTCAGTGATCCGTTGATGCACATGATCCGCAACTGCATTGATCACGGGATCGAGCCGCGCGGGGAACGAGTGGCGGCGGGTAAGGTAAGCACCGGTCGCGTCGACCTGCGGGCGTTTCAACGCGGCAATCGGGTCGTGATCCAGGTCGAAGACGATGGTCGCGGTATCGACTGGCGGCAAATTCGCGACACTGCGGTGCGCAAGGGCTTGCTCGGTGACGCGGAGCTGCGCGAGCTGTCGACCCAACAGATCATCGAGCTCGTATTCCTGCCGGGACTAACCACGCGCACGACGGTCGGCCCGCTATCGGGTCGTGGGGTCGGCATGGATGTCGTTAAGACCAACATTGCCAAGCTGTCCGGTCTCATCGACGTCGACACGACCGTTGGTCGCGGCACGAAGTTCTCGATCACGCTGCCGGTTACCCTGGCAATCATCCAAGCTCTCGTGATCGCATCCGCCGGACAAACGTTCTGCATACCGCTTAACTCGGTGCTCGAGTCGATCATGGTGACTCGCCACGACATCAAGACGGTCGAGGGCAACGAGGTGATCGTGATGCACGGCAAGACGTTGCCG
>CADEGN010000396.1 GCA_902826865.1 uncultured Myxococcales bacterium
ACCGGGCCCTTCAGGTGAATTCCGCGTCTCGCCCGTCTACTGCGCTTATTTCAGGTCTAGTTGCCTGTGCGGATCCGCACCGGTTTGCCCGTGCGACGGAGCTTGCTGTGTGGCGTCGACGACCGCTGCAGCCGAATGCAGTATCCGCCGGGTCGACGCCTTCACGGGCGGTTAGGGGTTTGTACCGCGGAGCATGCCAGGATCCCGCACCGGCCGCGCTCCCGTCTCAGGGCAGCTTGCACTTCGCGACGATCGACTCGAAGTTGGAGCGCAGCAGCCGCTCGAGCATCGCCGGATCGGAGACCTTGTGCGTCCATTCCTGCTTCATCTCGCCCCCTTTGTAGACCTCGAACGCCTTCGCGCAGTCCCCAGCCCGACCCAGACAGCCGGCCGCCATGTAATGCCCGTGGCTCTTGGCGGCCGTGACCTGGGAATCCTCGTCGTCCTTGGGCTTCACGCGATCACGGGTGCGCACGACGACCGCGTACGCCTCGTTGCACGCGCGGGTCCCGATGTTGCCCTGATACGCGCCTTTTTGCAGGTTCATCATCGCGCGCAAGAGTTCGCCGCGTTCGTCGAGCGGACCGACGCAATACATCGACGCCATGGCTTCGACGGTGCGATCGATCTGCTCCGCCAGCATCTCCACGTTCTCGCGGTAGTAGTCGCGCAACAGCGCCTTACCGCGATCGCACTTGCCCGCGAGCATCGAGCACTGCGCGCGGTAGCTGTTGGCCCAGCCGGCGGTGCGAGGATCCGACTTCACGAGTCGCTCGACATCCGCCAGGCACGAGCCGTCGCGCCTGAGGATCTTGCGCGAGATCTCGTGGGTCAGCGACTGCGTGTCCGTTGCGGGTTGCTCGCGGCCAGCCGGGGTCGAGCTCGCCGCCCCGGCGTCGGCGCAGGCGCACTTGGATTCGCACGGCGGGCAGCTCGCCGTAGGTGATCGCGTCGCCGTCGATTGATCGCAGCCAACGGCTCCCAGTCCCACCAGCAGCACAGATCCGCGAAGGAACCGACTGATCATCCGCATGTTCTGGGAGCGTTGCACACCGCGCCGACGGCGGCCAGCCTCGTTCGGCTATCGCGCCAACGGTCCGGTGCGCACGACGATCTTGTCCTCGCCGGGTGCGACCAACACGACGCAGTGGCCCAAGATGCTCTCCTCTGGCGCCAACGCGTTGCCCGAGAAGATCCGCGGCTGCGTCGCGCGCCCGTGCGCGAACTCGACCTCGGGCGAGAGTGCAAAGCCACCGTCATCGTAGTGGTCGATGCTGGAGCCGGCGAGCGCGCGACCTCATCGCGCTACTCAAAGCACACCGGGCAACCAGCTTCAATGCACATTCCCAACTCCACAGCGAGCGTGGATGACTCACTGAACGCGCCACCGTACATCTCGATCACATCCGCACATGCCCGAACGCACTCGGCGCCAACGCAGCCGGTCTCTATGGCGCAATTCCGCAATGCCACGCATCCGACGTCGAGCTGGCACGCATACAAAGGGTCGAGACAAGCATTGCAACCGCAGATCTCGCACGCGTGCATCGCCATGTCGAGGCATGCCTCGAGGACTCCGCCGGTACCCGACGTCGATACAGGTTCATTCGTCGTCCCCACCGATGACTCGCTCTCGGGCGAACTCGTTTCGGCCGTTGACACTTCGGCTCCTGCCGTCCCTTCGCTCTCGGAAACGCCGGCGGAAGACTGCGAGCTCTCGACGGAGGACATGCCGCTGCCCTCGCCACCGGTGGCCTCACCACCGCCCTTGTCGGTGCTCGCACATGCAACGATCGACATCCCCGCGAGGGCCCATCGTCGCGCACATTTCTGCGATCGCACTCTTGCCGCCATGTTCGCCGAACTCTGCCACATCTTGGTCCGTCCCGGGACGCTGCGGATCGAGCGAGCGGACGGGCCTTTTCCGGCCGAACCCTCGGTTTCGCAAAGTCCGGCCGTCGCGTCGTGCCGGGATCGGGCAGATCGGATGCGCCATGCATTGGCCGCCGCCGTAGATTCCCGTGACACCTTGAACCTGCCCCGGTCTGGGGACACTCGGAGATGAGAGGGTTCGGTGTCGCCGCTGTGTTTGCCCGCCTGGATGTGTCAGATTGCGTCGCGGAGCTCGGTCACGAGCGCGTGGAGGTCCACGAAGAGCCGGAGGTGATGTCGCAATCGCGCGTACCCCTGGCAACACGGGCTTCGCAGCCGAGCTATTTCACCGCGAGCGAAGCCGCGAGGGCCGTCGACGTCGGCACGCGGTGAGCAGAACGACCCCAGCCCAATCGAGTCCGGCAGCATCACGATCGGAACGGCAGCCGCAACCTCCGGCGTCGTCAGCCCCTCCGGGCGCTGGAGCTTCGCCGCCGGATCCAGCGGTCCCACCTGAATCGACCGACGTCGCTCCGCCGCCATCGGTTGCGCCACCACTGCCGCCCGTGCCCACATCACCGCCGCCGGCCGTATCCGCTGCGCCACCGGTCGTGTCGCCACCGGTCGTGTCGCCACCGGTCTCGCCATCGCCACCTTCATCGACGAGGGGATGCGGATACACGTACGGCGTGTATCCCGGTCGCGGGATGCCGTTGAAGAAGTCGCGACCTTCTTGCACGTGGGCCGGCGCATTCGTGACCGCATCGTCCACATCACCGTTGACCGTGTTGTTCCAGACGTAGTTGGGGTCGGACTCTTGGTTCGGCCAGGCGACCGGCGTTGGATCGTCGCCCGTGATGAGATCGCTGCGACCTGCACCCGTTTGATCCAGGCACCGATAGCCGTTCGCATCGCTGTTTTGGTCCCACGGACTGCCGCCATCGCACTGACCCCACGGCGAGAACGGCTCGAACGATCGCCGCAGGCCGAAGTCGATGAACTGGTTGATCCCACCGCTGGGCAGCGTCGCGGTGTTGTCGAAGATCACGCCGACCCCACCACGGCTGCCGATCATGCTCGAGAAGGCCTGCCCCTGGAGGTCCCACTCGAAGTGGTTCGAATACACCTCGAACTGACGCATGCCACGCCAACGGCCGCCACTCTCGGTACCGTGGTTGCCCCAGGTGCAGGCGACGAATTCGTTGTGACGGGTCACGACACGACTGCCGATCCAGCCGTCGGTCGCGTAGTAATGGATGCCGTGGACTTGGTCGTTGAAAAAGCGATTGTCCTCGAAATACATCGCTTCTTCGGTGCCAAGCGAGTTCGCGGCGGCCCACGAGGCGTCACCGTAGCCCCCGCCCATCGTGTAAACGGCGTAGCCGGAGTGGGCCGAGATATCGAATTCATTGTGATCGACAACGCCCCACTGGTCGCCCCGGAGGATGAGCGCCGAGGTATTCGTGGGGATGAATGCGCAGTGATCGATGCGGAGGGAATGAGTCGCCCCCTGCATCATCACGATGCCATTGTTGTCCGGCGGCTCATCGGGCGAGCCGCCTTGAAAACGGATCCCCGACAGCCGCACGAGCCCGGCGTCCGGGGTGCGCCAAAGGAGCGCCTGCGGGACGTTCGGGAACGGATCCTTGGGCACGCCGTCGGTGATCTCCGTCAGCGCTTCGCCTCCGGGATCTGATCCGGCACCCACAAGCGTCAGGGCGCGCCCATCGATCGTCAGATTCGAGGTCCAGGTGCACGAGCCGGCAGGGATCCGCACCGTGTCACCGTCTGCAGAACTCGTGATGGCAGCCTCGACGTCGTCACGCTCACAACTTGCCGCTTCGATATCTGCGCCCCGTACTGCATTCGGGAACGCGAAGCCGCCGGCGACGAGAAACGGAGCCAGGGTAAACGTCGCAGTGCGGTGAGATCGTGCCATGCGGCGATGGTACCGCGACCACGCGGGAAGGCGCGGCACGGCATGTGACGACCGCACTGCCCGGACAGCCTCCTAACGCTCACTAGCTCAACGGCCAATCACCAGGCCGCGCGCGGCTCACCCCCCGCCGCCCCCGTAATCTGCCTCGAACCGGGTGCACTGGGCGAATGCCGACTCGTTTGGCACACCGAAATCTTTGGCAGCCTCGGCGCTCAGGCGCTTGAGCTCGCGGTAGTCGGTTGGGACGAAGTCGGGCTCCAGTTTGTCGACAACCCGACCAACCGTCTTGCCGTCCTTGAGTAGCTCAAGCACGAGAAAGCGGTTGAACGGAAAATCCGAGTACTCGAACGCCAACATGGGCTGCTCGGGCGCCCGGCGCACGAAAGCGGCACCCGTGTACGGGAGTCCATGCACGTTCACGAACGACCCTCGATCGCTCTCGAGAAAGCACTTACGGAGCTGGCCCACGCCGCTCACTCTGCGCTTGCCGCCCCCCTTCGACCGCGGCGGAGAGTCCATCAAGACCACAATGGCCAACAGGATCCACGGACCGGCCAGTACAAACGGGAGCATGGGTGGGGGAATACCACACGGGGCGCAGCCGGCGGTGCTCCGAGAATGCGGGCTCCAGCCCCCACCAACGCAAGCCATTGAGATTCCACTTCGCCGCATGCCCGTGATGCCAACTCGCGGCGCGAATACGCCTTGGGCCGTGACGTGTATTCGACATCGGAGCGTGGGGCGAGCGCTTGTTCGTGGCGATGGAGCTGATCGACGGACCGACCCTGCGATGGCTGATGGCCGAACCTCGGGGTGCCCGAGCGATCGTCGCGACCGTGGCGGCGGAGATCGGTCTCGACAACCTGCGCGCGCTGCTGCGCGAGTTCTACCAGCTGCACGCGGAGGAGCTGGTCACGACCGAGCAGCTCGAGTAGTTCCTCGTGTGCGCCACCGAGGGCGAGACGGTCACGGTCTCGTTCGCGCGCCGGGTCCACGGCGAGGCGACGCCGGCCGCCCCGGCCGATCGCTCGAACTGTCCGTGACGCCGTAGGCCCTTGTGGCCGCCGACCATGGGAAGAGATCTCCCTTCGCGAGCCCACAGCGAAGTTTTTCGGGCGCGATTGCCCGCGCGATCCGCTCTCGACAGCCTCGGAGCGATCCGCGGGCCGTTGCGAGATCGCTCGCCGAACATCGGCCGGGTCCGGTGCCGGTCGCGATCGGATCTCGCGCTGCGCAGCTTTTCCACAGTCCTGTGAACATCTGAATTCCGGCTCCTAGCCGCCCTTTCGACCGCGAATTCAGCCTTTGCATCTCGGCGCGACCCCGCTATTCTCGAAAGCGTCTGGCGGCTCGGTGTTTGCCCACTGCCGGTCGAAACGCGAAGACGCCCAAGTCGCCAACGCAAGTCGGCGAACGGCATCGAACCCTTGAGGAGGGGTCGGCAAACCGGCAACGGCGAGCCGCTCACCCAAGAGGAAGCCTGAAGAGGGGAAGCGAGTCCGAAACCGGGTCAAACCGGGGCAAGACGAGCGATTTCCGCGAGGAACAAAGCCTCGAAGTCGACACGGAGTTCCGTGGCAGCCGGCGAAAGCCGGGGAGCGGAGCCGAGTCAACGGCAAGGAGGCCGCGGCCTGCGACGAGCAGGAACCGCTTCGCGGAGGGATGAAACCCCTGCACAGGCGCACCCGAGCGAACCGTTCGCAAGATCGGTCCGACGAGGGGCAGAAACCTCAGGACAGGGAAGCTCGCGCGCGAAAGCGCGGGAGCGAGTGACGACACGAAGGAGCTCTGAAGCGGAGTCTATCACAGGAGCTGCAAGCCGACCCCACGAAACTGGGATCGGTGGACGTTCGACGGGATGAGCAGAGCCCGGGCACGGAAACGCGGCCCAGGCCTCGCGCTGCAGATCGACACTGACCCGCAAGGGCCAAGGACG
>CADEGN010000397.1 GCA_902826865.1 uncultured Myxococcales bacterium
CGACTTCCTCAGTCACGACGGCGGCTTACGTGTTTCTGGCCGGGGTGTAGCTAGGGCGGCAGAACGCAGAATCTGTGCAACCGGGTGGCGGGCCCCACCCTCACGGTTCGGACAAGAGCACGCTGATCGATCCCCCAGGGGCCAGCGCCGCGGGTTGCGAGCAAACGCCCGGTCGCCGGGCGGCCGCGGACCTGGATCGAAAGAGCCCGCCGAACCACAACACCGCCGGTGCCACCCACGAGCGCTATTCGATCGCCAGGAGCGCCGCGCGCGAATGGCGGCCAGCGCGGCTGCAATGGGACTTGGCGCGCCCGAGTTGACGCCACTAATGTTTCGACCACTGCAGAAAAGTTGCGACACCCAAAGCTCGATCGTCATGCCGACCAGCTGGCCGCGCTGGGTAGCCCGATGCGGCTTTCAATCCTGCGATGCGTCGTGCAAGGGCGCGCCGACGGAACCGTCGTCGGTGAGATTCAGGCGGCGCTGGGGATCCTGTGGTCGACGCTCAGTCACCACCCCAAGCGCTTAACCAGCGCAGGGCTGTTGCGGCATCGCGCGCGTGGGCGTTACATCCACTACCGCACCGACCATCGGATGTTGGGCGCGCTGACCGACTATCTCTGGCAAGACTGCTGCAAAGCCGGCGGGGAAAAGGCGTGCTGCTAGGCCGATGGCATCGCCGCCAAAAATCCGCCGCGCTGTTGGTGCCGCTCGCGCAAACTGCCTCTGCTCGGCAACGGCCGGCGACGATGCGGCATCGCGCGCAGCACCTCGGCCGCCGATGCGTAGCGCCGCTCGGGCTCGGGCTCGAGCAAGCGCCCGCGAGCGACTCGCCGCGCGCGGGTGAGCACCCCGGTCGGGCCATCAATGCCGACGCGGTGGTCGACATCCTGGCGCGAGCTCGATCGACTGCGCCGTAATGGCCTCGGCGCATGTGCGTCGGCATGCTCGACGGGGCTGGACCCCGAGCGAGGACTCCATGGTGACGTCTGCACCCACTCCCGACGAGTCCGAGATCGGCCTCGACTTCCAACGCTCACTCGACGAGGAGCTCATGCACCCGGCGCTACGATGGCGGCCGCGTCCACTCGCTCCGGCAGGGGCGAGCTTGGCCGGCTCCGCCGGGATCCTGGGCGCGTTGTGGCGCTGGCTCGCGGTCACGGCGGGCGCGTCCGTGCGAACTGACGCTCGCGGTGGCGCGAGGGAGGTCGACCGACGATGAAGAGGCGAGCCGCGATCCTCTCCACCGCCGCCGCGCTCACGCTCATCGCGGCCCTCGGGGCCGCAGTCGTGTTCGGCGGCATCGTCGACGTCTCCGTCACCGAACCAGAGCCCAAGATCGTCCAGTGGGTGCTGTCGACGACGATGAAGAACTCGGTCGAGCGCCACGCCAGAGACATCGTCGTGCCGGCGGAGCTCGATCTCCGCGACCCCGAGCTGGCCCAGCGCGCGTTCGGCCACTACAGCGTGGCCTGCACGCGTTGCCACGGCGGTCCCGGAGTCGCCGCGGCGCCGTGGCTCGTGCTCGATCCACCGGCGCGCTCGCTCGCGGAGACCGCGGACGAGTGGAGTGATCGGGAGCTGTACTGGATCGTCAAACACGGCATCCAGATGACCGGAATGCCGGCGCTCGGTCCAACCCACGGCGACGCCGACCTGTGGGCGATCGCGGCGTTCGTTCGGCAGCTGCCCGACCTGACGCCCGAGCAATACCAAGCCATGGCAACGCGACACGACGCCGGACACGGCGGACACGGCATGTCGCCGCCCGCTCCCGCTGCGCCGGTCACGCGTCGATCGCACCCGAATCACCGCCTCCGCGCGCGCCGGCTGCCGCGGAGGAGTCTCCGCGCGCGCCGGCTGTCGCGGAGAAGTCTCCGCGCGCCGCCGAGCCCGCTCCGACGTCGAAGGCGAAACGACCCCGACGGGTGTCCTCGCCGACGTCATCGGCGCCGATCGTCCCCGCGGTCGAGCCGCCCGTCGCGAGGCCTGCACCGCAGCCGGCCGCGCACGGACACGGACGTCATCACTGATTCGTTCGACTCGAGCGGGCGTGGGGCGCGGGTGCACTCACCCGCGCTCGTCGCTTGTGCCGTGGCACCCGTTCGCGGCGCCGCAGGTGCAGTCGAGGCAACCGTGCTCCGCACAGGTGCCGCACGAGCGCACCACTTGCTCGCGCAGGGCCTGTCGCGCGCGGAAGACCCGTACGCCCGCGTTGTTCGCCGTGATCCCGACCTCCGCCGCATAGTCTTTCACGGACACGCCGTCGACCTCGATGCGCTGCAGCGCGTGCGCGTGCTCCGGCTTGAGATTCACCGTGAGCCGGGCGACGCAGCCGCAGACGACGTCGTCGACGTCGGGTGCGGGCTCGTCGAGCCCCTCAAGCTCGCGCGCGAACGCGTCGAACCGTCGGTCGGTCACCCCCCGGCGGCGTTGGTAGTCGATCACCGCGTTGCGCAGCACACGGAAAAACCACGCCCGCAGGGACTCCTCTTCTCGGACCTGCCCGCCGCGCTCGACGCTGCGCACGAAGGCCTCTTGGAGGATGTCCTCGGCGATCGCGCGGCTGCCAACGCGCTGCTCGACGAAGGCGAGAAACACTCGGTGGTTCGCGACGAGCTGGGCCGCGATCGATGAATTCGGCGCTGCTACCACAGCGATCACATTAGCACGGTTCGTTGTAATGCGAGGTCGACCCCTGCGTCTGCGGTGCCCGGAGGACGCGATGTCGATCACCCGCGAAATCACAATCTCGCTGCTCGCCCTGCTAACCTTCAAGTCACACCACACGATGAATCCAATGGGCCACGACATCCCCAACATGATCGGCGTCGACCAGAAGGAGGTCGCGAAGAAGATCGGCAAGCACATGCCGGGGTACATGCCGATGATGGAGCGCGGGATAGGCAACATGCACGAGATGGGTCGCCCGAAGAACACCCTGCCGATGATGACCGGCGAGGGCCCGTGCGGACCCGTCGAGATGGGCGGCATGTTCACGGTGATGAAGACTCGGGACGAGCTGCCGGGGGGTACGGCGCGGATCCCGGCTAGTACGTGCATCCGGCCGGCAGCGTCGCGACAAAGCTGCGCTAGGACGTGGCACGGACAATGAAAGCGTCGCTGCGCCGGTGGTCGGTAATGCCGCGACAACAGAGGCGTCTGCCTGCTCATGAAACACCAACACCACTCCCACGCTGCAGCGGCCGCGACAGCAGTCGACCCGGTCTGTGGAATGACGGTGGCGATCACGCCGACGACACGGAAGGCCGAGTTAGGCGGCGAGACGTTCTACTTCTGCGCCGAGCGCTGCCGCGCGCGCTTCCTCGCCGAGCGCTCGCCGGCACCACCGCCGCCGCCGGCCAGCTCTTGCTGCGCGCACGGGCACCACGCCCCGGCCCCCACGACCGCTCCGCGCTCCGAGGCCGCGGGTGCGGCGCAGCAGTGGACCTGCCCAATGCATCCAGAGGTCGTCCGCGACGCCGCGGGGAGCTGCCCGATCTGCGGCATGGCGCTCGAGCCGGTCATGCTCACCGCCGAGGAGCAGCCCAACGAAGAGTTGCTCGACATGTCGAAGCGGCTATGGATCTCGACCGCGCTCGCGTTGCCAGTGCTCGCCCTCGCGATGAGCGAGATGATCCCCGGTCAGCCGCTGCAGCACGCTGTATCGCCCTGGTGGCTGCTCGCCGCACAGGCGGTCCTGTCGACGCCGGTGGTGCTGTGGGGTGGCGCGCCGTTCTTTGCCCGCGGCTGGGCCTCCATCGTCAACCGCAGCCCCAACATGTTCACGCTCATCGCGCTGGGCATTGGGGTGGCGTGGTCGTTCAGCCTGGTCGTTACGCTGCTCGCATGGCTCTCGCCGGCGAGCGTGCCGGAGGTCTACCGCGGCCACGGCGGGACCCCCGGGGTCTACTTCGAGGCAGCCGCGGTGATCACCGCCTTGGTACTCGTGGGGCAGGTGCTCGAGCTGCGCGCGCGAGCGCAGACCGGTCGCGCGCTGCGAGCGCTACTCGGCCTCGCACCCAAGCAGGCGCGGCGCATCGATCGCGACGGCGAGCACGACGTGCCGCTCGACGAGGTGCGCGTCGGTGACCGCCTGCGCGTGCGTCCGGGCGAGCGGATCCCGGTCGACGGCACCGTCGTCGAAGGTGCGTCGACCGTGGATGAGTCGATGCTCTCGGGGGAGCCGATCCCTGTTGAGAAGACCGAGGGTGCGTCGGTTACCGGCGGCACGCTGAACGGCACGGGTGGGCTGATCGTCGTGGCGGAGCGCGTCGGCGCCGACGCCCTACTCGCGCAGATCGTCTCGATGGTCGGCGCAGCTCAGCGTAGCCGCGCGCCGATCCAGCAGCTCGCGGATCGGATCTCCGCGTGGTTCGTGCCGGCCGTGGTGGCGGTCGCGATCGCGACGTTCTTCGGCTGGCTGCTGCTCGGCCCGGAGCCGGCGCTCACCTACGCCCTGGTGAACGCAATCGCGGTGCTCATCATCGCCTGTCCCTGTGCGCTCGGCCTCGCGACACCGATCTCGATTATGGTAGCGACCGGCAACGGCGCGCACCACGGCGTGCTGGTCAAGAACGCCGAGGCGCTGCAGCGGCTCAGCGAGGTGGACGTGCTGGTGGTCGACAAGACCGGCACACTCACCGAAGGCCGCCCCGTGCTCGACCGCGTCGTCGCGGTCGGCAGGTGGAGCGAGCGCGAGGTGCTCGCCTTTGGCGCGGCGCTCGAGCGACCGAGCGAGCACCCGCTGGCCATGGCGATCGTCGCCGCCGCGCACGCCCAGGGCATCGCGATCCCGGAGGTCGGGGGCTTCCGATCGATCACCGGCGAAGGCGTGCGCGGCCGCGTGGGCGGCCACGAGGTTGCGCTCGGCAACGCGAAGCTCATCGGCGCCGCGGTGGACGACGAGCGTTTCGCTGGCGTCGCGGAGGAGCTGCGCGCCAAGGGCCACACGGTGACCTGGATCTCCGTCGACGGCGTGCTCGCGGGGCTGCTCGGCGTGGTCGATCCCATCAAGGCCTCGACCCAGGCGGCGCTCGACGAGCTGCGCGCGGATGGCCTCGAGATCGTGATGCTCACGGGCGATCACCGCTCGACCGCCGCCGCGGTTGCCCACCAACTCGGGATCACGTCGGTCGAGGCCGAGGTCCTGCCGCAGGACAAGCAACGCGTCGTCCAACGGCTGCAGCGCGAGGGTCGCATCGTCGCGATGGCCGGCGACGGCGTCAACGACGGTCCGGCGCTCGCCCAGGCCGACGTGGGCATCGCGATGGGCACCGGCACCGACCTCGCGATCGAGAGCGCCGGCATCACACTCGTGAAGGGCGACCTGCGGGCGCTGGTCCGTGCCCGCCGGCTGAGCCGTGCGACGATCCGTAACATCCGCCAGAATCTCGGCTTTGCGTTCGGCTACAACCTGCTTGGCGTGCCAGTCGCAGCGGGGTTGCTCTTCCCCTTCTTCGGTTGGGTGCTCTCGCCGATGTTCGCGAGCGCGGCGATGAGTCTCAGCTCGGTGTCGGTAATCGGCAACGCACTGCGCCTCCATCACGCCCGGCTTTGAGCGGCGGGGAGCCTCGTGGCACGGCGCTGACCGGCTGGGCGTACCCAGCGGCCGTGGAGCCCACACCCTGCTCCGTGCCCGTGCCCGACCGTGCCCGATCAGGCGTGCAGGGCCCGCCCCATGTTGATGAGCATGGAGACGATG
>CADEGN010000398.1 GCA_902826865.1 uncultured Myxococcales bacterium
GCGCGCGGGAGGGAGTGGCTGCGACCGTACGTCGCGCCAGTGGTCGGCGACGTAGACAGCCGCGTAGTGAAGGAGCTCGGCGACATGCCGGAGCTCTCCGTTGTGCTAATCGTTGCGGCGGCCGCGTCCGAAGACGGCGCAGTGGAGGTGCGCACCGTCGGCGAGGCCGGCAGCGTCGGCGAGGATCAGAGCACGCTCGCCGCCATCACCGGCGTGGGTACCACGATCGCCGCCACCACATCGGGCACGACAGGGGCCGCCGACGAGTCCACGGGCCCGCCCCCGTCCTGCGACGAAACCCGTGAGCCTGGCGGCTTCACGGCCACGGTCGAGCCGATCTTCGTCGCCCACTGCAGCTGCCACACCACCGCGACCTCGGCGGGTTTGTCGCTCGCCTGCGGCCAGGGGCACGGCAATCTCGTGGGCGTAGCCTCGACGCAGGTGCCGACGATCATGCGGGTGGTTGCCGGCGATCCAATGACGAGCTATCTGTGGCTCAAGCTGAACAACGCCCAGGGGTCGGTCGGCGGGACCGGTGTGCGGATGCCGAAGCTCGGCGATCCGCTCACCGCAGACGAGCTCGCCGCGATCTCCGATTGGATCGCGGCCGGAGCGCCACCATGAGGACCCGTCAACGCCAGTATACCGTCCGTGTTCACACCGCATTCGCGGCCGCCCACGTGTTGCGCGGCTACGTCGGGGGGTGCGAGCGCTTGCACGGACACACGTGGAAGGTCGAGGCCGAGGTGGCCGCCCAGGAGCTCGATGGCATCGGGATGGCCGTCGACACCCGCGAGCTGCGCGCCGCGCTGGAGCGCGTCACGTTGGAGCTCGATCACCGGCTCCTCAACGAGATCCCGCCGTTCACCGAGGTGAACCCCACCGCCGAGAACGTCGCGGCCTACGTCTATGGGCGCCTCGGGCACCTGCTGCAGGCCGGCCATGGGGCCCGTCTGCGCTTGCGTTCGGTCACGGTTCGCGAGGACGACCACAGCGCCGTCACCTACGCCGAGGAGGCTTGACACGCCCGCGCGCCCAGGGCAGGCTCCGCGGCCCGGAGCTTCGTTCATGGGTCAGGCTTGCATTGTCACGGGTCGGCGCCCCGTCGCTGGAATGAACGTCTCGCACTCCCACGTGCGGACCAAGAAGCGACTTTTGCCGAATCTCCACTCCAAGCGTTTCTGGTTGGTCAGTGAGAACCGCTGGGTGCGTCTGCGGGTGTCCGCCGCCGGGCTGCGCGTGATCGACAAGCTCGGCATCGAGCGCGTGATCGCCGACATCCGCGCGCGCGGCGAAAAGGTCTGAGCCGCCCGCGCGGCAATCCCCACCAACGAAGGCGGGCCGCCGGAACGACGCTCGTTCCCGCGGCCCGGCGTGGCGATACATCGGGCGTGGACGCTCGCGCGGCGGGATCACATCCCCGACAACGGATCGTCGCTGCCGGTCACCTCGAGCTTCTTGCGCTCGCCCGCCTGATTCTCCACGACGAAAACCACCGATGCCGACCCGTCCGCGCTGTCGATGCGGCGTGGCTCGGTCAGCTTGCCGTCGACTTCCGACGCGTTGACCACTGTCTTGCCGTCGCGCGCGTAGCGGACGCCCATCTTGAACGACTCGGCATCATCACGCTTGAGCGCGAACGAGACCTTGTGCTCGCGGCTGCCGACCTTGAGGGTCATGACGGCCGACTCGTTCCAGCCGACGGCCGACGAGAGCACAGCGACCTCGTTGCCCGCCGCGTCGTTCACCGTCACGCGAACGTGGGCGCGCTCGACGGACTCGGCGGCCGTGACCCAACGAGGGGGACCGCCCACGAGGGCGACAACGGCGAGCAGCGAAAACAACCGTGGGACATTTGCGCCAAACATGCGAAGACCCCGTCTGCGAACATGCATGCGCCCCTCGCGACATGCCTTCGCGGACCTGGAGGCGTCGCAGTGCGACTCAACTCACGCGTCGCGGCGCTGCTCCAGGTCTGTCCAGCGGTCGGCCAGTCGGGCGGCCTCGGCC
Organism: uncultured Myxococcales bacterium; assembly: GCA_902826865.1. Taxonomy (GTDB): domain Bacteria; phylum Myxococcota_A; class Polyangia; order Nannocystales; family Nannocystaceae; genus Xiheibacterium. The sequence continues at coordinate 2,011 of CADEGN010000398.1, forward strand.
TCGGCCTCCGCCAAACGCTCGCCGTGGGCCCGCTGCTCGGCGATCGGACGGGTGAAGAACGCCGGGGCGAGGCGCTCCGCCTGGAGGTCGGCGACCCGGCGCTCCGCAGCGTCGACGCGGTCGAGCAGGCCTTCGAGCTCAAGCCGCTCGGCGTAGGTCAGCTTGCGCGGTCCGGCGGGCCGTGGGGCTGCCGGCACAGGCTTCGGGGCCAACGCGGGCGGAATCGCCGGCGCGCGGGTGGGGCGCCGCGCAACCCAGTCGCCGTAACCCCCCGCATGACGGACGACCCGCGCGCCTTCGAACACCAGCAGCGATGTCGCAACGCGATCGAGAAACCACCGGTCGTGGGTGACGACCAGAAGTGATCCGCCGTAGTCGAGCAGTGCCTGCTCAAGGGCGCCCAAGGTGGTCGCATCCAGATCATTGGTGGGCTCGTCGAGCACCACCAACTCGGCGCCGTCGCGGAGTTGGTGGGCGAGGGCGACGCGCGCGCGCTCTCCGCCCGACAACGTCGAGATCTGCTGGCGCTGATCGGCGGGGCAAAACAAGAACCGCTCGAGGTAGCTACGCATGTCCAACGTCTCGCCGCCGAGCTCGACGCGCGTGCGGCCCTGCCCAACCATCTCGAAGACCGTCGCGTCCTCGCGCAGCACGCTGCGACGTTGATCCACCCACGCCACGCGCACGTTCTTGCCGAGTCGCACGGTGCCCCGGGCGGGCGCGAGCTGGCCGAGAAGACAGCGCAGGAGCGAGGATTTCCCGCAGCCGCTCGGACCGAAGACGCCGACGCGATCGCCGGCGACGAGGTGCAACGTCAGGCCCTCGACCAGCAAGCGTCCCGGCACCGCCACGTCGAGATCCTGGGTCTCGAGCACGATGTTGCCGGTGCGACCCGATTCGACCGCGATCTGGACGGCACGGTCTGCGCGGGCAACCGGTCGTTCGATCACCGCCTGGGCGCGGTCGATCCGGGCTTTTTGTTTCGTGGTGCGGGCTGGCGGTGAGCGGCGGAGCCACTCGAGCTCGCGGCGGAGGAAGTTGCGGCGGTTGGCTTCGGTGCGTTCGGCGATCGCCGCGCGCTCGGCCTTGGCCTCGAGGTAGCGCAGCCAACCGCCATCGTAGGAATGGACCTCGCCGGCCTCGATCTCCAAGGTGCGGTCGACGACGGCGTCCAGAAGTTGGCGGTCGTGGGTGACGAGCACGAGCGCGCCCTTGAACTCTTCGCCAAGAAATTGCTCGAGCCACTCAACCGCGGCGAGATCCAAATGGTTGGTCGGTTCGTCGAGAATCGCGAGATCAGGACGGGTGAGCAGCACCTGAGCGAGGGCGACGCGGCGCTGCTCACCGCCGCTCAAGCGATCGAGCTCGGCGTCCGGCTCGGTGATGCCGACGTGACCGAGCATGGCCTCCGCGGCGTGGCGCATGTCCCAGCCGCCAGCGGCCTCGACGTCGCTGGCCGCACGCGCCTGGGCGTGCAGAAGCGCGTCGAGATCATCGCGGGCCTCCGCCAGCAAGCGCGTCGTCCGCTCGTGCTCGTGGATCGCCGTCTGCCAGCGATCGAGGCCGGCGAGGACCGCCTGCACGGCGGTGAGTCCCGGGGCGAACCGCGGCTCTTGCAGCAACAAACCGATGCGGAGGCCAGCGCGGCGCGTGACCTCTCCGGCGTCTGGTTCTTCGAGCCCGGCGAGGATCCGCGCCAACGTGGTCTTGCCGGCCCCGTTGCGGCCGACTAGACCGATGCGTTCCCCCTCGTCGATCGCCAGCGATGCGGCGCGGAGCACCTCACGCATGCCGTAACGGCGGGCAAGACCCCTGGCGCCAAGGATGGTCAGAGCGGCAAAGTGTACACTGTCGGTTGCGATGGGCGAGTCGCCCCAGGCGAGCGACGCGGCTGCGTTGCCGAGGTTCGCTGGACCTTGGCTGCTGTGGGGGCTCGGCGTCGGCTACGTTGTCAGCGGCGACTATTTCGGGTGGAACTTCGGCATCGGCGCCGGTGGAACGGGCGGCATGTGGATCGCCACCGCAATCATGGCGGTGATGTACACCGCGCTGGTGTTCACCATCGCGGAGCTGGCGACCGCGCTTCCGGTGGCCGGCGGACCGTATGCATTTGCTCGGTGGGCGTTCGGGCCGTTTGCCGGCTTCATCACCGGTCTGGCCGTCACGATCGAGACCACCATCGCGCCGGCGGTGATCGCCAGCGGGATCGGGGGCTACCTGGCGGGGTTGGTGGGTGCGTCCCCGGGAGCGTGGCAGTGGTGGCTGCCGGCGATGGTGTACGTGGTGTTCGTGGGCTTGAATCTGCTCGGCTCGGTGGTCTCGTTGCGAGCGTTGCTGGTCGTCACCGCGATCGCGTCCGCGGCGATCGTGGTTTGGGCGATCGCCTTGGCCCCGGTGGCGCTCACGCGCGCGGTCGAGACGGGTCCGGCGCTGCCCCATGGGGTCGTCGGCGTGCTCGCGGCCCTGCCGGCGGGCGGCTGGTTCTTTCTCGCGATCGAAGGGGTACCGCTGGCGGCGGAGGATGCCCGCGATCCGCCGCGAGATTTGCCACGAGCGATGCTCGGAGCCATGGCCACGCTGCTCGGATTCGCGGTGGTGATCCTGGCGATTGCGCCGCGGGTCACCGGTGACGCGATCGCGACGGCGGGCAATCCGTTGCCGGCCGCCGTCGAGGCCGCGTTTGGCCGGGGATGGCTATCGATCGGGATCGGCGGGGTGGGCCTGGTGGGTTTGGCGGCGAGCATGCTGTCGATTGTCTTCGCCTACTCGCGTCAGGTGTACGCGTTGGCCCGCGCCGGATACCTGCCGGCGGCGCTTGGCCGCACCGACCGGCGACGTGTGCCGCGCATGGCACTCGTGGTCCCGGCCGTGATCGGATACCTCGCGCTCGTGCTTGCCCAGGCCCTCGCCCCGCCTGGCGCCGCTGCGGCCGATCTATTGATGCAGGTGGCGGTGTTCGCCGCGCTTGTGGCCTACGTTCTGATCGCGGCGAGCCATGTTGCGCTCCGGCGACGCTCGCCCGAGTTGGCCCGGCCGTATCGCACGCCGTTGCCGACGTTGACCCCGCTGGTTGTGATCGTCATTGCCACGGTGGCGCTCCTCGCATCGCTGTGGCTCGTCAACGCCGCTGGGATCGCGGCGACTGTGACCTTGGCGTTGTTGGGCGTGGGCGCGCTTTACTATCGGTTCGTCGCGCGCGCACGCGTGCGTGGCCGAACGATTCACGACGAGTTTGCCCTCGTGCGCGCGGCCGAGACGGGCGCAGACTGAGCGGGCTGCGAGCTTAGGACGTTGAAGGCTGCGAGCTCGTCCACGATATCGTCTTCACCGCACAGGCAGCAGCGAAAACATGCCATTGCCGAGTGGATCGAGATCTTCCACGACGAAATCGGGAGGCACTCGAGCTCGGGCGGCGCTACTACGAGAACCTGAGGAGAGCTGAAGCAGCGTAGATCGAGTGTTCACTTTTTTGGGCGGAAGCCCAATCGCGCCGTGCACCTTTTTTGTGGACGGGCAGGTGCTATCGCGGCCTCGGCGGCGCGCTGTCGAGCTGCTGCACTTGCTTCTCGATCCACTCGAGGTCGCGCTGGGCCTCGGCCGAAGTGGGGTCGGCCTTTGCGAGCGCGCGGCGGATGACCAGGCTCTGGTCGAAGAGGGCCTTGGCGTCGGCCAACGCACCCGACTGGACGGCG
>CADEGN010000399.1 GCA_902826865.1 uncultured Myxococcales bacterium
AGCAACGCCGACGGTGCGTCCGAGCGTGGACCCGCTTGGCAGGCGCAGCCGCTCGTGTCTTCGCCGGGCACCAGAGGCTCGCCGCCTGCACTCCCACTCCCTTCGAGTTCAACCGCACCGGTCGTGGCGTTCGGATCCGGATCCATCGCAGCGTCGTCGGTCGTCGCAACTTGAGATCGGTGCCGGCTATGGTTACTCGTCGGGTCAGGAAGCTCTCGCATACATCGGTCTCGCCGAGCGCAGCCACGTCGAACTCCGGGTGATGCTACCCGGGCACGAGCGCACGATAGATGCCGAGAGGATCGCCGCGAACCGGCGTGTGTACCTCGATCAGCGTGCGCGCCCATCAGGAGTCGATAAGCACCAACCGCACGTAGGCGAGCGCTGGATAGGCGGCCAACCATGTCCACAGAAACCGATTGAGGCCCAGCACCACCACGTTGACCACGTGAAAACCGATCGCGATCGCGGTCAACACGATGGCGGCGTAGTCGCTGACCAGTGCCAGCGGGAATAGGCACTCAAAGCCAATGACACCCCACGCGCAAAGCCGTACCGCGGCGTCGGTGCCGAGCCAGCGGCGCGCGCAATTCGGCACGGGATACTGCGGCAACGACAGCAATTGGTGCACCGCTGCGCCGCTGCGCCAGCTCGGCTGGGATAGCTTTGCCGCGCCGGCGACGAAGTACGAGAGCACGAGCTGCGCAGCGATGTAGGCCAAGCCAACGGTCTCGAGCACGCCTGCTCGATCGCCGCGTGCCAGGGCTAAGCCACCAAGCACAACCAGCAACATCGAATCACTGCCGCCGTTGTAGCTGCCGCGAAAACGAAACGCGCAAAGCAGTGCGCAAGCCCACGCAGTCGCGGCCGGCCACGGACTGTCAACCCACGGCAATACCACTGCGCTGGCTACCTGCACCGCCAGCACAGCGGTGAATCCTGCAGCGCCGAGCGTGCGGTCGCACAAGACCATCAGCCAACGCGGTGCGCCGTCGAGCTCGCGCCGCAGAATCGACCAACCCCAAGCGCCGCCGTCGGCCCAGCTTGCGCGCACCTGTAGCAGCTCGAGCGCCGCGATCGCGGTGGGGATGGCTGCCAGCCGCGCAATGAGCTCAGAGGCACTGGTTGCGTCGAACGCGATCAAATCGGCAGGAACTCCGAGCGCGCTCGCTCGAGCCGCGCACCTTGGTGATCGGTGATGCACCACTGAAAGAGGCCGCTGTCACCCAGCTCGAGCCGCGCCCGCTCCCGCGCGAGCTCGGTGATTTGCGCGTAAGTCACCGCGATGCCCGGCGCGTCCGGCGCGTCCTCGTCGCTCGATACCAGTCGCTCCACGAGGGCGTACATCGCCAGCACGAGGTTGCGATCCGACGCGAGGAAGAAGCCACCTTTCGGCTTTGGCATCACGTCGATCCATCGGCCCGGCGAATCGCCCGGCCGAATGACGCGCACGCACAGGCGCGGCGTCGGTTCGATGGCGTCGAAGAACCGCCATGCCGGCAAGAGTGCACGGAGCCGACCGAGCAGCCCCCCGCCCAGCGATCGCCTCGCAGTGAGGGCCGCGAGCACAGCGACCACCAAGACGATCGCTGGCATCGACATGGCCGATCCTTTCTTGCAGTTTGGCGCCGGCCGATGCACGAAAATTCACGGCCGTCGTCGCGGCCGCGGCTGGCGTAGAGGCGGAGGATCAGCGGCGCGGGACGTCGGTCGTCAAAGGCGGACTAGATTGGGACTGTTTCCGTCGAGAGGCCGCGGTGTTCGGCCGCAAGAAGCTCTCCTAGTGGCTGTAGATCCGCGGCTGAACGTAGCCGCACAATCCCGTCTGCGCCGGCGACGGCAAGGACGCCCGCGACCAGCTCGGCCCATGCCACGCGCTCCTCAGTGAGCACGACCTCAAACGAAGCGGCGTCGAACAGCGCGAGCCGCTGGGTCGACGACACCGCGAGAATGTGGGTGCCGTCGTGGTCGAGCGCGCGCAGGTTCGTTTGATTCTGCGACAGCACGAGGTCACACGGCGGTATGCAGTCGAGTGGGCACGCCGGGTCCGGGGGATCCACGGTGCCAAGATCGAGCACGATCCCGGTGGTCGTCCCACCGTCGTCGGTTGTGGGGACCGCGGTCGATCCTTCGCCGTGGCCGTCGTCGAGGTCGCGGTGATCAAGGAGCCTTCGCCGGTACCGGTGGATGGAATTCCCGGCAAGGAATCGCTCGCGGTAGCGCTCGTATCACCGGTCGCAGGAATGCCCGAACTCGTGGGGCGACCGGCTCGATTCCGTGACTGGCCTGGCCCGCTGCCCTTCGCCCCTGCCAGGGCCGCACGGTCAACAACCTCTGTTCGCATGACCCCAGGCGAACTCAAGCCCTCGTTTCGTTTGCAGTTCGAATCGCCCAACCGCCCTATGCGGACACCGGGGACCCGGTGCAACCCTCCCGCGACGGCTCGAGCGTCGGTTCCGGCCGAGTGCGCCTGGCCGCGCCTCGGCGCTCGCCTGCGTCACCGACCCGGTGATCGTGCGTGGTCGACGAGCTCTCAGTCACAACTGGCTTGCGCGACGTAGCTATGGACCACGCCTTCAGGCGAGCCGGTGCCGTCGTGCCAGTCGCTGCGGAACATCACCCGCGTTCCATCGCGGCTCGGAACGCCGAACGCTGCGCGGTCGTAGTCCTCGATGTCGGATTGGTGCTGGTGGCCGAAGATCTCGACGGTGCCGCTGCCGTCAAGCCGGACGGCGAACAGCGTATTGGCGTTTGGCTTGGTTTCTCGGCAGCACTCCCGATGGAAGTGGCTGACGTACGCCCAGCCCGGCCGCGCGAGGTTGCGGCAGGAGACGTGAATGTCGAAGTCGATCTGATCCTTCGAGAGCAGCTCGGTTGTTGAGCCGTCGCTCAATCGGACCATTTCGAGCGCGGATGAATAACTCGAGGTGACGACCATGACCTCGTCGCCGTTCGTGTCGTAGCAATAATCTGCGTGCGCTCCGCCGAGGTTCGAGACGTGGCGCAAGAACGCCAAGGTGGTGCCGTCGTGGACGCTGATTCCCTCAAACTCGCCAGACCCCGTGACGCCCCATTGCACGAGCACGTAGTCGCCGGACTGCGACATCGCCACGTTGTTGGGCCAAACGCCCTGACCGTCGAGCATGGGGCTGACGGAATCCGACTGCAGATCGTAGACGAAAATCGAGACCTCGCCATCGCTTCGGCCCATCAGTGCAACGTAGCGATCGTCGGCCGACATGTTCCCCTCGTAGCTCCCGTACGAGATCTCGTCGAACTGGCCGAAGCTACGCAGGACGGTCGACTCGTCGGTATCCACGTTGTAGGCCACGAAGTCGACCGGGGTTTGTACCCCGTACACGATCTGCGGATCTGTGTTGGCCCACGTGTGATGCTCGTTCGGCGGCCGCACCGATTTGATCAGCGCGTAGTTCGAACCGTCCAACAGTGCCGATGGCCAACCATCGAGGATGATACGCGTGCCATCGGAGTTCCACGGTTGGTTCTTGGCGTAGTGGTGCCACGGCCGTGGGATATCCTCGGCCGTGAAAATCGCTTGGTCGGTGATACGCGTGATCTCGGTGCCAAATGTCAGATCGGGGACGGCGGCCAAGTAGGGAGGCAATGGTGTCGTGGGCTCGTGTGTCACGACCAGATCCGTGTCGGGGGGAAAGCAGTCCGTTGCCTGTCCGCCCGACGACGCACTGCTGTCGGAGAGAGTGTTGCCGTCCGATGCGCTGTCCGAGGACATGCTGTCGACGCCGCCACCAGGCCCGGCGTCCTGGGAAACGTCGCTCCCGCCACCGGATTCCCGACCAACGCCCGTTGTCGCCATGCCAGTGTCGCCGTCCGTCGCGGCCGGGCTGGATTCCGCCGTAGCTCCCCCGCAGGCCGCGAGGGGGCCACTGGCTAGCACGATGATGACCACGCGCGGCAGGGGCATCCAAGGATACTAACATCGTGTGGAAGCCGCTCTATCGCTGGTTCTCGCCGACTGCGCCACCACCACCGCTGGGGGCTACTTCGGCAAACCGGGCTCGAGCGCGACCTCTTTGAGGCGATCGCCGTCGGCGACGAGGACGGGCGCGCAGTGGGGTCGCCCCGCCACGTCGAACTCGAACCCAGGACCGTCTTTGGTCATGCGCACGCCATCGGGCTTGGTCGCGAGCAGGATTGCGCAGGCTGTATAGGATCCCGGCGCGACATCGGTGATCTCGATCGGTTCGTCGAGCTTGGCGGCTGTCGTCACCATCATCGTCTGGCTCGTCACCACCGCGCGAGAGCCCAACTCGTGAAACCCCGCGAAATCGGCAGTTACCGGGGTGTGGAGGCCCTCGAACAACTGCACGTTGACCCCACCTTGCGAGAAGCCGGAGGGCACGCGCAATGCAAGCGCGACGATCGTCCCCGAGGGAAGCTCTAGCTCAACCGTCAGGTCGTCCCCCGATTTGACGGTCACCTAGGCGGTGCTGCCCTGGGCCGACTGGGCCTGGCGTCCGTCTTCGGCAGCGGCCGCGACGACATATGCGCCCGGGGTGATCGGATCGACTTCAAACGTGCCGTCGACGGCCGTGTTGACGGTGTAGCCCGCGGCCTGCCCCGCGACGGTCACAGTCGCCGGATGCCCAGATCCCTGGAGCAGGACTTTGCCGCGCAGGCGAGTGCGCGTTGCGATCGCGAGCTCGATCTCCGCATCGGCGACGCCGGCAGCAACGCGCGCGACGTCGGACCAGCCGGAACCCGCCATGGCAACCACGGAGATGCCGCGGTCGGCGGGGATCACCACGGAGAATCGGCCCGCGGAATCTGCCCGAGCACCATCGGCTCCTTCGGCAATGCGCTCACCGCCGTGCAACGAGAAGCTCAGGTCGGCGAGAACAACGGCTCCGGGCAAGGGCTTCCCTGCCAGGTCGAGTACGCGACCCGACAGCCGTCGTGTCGGCAAGGGATCGGCGTGGCTCAGGGAATTTCGGACCTGTTCCTTGAACTCCTCGGTTGGATCGACGGCGTAGATCCGTCCGTCCCCGCTACCGCCAACAACGGCCACGTTGGAAACGCCGCCATCGAGATTGACCGTGACGCGATTTCCGATCCGGCTGATCTCGTAGTTCGAAGGCAGTGGCCGAGTCATTGGCACCGTGGGCTGCTCGACCAGCTCGTTCCTTCGTCGCCGAAGATCCCCGACGTCCGCGGCCTCGGAGCCCCGAGCGCTGGCCGCCGACGCCGAAGGAGAACCCGCTGCGTTCGACTGCGACGATCCTCGGAGGTCTTGCGCCAATGCTGCGGGCTCCGTGCGGGTGCCGAGTCACCACCGACGCCGCCGAGGGCAAGGCTTGCGACGATGATCGCGACAATGACGAATGACTTCTTCACGGCGACGCCTCCCAACATGAACAACGACGGGGTCGAAGTTTCCGGCGCATGCAGCACCGGCAGCATCGGCAGGGCGGCCGCCACGCGATCGCGCATGCGCTCGTCCGGTCGAGAGCGCCGCAGCTCGCTCTCAAGCAGCCCAGCCATTCCCTCCCGCAGCACGCCCCGCAGCGGATGCGATTTCTCGTCGACGTACACCGGCACGCGGGCGCCGAGCCGAACGCCCAGCGCATCCGGTGGCACGAGCAGCTAGGAGCGTGACCCCGTAAGGGGTCACGCTCCTCCGTGCCCGTGCCCGTG
>CADEGN010000400.1 GCA_902826865.1 uncultured Myxococcales bacterium
TCACCGGCAGGCGCGACGCCGTGAGACCGGTGCTGTTGGTGATCGCGGGCCCCACCGGCGCCGGCAAGACCACGGTGACCACCCGTTTGCGGGCGGAGCGATGGAGCGACGGCGTCGAGTATCTCAACCCCGACGAGATCGCGCGCGATCGGTTCGGTGACTGGAATTCGCCGGACGCCGTGCTCGCTGCGGCGCGTTGGGCCGCCGCGCGACGCGAGGAGCTCCTTGCCCGCGGGGACGGCATCGCCTTCGAGACGGTGCTTTCTGCGCCCGACAAGCTCGAGTTCATGATTCGGGCCAAAAAGTCGGGCTACTTCGTGCGCACGTTTTACGTCGGGACCCGGGACCCGAGGATCAACGCCGCTCGGGTGGCGGATCGCGTGATCCGCGGCGGTCACACGGTTCCGATCGAGAAGATCGTGAGCAGATTTGAGAAGTCGATGGCCAATCTCGCGATCTTACCGAGCATTGTCGATCGCTTGTACGTCTACGACAACTCCACCGACGATGTCGAGGCGCAGCTGAGCGCGCGCACTCGCGACGGCCAGCTGCGCAAGGTGTACGGGGCGCTTCCGCAGTGGGTTGCCGATGCCCTCGATCCGCTTCCGCGGCATCCAGATTTCGTCGACCTTCGGGTCGCCTGATCGTCGTCGGCGGCGCGGTTTGGCTGCTCGACGGGCCGGCCGGCGAGCGGCGCCGCGGGGACCAGCTTGCAAGCACGGGGTGCGGTTCGAGCGCGTCATGTGTCTCAAGTAATGACCAGAATGGTCGATGCGCCCCCCGGAATGCCCAGCACCCTTGTGCGCACCGCGGGTGTGGTGATCCCGGCGAAACGGAGGATCGCGATGCGCCGACACGCCTGGCCGCTTCTTGTTGCGATCGCCGGGGCCTGCACCGATGGACCCCTGCCACCGACACCCATCGACGTGTCGGACGGGGGCACCGACACGGGTCCCACCGGCTGCGTTGGCGCCGAGCCCGATGGCGAGCAGTGCGTCTGCGAGGGCGTCGGCGCATGCGATTGGGAGTGCAGCGGGGATAGCTGCGAGGTGGGTTGCAACGCGTCGAGCACATGCGAGATCGACTGCGCATCGACCAGCACGTGCGACGCGACGTGCGCGGACTCGGCCGCGTGCACGTTCGCGTGCTCGGATGCGGCGGTCTGCAGCCCTATCTGTGGCGACAGTGCCACGTGTGAACTGAGATGCGGCGGCGCCGGTAGCTGCGACGCAACCTGCCGCGATAGTTCGATCTGCCAGATCGACTGCGAAAATGCCGAGTCATGCACGCCAAGCTGCGCCGGCTCGGCCGCGTGCGCGCTGACCTGCGGGACCGCTGGTTGCGCGACCTCGTGCACGGAGGCCGCGACGTGCGAGATGCAGTGCACCGACAAGGCGCCGTGCGAGCTCGATTGCGCGGAGGAGGCCACCTGCGTCTGCGTGGGCGAGGGCTGTCTCCTGATGTGCGCCGGTGAGCCGGCGATCCAGTGCCCTGGGCAGGAGCATCTGTACGTGTGCTCCGCCGCGCAGTGCGATTCTTCGTCGCTGCCGCGCGCGCCGTTCGATGCGGCGAGCGGCTGACCGATCACCGGCCGGCAAGCACGCCGTCGGCGACCCATGACGCGATCCACCCCGCGACGGTCGGTGGATCGAGCCCGGGATCGTCGCAGAGCTCGACGAAACGCGCGCCACCAAGGAGCCGCGTGAGCGCGCGGGCCTCGTCGTGGGTCACGACGCGCGTCTGCACGGCGAAACCGGCGCGCCAGACCAAGGCCGTGCGGGCGGAACCCATAGGTGCTGATTCACCCCCGGTGGCCATGGCGAACAGCGCCTGCGGATCGCGGTGAAGCGGAAGCAACGCGGCACTCTCGACGGTGCGCAGGCGGAGCTCGGGCCAGCTCGAGAGCTCCACCGCCGCGAGGTCGGCCATGCCGAGCGGCTCGGTCTGGGGTCGATCCAGGGCCTGGACCATGGCCCAATCCAGCGCGGCGACTTCGGCGACGTCGGTGATCGTCTCCGCGACCGCGTGGGCGGCCACGAAGGCGGCCAAGCGCGCACCGTAGGTCCGGATGTCCGGGTCAACCGGGGGACAAGCAAGCACGTAGTCGGTGACGAGGTTGTGAAACCGCGGCCGGCCGAGCAGGGCGGCCAGGAGCGGGAAATGATCGACGAGCACGCCGTGCAGGCGCCAAAAATAGGCCTCTGCGTACACGCTTACCCGGGCGGCCCGATCGAACGCGGGCGTCTGTGCAAACGTCCGCGCAAATTCAGCCCGCGTGTCATCGTCGGCCTGGGCCAAGAAGTCGGCGACCCCAGTGGGCCACCGGATCGCGCGCCACAAGAGAACCTGGCTCGCGGTTAGTTCGTCCAAGGGCCGACCTCTGCGCCGAAGATGGCGCGTTCTCTCGCCACCGCGATCCGCCGTTGCGCGAGTAGGTCTTCTACGTCGCCGATGTCTTCGTCCCACTCCACGATCGTGGTGATCGGGCCGTGCACACGCGCGACGTGGTCGTAGAGGCTCCAGACCTCTGCCGGCACCGCACCGGCATGGGAGTCGAACTTGTAGTGCCCGCGATCACTGTGGTTGGCGAGGTGGAGTTGGACGATTCGATCGCTTGGCAGCGCTTCGACGTAGGTGATCGGATCAAACCCGAAATTCGCGGCGCTGACGATGACGTTGTTGACGTCGAGTAGCATCAGGGCGTCGGCACGCTCGATAACCTCGCGGACGAATTCCCATTCGGGCATCGCACTGGCGGTGAAGCCGACGTAGCTCGAGACATTTTCGAGCACGAGCTGGCGGCGCAAGGCGTCCTGCACCCGGCCAATGTGATCGACCAGCCGCGAGATCGCCGCCTCGGTGAAGGGTAGCGGCAGCAGGTCGTGGCTGTGGTGCCCCCCGAAACCGCCCCAGCACAGGTGATCACCCACCCACGCCGGTTCGATGCGCTCGAAGAGTGCGCGCAGCCGGGCGAGATGGGCGGCGGCGGGCGGATCCGGGGAACCGAGCCCGAGCGAGACACCGTGGCAAACCACGGGCATGTCGCGCCGCAGCCGCTCGAGGACAGCCGCGGGCCGGCCACCGCCGGCGAGGTAGTTCTCGCTCAGGACTTCGACGACGTCGACAGCCAGCCCGCGCGCCAGCGCATGATCGAAGTGCGGCACCCGGATCCCAGCGCCGTGGCCGAGGTGACGGCGCGGGGGCCAGCTGGCCGACATGGGCCTATGCTAGCGCGGGCGCAGGCCGAGCCGCGCGGGATCTTGCGCTGCGCAGGGAAACACGTAACAACGCGGCCCCGGCCGGGATTCTCAGGCCGGCCGACAACCCCAACCTGCGGACGCCGCCCATGCGTAACCTCTTCCTCCTGTTCGGCCTCACCGGTCTTGCCTTTTCCGCCTGCGAGAAGCCGAGTCAACCCACCAACCCACCCGCCGCCGCCACGGGTGACGCCGCGGGCGGCTCAGGCGACACCGCTGGCGCCGCGACCGACTCCGGTGGAGATGGCGGAGCCGCCGCCATCGAGCCCGGCGCCCCCGGGGTCGCGTGGGCCGACAAAACCTTCAAGCAACGCCAGGAGTACATGGGGCTCGAGGTACTGCCGAAGATGAAGGCGGCGTTCCAGGCCCACGACGGTGGCGCGTTCGGCACCTTCAAGTGCCAGACGTGCCACGGCAAGGACATGAACGAGAAGAAGTTCAAGATGCCGAGCGATTCCATCTACCCGCTCGATCCGGCTGATCCGATCAAGGGGGCGATGGAGTACGACGAGAAGATGACCAAGTTCATGCTCGACGACATCACGCCCAAGATGGCGGAGCTGCTCGGCGAGAAGATGATCAGCAAGGACAATCCGAACGGCTTCGGCTGCATGCGCTGCCACCCCGCCCAGTGAACCGCGTCGGCGAGCGATCAAGGCTCGCGCTTATCCCAAGGAGCGAATTCATGTCGAATCAGTCCTGGTCCAATGCACTTGCCCTCGGGGCTGCCGCCCTGTTGCTGGGCGCCTGCCACCACGCGAAAGACCAGAGCAACGCCCCTGGCGGCGCAGCGGCGGAAGGCAGCGACTCAACGGGTGCAGCGGCAACCCCAGCCGCCGATGCGCCCGCGAAGGTGGCGAAGATCAAGTGCTTCGGCGTCAATGCGTGCGCCACCCAGGCCGCGTGCGATGTGCCGGACAACCGCGTAGCGCCCGGGAGCAAGGGGCACGCCTGCGCCGGACAAAACGAGTGCCGTGGCAAGGGGTGGCTGTCGCTGCCGTCGGACGAGTGTGCGCAAAAGGGCGGCCAGCCCCTGTAACTACTTCGCGTACTTGACCGAGCAGCCGTACGCCTTCGTCTGCGGCGTCGCCACGGCCCGGTTGGCGCGAAGGTCGGCCAGCGCAGCGCCGAGGTGGTTGGTGTACGCGCCGCCGCCGTCGACTTCGCCCATCGGCGCGTTGTCGATCGCTCCGGCGTAGACCAAGACGCCGGCGGGATCGATGAGAAACACGTGGGGGGTCTTCTCGGCGGCGTAGGCGTGGCCAACGGCCCCGCCCTCGTCGATGAGGATGGGGTGGGTCATGGCGAAGCCCTTCGCGCCCTCACGGCTCGCGTCGGCGCCGGCACCCTGCTTGCCGACCGCACCGGAGTTGACCGCGTACCACACGACGCCGCTCGCGACCTCCTTGCTGGCCATGTCGCGCAGCGGCCCTTCGCCGTGGGCGTATTTCACGAACGGGCACCCCGGATTGAACCACTCCAACACCACCAGCTTGCCCATGTGCTCGGACAACCTGTGGACGTTGCCGTCGGCGTCGGGGAGCGTGAAGTCCGGCGCGGGCTTGCCGAGCTCGGCCTTGGCCGTGGTGGCAACGGGCGCGGTCGTGTCCGCCGGCGCCGTGGCCGAGTTCTTGGGTGCTGTGGCCAAGGTCGTCCGCGCGGCGGCCGAGTCCGTCGGCGCGGCGGCCGAGTTCGTCGGCGCGGCGGCCGACCCGGCCTCGACGGGCGGGCGACTTGTCGAGCACGCGAGGTGGACCGTGACGGCCAGGAAAATGCAGCGGGCGCGGGGCATGGCCCGCCATCGTAGACGAGCCCGCCGGCCACGCAAGCGCGGGAATGCCGTCAGCCGGCAGGGGGGATCAGCGACGCGATCGAGCCGGTCAGGCATCGCATCGCCGCGCTGAAGTCGTCGTCGCAGATCGACTCGATGCAGCAGCGGGGCACGCTTTCGTCGACATCCGGTGTCGCTGGATCGTCGGGCACGTTCAGACTCTCGCAAACCTCTTTGATGCGGACCGGTGGGACCGCACTCCCGGTGATCACGTCACCCGCCTTGCCGATACAACCCGGCGCGATATCGCCGAATTCGAACACCTTGTCGGCCACGGTTCGCCCATCGGCGACGTCCTCCGGGCTGAGATCGTCTTGGCCCCAAGCTCGGTACTCGAGTGCGTCGACACCCCCGGCGGTCGGCTGGTAGGGCGGCAGGGCGTTGTGCTCGGTCACCTCGGGCACCCCGAGCACGCCGAGCATCACCACCGTCTTGTCGAGATCGGTGACGAGGTAGCGAAGAAAGTCCTGGTAACGCGATACCGGGTGGAGCACGCCGTTGTCGGCGGCGACGCAATCGCTGTACTTCCCCGTCGCGTCGGGTCCCGTGCAGGAGACGCCGGCATTCCAGCAGATCGC
>CADEGN010000401.1:0-1799 GCA_902826865.1 uncultured Myxococcales bacterium
GTTTGAGCACCAAGGGTCGCGAGCCAGAGCCCCGTCCGATCGTCCGTGTTGCCCTGGTTGAACACAATCACCGCCGCGGCACCAGCGGCCTGGGCGTTGGTCACCTTGTCGGAGATGAAGCACTCCCCGCGCTGCAGCAGGGCCACACGCCCCGGGGTGAACCCGGCGAAGTCGGCGGCCTCACAGCCGGAGCTGGATGCGTTGCCGGGCCCGAGCTCCAAGTCGACCTCGCTCACGCGGGCAGTGACCGCACCAGCATCTGAGTAGCTGGCCGGTTGGAAGTGAGTGCCGTCCGAAAACTGCTGCTCACCCTGCCAGATCAAAGTCGATGCTCCCAACACCGAGAAGACGTTGATGTCGAACTCATGCGGCTGGACGTCGTACCCGGCGGCTGCGAGTTGGTCGATCACATACTCCGCCGAGGCATCGAATCCGGGGGTGCCGACGGAGCGCGTACCGCCGTTGTCGGCGGCGATGGAATCGAGTGCTTCGAGGTGCGCGCGCATGCCGGCGAGCGTGACGGACGATTCGATGTCGTTGCAGTCGACAATCGGCTGGCCACCCGTGGTGCCCGTGCTATCGGCACCGCCCGAGGTTTGGCTGTCGAAGCCCGCGCTGGTCGTTGTCGTGGTGGCGCTCGCCCCAGATACCGTCGTCGCGCTGGTCGCGACGCTGCTCGAGCCATCCGCGGTGTCTGCACTACCGGTGGTAGCGTCGCCACAGGCGGCGGCGAGTACGGCCGTCATGAACCATCTTCGACGCATCGCAAGCACGCTAGCAGCCGCCCGCGCGGCCCCGCAAGCACCCGGGGACTAGGTCAGGCGGCGGGCCACGCAGCGCGCAGCAGCTCCGCGAAAGCCCGGGCGTTGGCGGGGCGTCCGGCAGGACTGCGCTGCAGCGCGGACTCGACCGCGCGTACGAGTGCGGGCGTGGCGTCGCTCGGCTGCAGGTGCTGCGACAAGGGCACGATTGGCATGGTTGCGTGGGCGCGGAGCCAGCTCATCGGATTGTCCAGCCATTCGTCGCGGACCAAACTGACGGGCTTGTCGGCGATGAACGGAACGAACCCGGTGAGCAGCTCGTACAAGATGATGCCCAAGCTGTAGACGTCAGCGGCTGGCGTGAGCGCATAGGTCTCCAACTGCTCCGGTTGGGCGTAGTGCGGAGTGCCCACCAGCATGTGGCCCACCGTCGCGTTGGCACCGACGATGGTGCTGGCGTCGAACGAGCGCGCCAAGCCAAAATCGAGCAGCTTGGTCCCACCGTTGGCGTCAACGAAGATATTCGCGGGCTTGAGGTCGCGGTGGACGATGCCCATGTCGTGGGCTTCGCACAGGCCGAGGCACGCCTGGTAGACGACATGAATCGCCCACACCGGCTGCATTGGCCGGTCGAAGTCGTGAAACACGTCCAGGGGTTGGCCGTGCAGTAGCTCCATCAGGACGTAGACGTGGCCATCGCGGAGCAGGCCGCAATCGAGGATCCGGACCACGTGGGGGTTCGTAAGCGAGCGCAGGACGGTGACCTCCCGCAGCGTCCGCTGTGCCGTGTCGACGGAGCGGACCGGGTTCAGCGAGAGTTTGAGCGCCAGCGGTTCGGCGTATCCCGGGTGGCGGACCTCAAACACCTGCGCAAATCCGCCGGTGCCCAGCAAACGGACGATCTCGAACTCGCCGTACCGGTCGCCTGGGCCCAGTTCGATCGCCATGACGCGTCAGTCCTTCCACTCGACGACGAACACGTTGGTGTCGCCCTCAGCTGCGGCATTGACGTTGCAAGCAAGCCGCAACTTCAATGCG
>CADEGN010000401.1:1809-5657 GCA_902826865.1 uncultured Myxococcales bacterium
TTGCGGTTAGACGCAAATACTAGCTTCTGGCCGTCACGTGTGAACATCGGGAACCCGTCGAAGCTGGGGGTGAACGTGACCCGCTCCTCGTTCTTTCCATCGACTCCCACCATGTAGAGATCGAAGTCGCGGCCCTGCTCGTCGCCAACATTCGAGGAGTAGATGATCCGCTGGCCGTCGGGATGGAAGTAGGGACCGAAATTCGCCTTACCGTTCTTGGTGATCTGGACGACGTGCTTGCCGTTGCGATCCATCACAAACAGTTCGAGTCGCGTCGGCTGCACCAGGCCCTTCTTGATGATCGCGTCGTACTTGGCGAGCTCGTCGGCGCCTTCGGGGTGGTTGGCGCGGAAAACGATCTTCGTGCCGTCTGGCGAGAAAAAAGCGCCGCCGTCGTAGCCGCGCGTCTTTGTCAGCCGCTTCGGTTTCTTCCCGTCGAGTCCAACGATGTATAGCTCCGGGTCACCACTGCGCGTCGAGGTGAAGACGATCGCGTCGCCTTGCGGCGAGACCGTGGCCTCCGCGTCATAGCCCTTACCGGTGATGAGCGGCTGGACATCGCTGCCGTCTTGGGCCTTCGCTGTGTAGATGTCGAACTCGTCGTAGAGTTTCCACACATAACCGTGACTGCGGTCGGGTGGCGGCAGGCAGTCGTCGGCGGCCGAATGGGTCGACGCGAACAGTACCCGCTGATCCCCGGGCAGGAAGTACGAACATGTCGTGCGGCCCTTGCCGTTGCTGACTCGTCGCACGTCGGTGCCGTCGATCGCCATCATGTAGATCTGGTCGCACTTGCCCCCATCGCGCGTTGACTGGAACACGAGGTGGGACTCGTCGAAACTCAGGTAGGCCTCGGCATTTTCGCCGCCGAAGGTGAGTTGCTGGATCGCACCGAAGTGGCGCTCCTCGGGCAATGCCGCCAGCACAGGCTTTGCTGGGGTGGTTGGCGCAGGCACGGCCGTGCCGGACGCGGCCGACGTCGTCCCAGCCGCCAGCGCGGGCGTCGACGGTTCCGCGGCCGGCCGGGGCGAGGGGGAGGGTGCCTCGGGCGCCGACTCGGAACGGCAGCCGAAGACCACGCATGCGGCGAGCAAGAGCGGACGAACAAGAAGCATGGCGGGCCGCGAGGGTAGCACTCGGGCTCCCCGGCAAGCGAGCGGGCGATCAGCATTGCCCCTTGCTCGCACGCCGCAGGCTTTGGCAGGCTGCGGTGATGTCAGAGCCCTCCGCGTGGCGTGTGCTGGAGCGACGATCCCTCGCGAGTTACCGCGTCTTCGAGGTCAGTGAAGTGCGGTCGCAGCGGGTCGATAGCGGTCAGACGCAGGTGTTCTATCGCATCGACTCGGTTGACTGGGTCAATGTCGTCGCGCTCACCACGGGTGGGCAAGTCATCATGATCCGTCAGTTCCGTCACGGCGCCGCCAGCGTGACGCTTGAGATCCCCGGGGGCATGGTGGATACCGACGAGACGCCGGAGGCCGCCGCCGCGCGCGAGTTGGTCGAGGAAACCGGCTATCGCGCGGGCCGGTTGGCGCTGCTCGGTGCCGTCTCGCCGAATCCGGCGCTGTTTGCCAATCGTATCCATACGTTTCTCGCCAGCGATTGCGAACGGGTGTCCGAGATCAGCAACGACCACGACGAGCAGACCCAGGTCGAGCTCGTCGACGTCAACCGCATCGATGACTTGCTGCGCGCGGGGGCGATCGATCACGCGCTCGTGATGAACGCGTTCCACTGGTGGAAGTTGCGCGCCGGTTAGCGGCCGGCGTTTCGCTTGTCGCCGTCGGTCCGACAGCGCGGTTCGTCGCGGCCGCAGCGGATTCGCACGTGGATATGCGTGTCGTGGCCGTCGGAGTGCAGCACGAGCGGCTTCACCGGGCCCGACCAATTCGTCCATCGCACCAGGTCCACGAGCTGGGCCCGGGGTACGCCCATGACGCGGGCAGCGGTGTACAGGCGCTCGTGGCGGCCGATCTCGAGAAACACGGCCTCGACCTCACCGGTGCGGATGAAGGCGTCAACCATCGCCCACGCGGCGTACCAGTCGATGTCGTCGACCGTGGGGTGACGAACGTCGTCACCGATGCCGGGGCGCAGTGGCAGACGAATGTCGATGTCGCGCCCAGACTGGTGGGATTGATGGGGGCGGAACCTGCCGCCGTGGGGGCGACTGAGCGCACCGATGGTGATGGTCCCGCGGTAGCCCATGTCGTTGCGCAAGGTTGTGAACGCGCGGGTGATGACCGCAATCGTGTGACTGCTGGCGAATGCTCGCGCCGGTTGACCGATCCGCCACAGCGGGCTCTCGGGCAGCCGCGTTCCGCCTTCGAGGCGGCCCTTCTGCGGCAGGCCGACGCTTCGTGCGTCGCTCGGAATCACGATGTTTGCGTCGAGATCGGGGGCCTCGGGGTCGAATGCCGGGGTGTCGAGCGGGTCGACCCAAGCGATCAGACGCGTACCGGCCACGAGGGTGTCGCGGCCGCGGTTGCGAGCCTGCAGCGCCCGCCGCGGCACGTGAAGCTTCGCGGCCACGTCGTCCCAGTTCTCAGCGGCCTTCACGACGTACACGATCTTTTGCGGCGGCGGTGCGGCTCGGCGGGCCAACACCTTCAACGCGCGGCGGTTGCGGATCCCGGTGCCGTCTCGCTTGATGCCGTTCCATTCGCGAAGCTCCGCCACGCTGACCCCGTAACGCGCGGCCACGCGTTCAAGCGTATCGCGCGGGCGGAGTCGGTGGGTCAGCCATCGCGGCTCTGCCAACGTCGGCACGAGATGGGGTGCGACAAAGAGCGTCGCGGGATCGTCGACGACGATCGGTGCGGGCCGGTCGCCACGCCCGGCGAACGCGGCGATAAGTGCGGCGGCCAGGGCGAGCGTCACCACGTTGCATCATTGCACGGCCGCTTGTGTGGCCTGGCGGGAGTGCGACGATGCGCCGTTTCGCCCGCGGATTTGCCTGTCATCGTGCGCGGCCGCGTGCATGCGCAGATTCCGAGCGCGCACTCCGCGGCCGCGCCTGTGGCCCGGATCACACACTAATCCGGCGTTTGGGGGATTCTTCGGCCCCGGTGACGGACCGCGGCATCGGGTCCCACTCATCGGTTATGAACGCGACAAAG
This sequence comes from uncultured Myxococcales bacterium, assembly GCA_902826865.1. Taxonomy (GTDB): domain Bacteria; phylum Myxococcota_A; class Polyangia; order Nannocystales; family Nannocystaceae; genus Xiheibacterium. The sequence goes on from CADEGN010000401.1 coordinate 4,929, forward strand.
ATCCTCCCCCGCTTCTTGGCCTGCTCGCTCCTGCTGACCGCGTGTGACGTGTTCGACGTCGGTGACGGCAACAACAGCAGCGACGGCGGAAACGACGAAGGTGGCAGCGGTTCCGACGGAGCCGATGGTGCGGACGGAGCCGACGGTGCAGACGGAGCCGATGGTGCGGACGGAGCCGACGGTACTGGGAGCGGCGGCGAGAGCTGTGGCGCGGATGCGCAAGTGTGCCTGGACGAAGCGACGATCTTCGCTTGCATCGAAGGCGAGGGGTTCACGCTCTCGTGCGACGACGTCTGTGCCGAGCTCGGTGGTGTCGCCTCGCTCGGTTGCGGATTCGACGAGGCCTCGGGCGTCGATGTCTGCTTCTGCGACGACGGCAGTGGCGGTGCGTGATCCTGGACGTCTGAAGCCGCCGCCCGCGATTGCCGATCGCTCGGCCCGCGGGCGGGCTTAGAAACGACCCGACACGCCAAGCCCGGCCATTCCGGGGGCGAATTGCGGCGCGAACGTCCACGCCCGCTCGCGGGTGTAGCGCTCGTGGTTGCGACGATAGGCCTCGGAGTAGCCGAGCAGACCCGCGCCAACAGCGACGAGGGCGGCGCCGACGCTCCGCACCGAAAAGCCCATCGCGCGTGCCCCCGTGGCGCAGCGCGCCGTCGCACACTTCGCAAGTACGCCCCAGGCGGCAGGAGACAACGTGAGCCACGTGAGGGCCCCGCCGGCGACGAG
>CADEGN010000402.1 GCA_902826865.1 uncultured Myxococcales bacterium
CCTTGGGCATGTCGATGTCGTCAATGCCGTAGGCGCGGAGCTGCTCGGCGATGCTCTGCTCGATGCGATCGCGGTCATCGCGACTCGGCATGCCGCCCGCGGCGGGCAGGCCGAAATCCTCGCGCGTGGGCTTGCTCTTCGGGGGGCGCATGAGCCACGAGCGGTGGGTCTCGATCTTCCTCAGCTGCGCCATGGCATAGCCGAGGAAGGTCTGCTGCACCTTCTTGGTGAGGAAGCGGTGGCGTTGGTCGTATAAGCGTTGCCACACCGGGGTGGCGAGCAGCCAGTCGTCCTCGTCGGCGAACAAGATCTCCAGAGCGTTTGGGTTCGCCGCCGCACAAAGGGCCACGAACTTGGCGACGTCGAAGATCACGCATTCGGTCTTCACGCCGAGCGCGCGCCCTGCGGTCGGGTGGCCCTCGATTCGCGGCAAGACCTTCGCGCCCAGTGCTTCGGGCAGCTCGCCCTCGTACTGCGCGAAGGCCTCGAAGAGCGAAAACCGGACAGCGAGCGGCGCGATACAGATCCCCCGGAGGTCCACGTCGGATCCCCCTCGCGCGGTGCCGTGGGCCTGACTGCCCGCGAGAGTGAGGAAGATGGTGTGCTGCGCGACGGGGAACATCACGACCCTCCGGCGCGCGCAGCCGCAAGCCGCAGGCGGACGACGAACTCCTGCAGCTCCGCCGCCGTTGTCGGCTCGTCAGGGAGCGCGCTCGCGTCGTGTTCCGCCTGCAGCGTCGCTTCCAGCTGATCGAGCAGCGGGCCGTGAACGTCCATGTCGCGTTGGTCGAGCGCCATCTTCTCGGCACCGGCCCGCTTGCGCGCGACCAGTTCGTCGATCTCGGACAAGCGAAAGCGATCGTTGAGCGTCTGGATGTTGGCGACGACGTCCCCGGTCTGCATCAGGTGAATGCCGGTGAGCAGCACGCGGTAGGCGTAGAGCAGGTGCTTGACGGTCGGATCGGGCTCGGCGAGCCGCTTGCGACGCCCATGTGCGAAGCCTTGATAGTGGCGCACGGTCGGCCTAGTCACGCAGCCCTTGCCGAGTTCGATCAGCGCCTCGTGGGCGGGCGTCGACAACACGACTAGTGGAGAGAACAACTGCTCGAGAACGTAGCCGTTGTGGTTCGTCATCAGCCGCGCGAACTTGCGCAGGTCGTGGGCCACCCAATCGAGATCGATCGTCGTCTTGTCTTCGATGGTGATCGTCTCCGCCGGCGGGTGGAGCCCAAGCATGTCGGCAGCCGACAGCATGAACGCGCCGCGCAGATCCACATCACTGTCAGCGGAGGCGAAGCCGTACAGGTGCGCGCCGCTGACGGTGGCGAAGATCGGCGTTGGCCCGCTGCGCGCGACCTCGGCGAGGTGTGCTTTGTCGAGCATGGCCCAGACTTCGCGCTGTTGCTCGGGGGTCATTTCGAGATGTCCTCGGCCGGGGTCGGGAAAGGGTGAATCGCAGGCCCCCCGCGGCGTCGACGCGCGCACCGTTGGCGGCACCGATCATAGCACTGGGCGCCAGGCGCTGGCTGGGGCCCGTGGATGAGACGCCGAGCAATCGTGACAGCTGCGGCCGACGCGATCACATCGCTGCCGTCGCGATCACATCGCCGCCGCAGCGTCGGAGCGCGCGGGCTCGTGGGCCGTGTGCAGCAGATTGATGCGCCCTCGCGCCGCCCGGGGCTTCCTGCCGACGATGTCGGCGTCGGGGGGCGTCGAGGTCGCTACCCCGGGATGGTGCAGGGCACCAATGCGTGGCCGGTGTTGTTGTCGGTCCGGCATTCTTGCCACGGATGCATCGGCATCCCGTCGTCGACCACAACCCAGGCTTCGGCCGTGCCGTCGACCAGCCCCTGCGGCGGGGAGGCCAGCGGCAGCACGACGTCTTGTGCCTCGGCCGGATAGAGCACCTTGGTGGTGACGCCCGAGCCCAGCAATGCCCCGCCAGCCTGCGGGTCACCGTCGTAGAAACCGACGGCCACGCCCGCGGGCACCGAAGCCTGCCCGATGTTGCGGACCCGAGCGATCAGTGCGTACTCATCGGGGATGCACTGTGCAAGTACGCTGACGACCAAGTCGGGGGCCGAAAACTCGCCTTGCGGCTGCACGTTTTGGCGAAAGTTGTTGAGTCCTTCGACCGTCCAGTTGGCTTGTTCGATCGCGGGGATGGTCCCGTCTTCCTCGACGTTGGTGATGTAGTAGTGGTGCTGGTTCCACACCCGTCGGGTCCGAACCCAGCGGCCCTCGAGGTCGCCGAACACGCGTACGCCACTTTGCTTGGTGCCGTCCATCGGGCACGTAATATACGAGTAGCTGTTGGCGATCGCGATGATGTCGGCGTGGCCGTCGCTGTCGACGTCGGTGATGATCGGATACTCCCACAGAGTACCAGTGGTGTTGCAGGTCTGGAACAGCACCGATCCGCTGGCGCCGTCGTAGATCCGCAGATATTGCTCGTCGCCGTAGACCACCTCGGCAGCGCCGTCGCCATCAAAGTCGAATACCGAACTACCGGTCGCACGTGAGCTGCAGTCGACCGCAGGGGTAAGCCACAAGATCGCGTCGGCCGGCGCGACCGCGGGGTTCATGATGCGATCGCCCGCGAATACCGTGTAGCCCACGCCGGCAGCAACGCCGACGTCGGGCACATCGTCGCCGTTAAAGTCGGCGATCGTCGGGGGGCCACCGCCGTCGCCGCCGGCGCATGGCGGCAGTCCGTTATTGATGTCGATTGCCGGCCGGATGATCTCGGCGCCGCCGCCGACGCCCAGCCGCCAAACGTACAGCGCATGGGCGGCGCGGTTGATCGCGGCGATCTCGGGCCGACCGTCGAGGTCGAGGTCGGCGACGGCGTGTTGATAGCCGGCGATGCCGCTATCGCCCAGCAGCGTGCCGTCGGCTTCGAACATATAACGACCACCGACGACCTCGAGCCGACCATCACCATCGACATCCGCGGGCGACACGGACTGCTGCCATGCGAAGCTCGCCTCGAGCGCGCCGCTGACCCCGTCGAGAATCGCGGCCTCTGTGAGAACCTCGGCAACACCGTCTTGGTCGAAGTCGGCGATCGACGGCATGAAGCAGCCGCTGGCATCGACCGACACCCACAGCTGCGTGCCGTCGTGATCGAACGCCATCACCCGGCCGTCGACGGCGCAAGCCACGATCTCGTTGCCCGGGGTCGCGTCGATGTTGCCGGTGGCGATCGATAGGCCGGGGTTAATCTGTGGCGCCTGCGGGTTCACCGACCACTTGGTCACAAACGCACCATTGACGATCGAGATCGCGTGCAACGTGCCGTTGACGGTGTACTGGTCGCCGGCGAAAGTCGCGACCACGATCTCGGGGATGTCGAGCTCATCGACGATCATGTCGCAGTTGTCGTCATCGAGCTGAATGACCATCGGCGCCATCATGGAGTCGCCGCCTTGCCAGTGATACTTGAGGGTCGGCTCGAAGCCTCCGGCGGGGATCACTTCGCACTGCGGCAAACACTCGATATTCTCGGCGTCGGGCACGACGCCGGGGGCGCACTGCGGCGGTTTGGGTAGACACTTGCCGGTCGCGAGCGCCTCGCCGCCTTGACACATGCCCATCATCGGGTCTTCGCCCGGTTCACCCAGCGAGTACTCGCAGTACTCGAGGTCGCTGCACTCGCTGGCATCGATGCAGTCCGCGCCGGGCGTGACGCACTGGGCGAACGAGCACACATCCGCGTTGGCGCAGCACGAATCGGCGCATACCGATTCGAGTGCGCAGCATTGCCCGTCGATGCATTCGCCCTCGCATTCGGGCGCGCACCCCCCCTCGGTGGTGTCGGCGATCGTCTCGCCGACCGTAGTGCTGCCGCCACCCGACTCGTCGCCAGTCGCGGCACTGGTTAGGGTTATGCTGCCCGCCGAAGCGTCAGATTCGTCGCGCCCGCCCGCGCGACCGCAGGCGAGCTCCACACCGATCGAAACCACACACCACCAGCTAAGTCGGTCTTGGCGGCGATACATAGGATGCCTGGGTAGACCCCTCGTGCGCGCGAAATTACGGCTGGCGGGACCCGCGCAGACCGAGTTCGCCATCGAGCTCGAAAGTTGGGCGCGTTTCGAGGGCGTGGAGAACTTGCGCGAGAAATCCCGGCAGTGTTCTGCCCAGGAGCGCTGATCCGCGTCGGCGTCGTAGCAGCGCGTCGGCCCAGCACATTCGCGGCCAGGCGGCGAGGTCGATGGCGAAGACGCGAGCGAGCAGTTGTGCCGACGAGATGCGGGCAGGATAAGGCTTGCTCGCCCCCACTTGGCCGCGCCCGAAGGGAGCCGGGCATGGGCGTCAAGCATCGGCACCTGCATAGCGGCGGCCCCGCGCTGCCGCCGGCAGCCGCCCTGCACCGCGCTGACTGCGAACGGCTCGGGCCATGCACCCGATGGAGGAGAACGCGGCGGGATACCAAGTGGGCCATCGCAAGCGATCTGCTATGCTGCGATATAGCGATGCTTCGCACGGTTGTGTCAGCCGGGAAACTTCGCGGCCTCGTCGTTTTGGGGGTTGCCGCCGCGTCCGGGCTGCTTGGCATCGCTCTGTTCGACGTCATCGCCGCGCAAACACCTGCCCGTAGCGCAGTCAACGGGATCATGACAGCGTTTTTTGGGGCTGCTGCTGCGTACTTGGCGACGCCGGGCACGAAGTCCGCGGAGCAAGGCTTCAACGCCGCCATGGGTTGGGCGACGGGCGCCGCGTTTGCTTTTGCGTTGGTCTACCCCGCCGTTCATCTGTGGATGCCGCGGATGGACTCGCGCGTGAGCCACGAGTTCGGCTGGATCGTGCGTGGCATGTTGGTCGGCGCACTTCCGTTCGGCCTCACTGTCGGCCCCATCTTAGGCCTTGCTCTCGCCGCCGTGGTCGTGCCGTTCATGGGCGCGCGGCGACAACCATCTTTGGACGCAGTCGATCGCCAGGTCGCAGTCGTGGGTCTTTGGCTGGCAGTCGTCTTGGCGCCGGCAATGTTGTCGATCGCCAGCGGAACGCCGCGACTCTTCGAGCACCCGGGCCTCCTCGCGCACAGCGGCCGTTGGATCGGTGTGCCCGCGTATGCGCTTGGATTGGCTGGCCTTGGGCTGGCCGCGGCGGCTTGGTACCGACGACGAGGTCGTCGTCAGCTCGTCGTGCGAGCGACGCGTGGTGAAGCACCGACGTGGTGCGTCGTAGCGGCGCACGAGCTCAGGCATGTGCCACGGGATCTACCCCTCCTTGCTGGCCACCATGATGACCGCGAGTGGCTGCTCGCGCGCCGGGAGCTCGCGGGCGAGGGCGCATACCGCCGCGGCCACGCGATTTGGGCGGTCGCTTGGTTGCCGCGGGACTGGGTAGCCGCACACGCACCGTGATGCGTGCTGCAGCGGGTCACGGAGGCCGACGGTCTTCGGCGCAAGAGTCGTCAGCGGTAGGCGTTTCCACCCTGCGAACGGAGCGGGCGTGCGCAGAACGCTGCGCGCGCCGCGGACTCGCAAGCTCCGCTTGCGACGAGAGGCAGCGCGGCTCTTTGCATGACCACGGATGGCAGGAGGGCCCAGCGCGGCTCTAGAAGCTGTCTCATAACCCCCTCAGCAAGATGAGGGCACACCCGAGCTGGAC
>CADEGN010000403.1 GCA_902826865.1 uncultured Myxococcales bacterium
GCCCTACCGGAATTCTCAACCAGGAAGAAGGAAGGTAGGGTCTACCAATGGCGCACTGGGGTTGGTTGCCAAGATCCGCGTAGCACGTGCACGTGTCCTCCCAGCCCGGACCGGGAGGGAGCTCTGGACAGCACGCGCCGAGTTCGGCGCACCAGGTTTCACCGGTGCAGTATCCTTCGCTGTGTCACACTGCGCGAGGCTCGCGTGGGCCGAGCCGGTGCTGCTCCCGGGGCACGAGCAACATGCCCGTGTCCCGGCATTATCGACGGCGCGTCACGGGTGCTTCACGGTGATGTCGACCGATGCACCCTTGGGCACGGTCAGCACGCCCGACGATAGCACCGTTGAACCGTCGCGAACCTGGAGGTCGCTCCGTCCGCCGGGCACGGAGACGCCAGACACTGGGGCGGTGCCAGCGTAACGACCGTTGACGAAGATGCTCCCGCGTCCGCCCTCGATCGTGACGGAGATGCTACCGCTGCCGCCGCGCTTCTTTTTGTCTTTGGGTCCCGTTTGCTTCCCTGGTTCCCACTTGGCACCGTCCGAGGGGTCAACGCATAGGTTGCTCGGATCGTCGCAGTCGCTGGCGGCCGCGTCGGCGAGGGATGCTGTCGCGCCCGCGAACGCGAGGGCGGCAGCGATGAGGAACGGTCGAACGATGTGAATCATGGCTTAGAACCTCCCCGAGACGGAAAAGCCGTTGGTGGTGGGAGCAATTGCGACGGTCTGTTCTGTCGCGGAGCGATGCTTGCGCTTCGAGCCGACGACGAGCATGACAACGCCGGCGACGAGGGCCGCACCGCCGATGCCGAACCCCACGGCGGCAAGGAGGTTCCCGCGGCGGCCGCGAACGGCCACGTCGTCGTAGGAATTGCCGTAGACGGCCGCGCTCTCGGCCTTCTTCTGGTTGGTCGCGCCGATGCCAATGCCTGCCGCGCCGACCGCTGTGATCCCGACACCGAGGGCGATGAACGCCGAACCAGCGATGATCAGACCCTTCCCGTCGGTCTTCGCGCGCTTGTCGTCGTCGACTGGGCCCGGCGCTGCGCTGACGTCGGCGTCGTTCAGGCGGTCGCGCAGCGCTTGTGCACGTTCGATCGTTTGGTTGGCGCGCGCGATCAGATCCGGGATGTCCTGATCGGCAAGGACGCGGAAGGTCTTGTCGGCAGCCGGGTCGGTTTGGAAGTGCAGCAGATCGAGCGCGATACGACAGCGTTCGATGGCCGCGGCGAACATCTCTTCGTCGTCGGTTTTCTCGCCCGCGGCGATGTAGGCATCGGCGGCGTCGAGGAATAGGATCGCGTCGCCCCAAGCCGCGGCGGCGCCGTCATAATGAAGGCCCGCGGCGGCCGGGTCGCTGGCTGAGAGCTCGCGGCCGCGCGTCTGGGCCGTGGCGCGCGTGGCCGCACCATCGGCAGGCGTAACGCGGGGGCCCAACAAGAGGTACGGGCCTGCGATGCCGTGCGCGAACGCCGGTCGGGTCCCGCCCGCGATGGCCCACGGCATCGCGAGCGCCGTCGTCGTGGCGATCGCGACGATGCGCGAAAGCCGAAAGCGGCGGGGGGCGGACATCGAAGCCCACGCTAGCGCCGCGCGGCGGTGGCTGTCAAACGCCGTGGACGCCCAGGGCGGGTCAGAAAGCCCGCAGAAGTCAGCGCGGGCCTGCCGGTTGCCCCGGAATAAGAAGCGCCGCTGGTCTGGCCCGCAACGGTTTGCGCGCGGTTGCGATTGCCTCGTGAAAGCTCTGCAGCGGATCGCACAGTGATCGCTGGTTGAGCTGGTGCTCCCTGAGATCGATTGCAACATCGCTCCTCGGGGCCGCGGGCTCGCGCCGATCTGCTATGGTGGCGGCGATCTCCCACCCGGCGCCCTCGGCCCCCCATGCGACCGCTGTTTGCCACTTTCTCGCGCGTCACCTTCGCCGCGTTGCTCTGCGCGTGTTTCACGGGAGCGGAACGCGAGAAAGACGCGCCCGTGGGGCGCCCGGGCGGCAAGTGCCTGGCGCCGGATGGTCGCTGCAAGAGCGGCACGTGCAACCTCGACGAGAACTACTGCTTCGATGCTACCGACCCGTGTGACGGCTTCTACTGCGGCGGGTCCGAGCGCGGAGCATGCATGGTGACCCAGGCTGGGCTTCCAGCTTGCACATGCGCGCCGGGCTACAACCTCGACAAGTACTCGCTTTACTGCTGTCCCGATGATGCAGCCAGCGATCCGGCTTGCGTGTTCAGCCAGTCCGGCGACGGTACCGAAAGCAGCGGCGGCTAGCCCGCAACCGTGACGCTTGCGAGTTCATTGTCGTTTCGATCTCAGGGTCCTCGGGGATGACGCGGGCCGTCGTGCTCCTCAGCGGTGGCCTCGACTCGGTGACCGCGCTGGCGATGGCGTCCGCTGGCAAGCGCGAAGTCCTCGCGCTTGGGTTTGTCTATGGACAGCGCCATGTCGCGGAGCTCGACTGCGCGCGGATTCAAGCCCAACGATTCGGGGCCCGACAGCACGAGATCGTCGATCTGTCGCACATGGGGCGACTGGTGGCTGCGGCCACATCACTCGTGGCCGGCGGCCCGCATGCCGTGCCGAAAGACCGGGCGCAGGATGTTGCGGTCATCCCCTCGACGTACGTGCCCGCGCGCAACACGATATTTCTGGCCTATGCGCTGGCTTGGGCCGAGGCGGCTGACGCGGATGAGATGTGGATCGGAGTGAATGCCCTCGACTATTCGGGCTACCCCGATTGCCGGCCAGACTTCATGACGGCGTTTGCTGAGCTCGTGCGGCTCGGCACGCGTCGCGGTGTGGAGGGCCGACCCATCGCCGTGGTCGCCCCACTGCAGCATCTACGAAAGCACGAGATCATCGTCCGGGGGCTCGAGCTGGGCGTCGACTACGCCGATACGCTGAGCTGCTACGATCCCATCGGCTCCGAGCGCGCGCTAGCGTGTGGCCATTGCGATAGCTGCCAACTGCGGCGCGAGGGATTCGCGCTCGCGGGCGTCGCCGATCCCACGCGGTATGGGTGACGGCTACGATGAGAGCACGGCACCCGCGACCGCCAGCACCAAGAAACCGAGGAGGTCGAGGCGGATGCCAAACGCAACCATGGTGTCGATCCGTAGCAGTCTTGTGCCGTAGGCCATCGCGTTGGGCGGAGTTGACACCGGTAGCATGAACGCGAAGCTCGCAGCCATCGTCGCCATGACTGCGGTGGGTAGCGGATCGATCCCACCGGCTTGAGCGATCCCAATGAGCACAGGCAGCATCATGCTTGTCACGGCCGTATTGCTCGTGACTTCGGTGAGCACGAGCATGAGGGCGACGGCAGCGAGCATGAGCCCGATTGGGTTCTGAGCGAACGAGCCGACGTTGGCGAGCACACCGCGCCCGATCGCCTCGGCGAGTCCGGTCTCGAACGTCAGACGCCCAAACGCGAGCCCACCGCCGAGCAGTAACAATGTGCCCCAGTCGATCCGACGCGCATCTTCCCAGCTCAGCAAAGGGCGGCGGCGCTCGCCTTCATCGCAATGCATCACGAACAGCGCGCTTGCGCAGATGATCGCCACGACCCCTTCGTCGAGGGCGTCGTGAGCCCAAATGGAAGCAGGGTGTTCACTTCCAAGCGTCAGCTGGAGGATCGATGGGGAGAGCCATCCGATCACAGCGGTGCCAAACACCGCGACCGCCTTGCGTTCACCGTCACTCATTGGCCCGAGAGCTGCGAGCTGGCGAGAAACCTCGGTCGATAGGCCCTCAAGACGATCGACCGGTGCGCGAAAACGCCGGACCGCTAACAGCAACGCCACCCCCATCATTGCTATCGAGACCGGGACCGCGAAGCTCATCCATTTGAAGAAGTCGAGGTGTACGTGGAGGTGATCCTCGAGCATGCCGATCGCGAGCACATTGGGGCCGGTGCCAATCGGCGTCGCGATGCCACCGATCGACGATGCATAGGCGAGCATCAAGCACATCCCGCCGCCATAGTGATCCAGCTGGCGGCGGTGACGTTCGTCGTTGCCTAGGACATCGCGGATTGTCCCGTGGAGCCCGAGCGCGACCGGCAACAACATCGCGGTGGTCGCGGTGTTGGAGATCCACATGGAGGACAGCCACGCGATCGTGCAAATCGCTACCAGGGCGCGACTCGGTGATCCTGCGACGAGTGGTCGCGCGATCAGCCACAACGCGGCCCGGCGATCGACGCCTTGCCGCGACAACCCTTCGGCAAGCAGGAAGCCGCCGAGAAACAGGAAGATCAGCGGATCGGCGATGGGAGCGAATGCCGTCTTCGCGGGCGCAACCTGCAGTAGGACCGCGACGGCGGGTCCGAGGAGCGCGGCTACGGCGAGTGGAATCGCCTCCGTGATCCAAAGCAGCACCGTGGCCGCCGCGACCGCGGCGAGCCGGTGGGCAGCCGGGGACAGGCCCGGCATCGGAAGCAGCAACAGCGCGACGAACACGATCGGCGTTGCGATCCGCCCGAAGCTGCGACGACGCGCGTCGAAACGGGCCTCAGCATCGCTGATTGCCTCTGCGACCGACATCGTGGGCGCACCATAACAAGTGTCCGCGGCGGCCACCATCTCGAGTAGGATCGCCGTGGCGGTGGCGGGCGATCGATTGCGGCTGTGGCTGTATGGGCGGCAGCGATGGTTGGTGCCGGCCGTGCTGGCCGCGCTCACCCTCGTGTGGTTGTCGGCCGGCCGTGGGTTCATCAGCAGCAACGACGGCTCGCATGTGGCGCTCGCCCGTGCGCTGGCGCTGCGCCACGAGACCAACATCGCGCCCGATCTTGGGCTCACCCTCGGGATCGACCGTGCGCGGCGCGGCGGCGTCGATCTATCGGATCGTCCGCCCGGAACCGCTTTTGCGGCCTTGCCCGCGGTTTGGCTGGGGGCGGCCCTTGACGAGCTGCTCTGGGCGCGGACGACGGACCGGGGCGCCTTGATTCGGCGACCAGCCGCAAGGCGGTTTGCCGAAACCTATGTCGCGCGCGCCGACAAGCTGAACGTAACCACACCCTTGGCGCGCTATCAGGGCACGGCATTGATGATCGATCTGCACGCGGCGTTGCTGGGCATGCTCGGCCTTGCAGTCGTCGCGCGCTGGCTTGGCGAGAGCGGCGTGGCGACCGGAGTCCGCGTGATCGTTGTGCTGACCCTGGGCCTCGCGACGTTGTGGGGCCCATACTCGACCACGCTCTTCTCGCACGTAACGAGCGGGACCGCGTGGGTGGTCATGGCGTACGCGTTGGCGACGCCGGCACCGTCGCTTCGCCGGCTCGCGCTGGCAGGGTTCGCGGGGTGCTGGGCTGTTTCGGCCGACTACCTCCTCGCGGTGCCGATCGTTCTGCATGCGGTCTTGTCCGTGCCGCCGCGCAAATGGATATGGGTCGTCCTTGGCGCGTTGCCGATCGCCGCTGCGACGCTTGCTTATCACCAGGTCGCATTCGGATCGCCGCTGTCGATCGGCTACGATCACCAGGTCGTTTTCGAGTTCGCGCGCGCGCGCTCGACCACCTTCACCGGCGACGGGCTTCGAGGGTTGTGGACCTACCTCGGCTTCGGTCACGGCGCGGGGCTGGCTGCCCAATCACCGATCGTGTTCGTG
>CADEGN010000404.1 GCA_902826865.1 uncultured Myxococcales bacterium
AGACGAGACGAGACGAGACGAGACGAGACGAGACGGCGGGCATTCCTACCTCCAAGCGCATCCGGGCGCCGGTCAATCGTGCGCGAGCCACCGCGTGCGCGTCAATCGATCGGCGTTGAGTTGCAGCCGATTCGTGCCACCGGAACGACCGCCGGCCAGAACGAACGTTCCGAATCACGTTTGGGCCGTTCGATCGCGACCGAGAGGGCGCCTGACTTCCCTTACCGCAAGCCGGTGAACCAAAGCTAGATCACCTGGGGTACGGAGTCGCCGCACGCGATCTCTGGTGGTGGGCACGGCGTGGTACGCGAAGTAACCGCGTACCATCGACTCGATGTAACTCCCCTGCGCAGGCACTGGCGAATGGGGTCGCCGAGGAAGATCCTTGCGAAGTTCCTTCAGCTTCGCTCGCATCCGTGACTTTTGAGGTGCGCAGTCTTCACGGACGTCCGGGCAGAACTCAACGAACTGGTCGACGCACTCGACGGGCAGCAACGACCGCGCGAATCGGCGTGGCCCTGCTGAGCTCAGAGAGAGCCTCGATAGGCCCCGGATCCAGCTAGCGAGACCGCGCGGCGCACGTGGCTGCGAGCCGCAAACCAAGCACGAGCACCCGGGTCGATCATCCCTCGGGCACAAAGTTGTCGCAGCTCAGATCGATCGTGCTGACCGCGTCGACGAAAAATGGCGTGTAGTCGAGCTCGCAGACGCTGCCCTGGATGCCTTGGGCGCCAAAACTGTGGATGAACTCGGACAAACGCGGCGCGCTGCCGCCGGCGCCGAAGAGATTGCATGCGTCGCTCGGGGTGTTTTCACCGTCGGCGATGAGCCCGAGGACGACGATCGCATCTTCGTTACCGCCCTTGGCATCGACCAAGGCCTGTTTCCATGTCGCTGGATCTCCAGCCGACGCGTCGTCGGGTTCGTCCGTCACGAATGTGACGACAAGAATGGCATCGTCGCGCACGAATCCCTCGTTGCAACCTCCGGCATCGGTCATCGCTGGGCCGACGGACTTGACCATCGCCTCCATGACGCGCTCGTCGCTGTCGCCCCACTGGCCTGCCATCGCAATACAGCTGAAGGTGCCCTCGAGGTTCGGTTGTCCGTCGACGATGAATCTGTGGCCACCGGCGATGCCACATGCTTGCCAGTACATGTCGAGCGTGCGACCCGCCCCCAGCATCGGGTCGCACGGCGAAGGTGGGGGATTCGGAGCGGGCCCCGGCGGCTCCGGTCCGATGCACGCGGCACCGTTGCAGGTCGATGGAGGCGAACAATTCAGGCAGCAGCTTGGCGCCGGCTGACACGTCTGGTCGAACCCGGTTCCGACGCCACCGCTCGTGATCCACTCGTCGCTATCGACCACCATGATTTGGTAGTCCTTAGCGTTGATCGTCGTTAATATTGTTTCAATGAATCCGGGGAAGCTGTTGGTTAGATTGATCTGATCGTCGCTCATGGAAGTCGAGTCGTCGACCACGAACAGAAAGTCGACCTTCTCGCACCCGTCTCCGGGGGCTCCACCTTCCAGCTCAGCGGACCCCACGTCGAAGAGGGAAGCTCCGCTATTGTCGGCGGATCCTGGGGTCTCGGCGCTGGTGGGTCCACCTCCCGACGGGGCATTGGCCTCGGCATCACTCCCATCGGTCGGCTCAGTTGCCGACCCCGGGGCCTCGGCGGCGCCGAAGGGGGAGTCGGTGCCGTGCGTAGGGCAGCCCAGGAGCGCCGCGTAGCCCACCGCGGCGCTGAGCCGACCGATCATCATTTCCCGGAGCCCCATCACTCGGCGCATACCGGTGAGAAGTTGCCGTTGGGTCGCGAGGCGATCATTTCGACGCCGGCGAGACTGATCGCGACGATGGCGAGCGGCAACTGCTGAGGCGATGACCATTGATCTCCCGGCATGCCGGCGCCACGGCTGGCTGGTGATCGCATTGCTCGGCCCGGGTTGCCGGGATATCCGCGGGGACGGTGCCAGCGGGCTCGCGGGAACCGGAGGCACCGCCGCGGACGAAGCGGGCGACGACGGCGGTCCGGGCGGCGGTCCGGGTGGCGGGCCCGGCGGCGGCCCCGGCGAAGGCATCAAGATCGACGTCGATGCTCCGGACGAGGGTGGCCCCGATCCCGATGGCGGAGAAGGCTGCGAGAAGATCGACTTTCTGTTCGTCGTCGATAACTCGAGCTCGATGTTCGATCAGCAGGAGAGCTTGGCCAATAGCTTTCCTGACTTCATCGAGGCGATCGAAGACACGCTCAATATCCAGGACTTCCACATCATCGTTGTCGATACCGATGAATGGGGGCCGATGCACAACGGCGTGGTTCAGGATGCTCACGACTGCACGCCGTGGCTCGATTCCAATCCTATCGCGGCGATCTGCGACCCGCCCAGCCCCGCGTGTTGTGTCGATGAGTGTCCCAAGCACCCGATGCGGCGCTGCGACCCTGCAAATGGCGGCAATGGGGTTGGGATGTGCGATTCCCCGCCTGATCAGTGTGACTCGACGCTGGGCGCGGGGGTGTTCCGCCGCTCCCCAGAGCTTGCGCGCTGCGCCATTTCCACCGACAAACGGTTCCTCGATCAGGGGCAGCCCGATCTCGGCGCGACGTTCCAGTGCATGGCCATGGTCGGTGAAGATGGGAACTTCGACGAGCGCCCGATGGAGTCGATGATGCGGGCGGTCTCGCCCGAGATGGTTGGCCCCGGCGGTTGCAACGAGGGGTTCTTGCGCGACGATGCGTTGCTGGTGGTCACGGTCCTTTCCGATGCGATCCCGGAGTCGGCGTGCGAGCAGCAGGATCCAGCCCCACAGCAGTGGCGCGACGCGTTGGTCCGCGCGAAGCACGACGATCCCGAGGCGGTCGTCGTCCTAGGCCTGTTCAGCGGTGTGGAGCCCTATGGTTTCCAAGAGCGCTGTGCCGACCCGAGCCAGGGATACTGGGAGTTTCTCGAGCTCTTCGGTGACAACGCGCTCGGCGCAAGCATTTGCGAGCCCAACTACGCGCCGTTCTTTCTCGAGGCCGTAAAAGATCGGATCAAGGACGCCTGTGACGAGTTTACACCGCCGGCCGGCTGATCTCGCCCTCGGATTCGCGCTGTGGCTTGCGCCCAGCCTGGCGCAGGCGAGCTCGGGGTTGATGGAGGTCGCCGTGTGTCAGTGGCCGACCGCGGTGGGATTCACCCAGACGAACTGTAGCGGAGTGCTCGTTCATCCTGAGATCGTGGTTTCGGCGGCAAGCTGTCTTCTCCCGATCGAAATGCCCTACGCCGAGCAGCTACCGGGTGGGTCAGGGACGTGCGAGACGTCGTTGATGGGGGTACCGTGCAGCGCGGTTGGCGGGTGCAAGCGTCATCCGGACTTCGACCCGACGACGGGTGCGTACGATCTGCAGTACTGCTGGGTGTTTGAGCCGCCGGAGGGGATGCCGATGACGCCGCCGGCTCTGGGGTGTGAACTCGATGCGCTGGAGCCCGGGGCGGCCGTCACCATCGTCGGATTCGGAGGGGCGGCTGGATCCGTCGCGCTCAAGGAGGGGGCAGAGACGACCATCGCCGAGCTCGACGAGCTGACGCTCACCGCCGGCGGTGACGGAGTTGGGCATTGCAGCGAGGCAGACCGCGGGGGTCCGGCGTTCGTGCAGGTGGCCGACGGATCGTGGCGAGTCGCCGGGGTGTTTGGTCGCGCGGAGACGTGCGGCGAGCCCGGAACCTACACGACGATCGCCCCGCTGGTCGGTTGGATCGAGGAGTCGTCCGGCAAGGACATCACGCCGTGCCACGACCCAGATGGGGTGTGGGATCCCGGGCCAGATTGTGGCGACTTCGCCACGGATCCCGGGCATACGCACGGTGATTGGTCAGGGTGGTGCGCGGGCGAGCCGTTGTCAGGCCCCGGCACGCTGTGCGGGCCGGAATATGTGCCGGGCGCCAGCGAAACCGGGGATGCGTCCGGCGGCGCAGACGCACAGACCGGCGCGGCGGGCGATGAAGCGGCCACGTCGGCGAACGACACGGCAGCAGCAACCGGCGGCGGTGAACCTGCCGACTCGGGTGGCAGTGGTGGCGCTGGACTGCTCGACGGAGGTTCGAGCTCGAGCGGATGTGGTTGCACGGCCTCGCCCGCACCGTCGGCGGCGGTGCTATTCACGCTGCTCGTAACGCGCCGCCGGCGTCGGCCGAGTTATGAACATCGCTTGGCCGCCCACTCGATGGAGGGGCGGTAACACGCCGCTGCGCCACCTAGCACGGCCTCACCATGGGCCGGGAGCAGGTGATCGAACTCGAGGCCGAGCAATCCGCGTAGGTCGTTTGCCGGCGGCTTGGCCTGCTTGAGCCAGCCCGGTCCGACGTTGTACGTGCGGATGAACCCCATCGCGCGCATCATGATGCCGCCGAGGAAACTGAAGTAGGGGTCGACCCGGCCCCAGTTCTGCAGCGAATCGCCCGCAACCAAGGCGCCGCCGTGACGCGCGAGCAACAGCACTGCTTCGGGCGGAGTCGAGCCGAAGATGTGGATCTTCGCCCCCGCGATCGGTAGCTCGGTCGTCGCGTCGATCTCGACGTCCGCTGAGAAGTAGGGCTTGCCCTTGTGGATGTCAAAACCGGCGATGTACGGCTGGCCTTTGATCGCCCAGATCTTCGCGCCGTAGCGCTCCTTGTAGAACGGGTCGTCCATCCCGTGGAAGCCGGCGAGGCGAATGACATCCGTAAGCTTGCCGAGCCCCTCGAGCTGGGCGAGCCCCGCGTCGCCCAGGCGGATCGAATTGATCGCGATCAGCCGATCAGCTTCACGGACGATCACCATGTTGCGACTGAAACGGATTCCCGGTCCCATTTTCAGGGTGCCGGTAACGAAGTAAATGCCGGGCAATACCTCGCGGATCTCGCCGTGAGGGTGCGCGGAAGGATGGGGCCGAGGCGTCATCGCCGCTACTGTAGTCGCAACCCGCTCGGGTTTCGGCGTACCCCGAATTTTCCCGACCTGGCCCACTCAATTCGAGAACTGTGGCTGCAAGTCACTTCCCGATCCGTAGCCACCCGGGCGGGGAACCTGCCAAGAGGTCACGAGCTCCGGGCTGGCGCGGAAGTTGGGTTGCACGGCCCATGCGGGTCTTGATTTGTTCGGGCTTCGTCCTCGCGACTCTCAGCGCTTGCAATCGCGGGGGAAGAAGCGACGACGTCGTCACGGCGAATGACGCGGTCGCGGTGCTCCGGGCCACGTGGTGCTCTGAAACTCGCGCGGCTCGGTGTCGCCCGGGCGCTCGAGCCGCGAACGCGGCGAGGTCAGGACCAGGCGTCGAGCCCGAACCCGCGTGTCCCCCAGTAGCGACACCACCGCCCCGCCGCGAACAAGATATGGGCCTTGCCCGCGGGCGACTCGAGGTCGTCTGGGGGTTCGCGGCTGTGCTCGAGTTCCGTGCAGTTGTTGGCGGCGGCGTAGCGGTGCGCATGTTCAAGTAGCTGCTCGCCGTAGGCTGCTAGCTCCTCGGGCGTCTGATCCTCGTACGCGCGACCCATCAGGTCCGCACCGATGATGTCCTCACAATCGTGGAGAAACTTCCCGCGAAACGACGTGAGGTCGAGC
>CADEGN010000405.1 GCA_902826865.1 uncultured Myxococcales bacterium
CGAGCATAGCGTCGATGTCGAGGTGTGGCTGCGGCCCGACGAGGGAATCGCGGCCCGGCTTGCGGCCGTCGGCGCAGCGGACCGCTTGCAGCCCGATGCTGCCGTCGCCCAAGGTGGGTTGTTCGCGGTCACGAGCGACGCGTTTGTCGCCGCGTTCGCCGTGGACGCATCGGAGGCGGTGGTCCGGATCGCCTGCCATCGAGGACTTTGCCCCGACAAGGACGCAGCGTTGGCCATGGCCCACCGCGCGGCGGCCAACGTGGCCGTGGCCGCCAACTTCATCGATCCGGCCAAGGATAGCCCCCGGCCATTCGTTCCCCGCGGCAACGTGAAGGGCCGGGCGGAACGCATTTGGCTGCCGCTTTCGCGACTCTGGTTGCCGATTCGCTGACGCGTCCGGCGGGCCTTGGCCGCTATTCTACGCGCAGTTTGTAGCTCGCCTGGGTTTCGAAGTCGATGCTGTCGTCGGTGCAGCTCGCGCCGCCGAGCACGAGCGTGTGGTTGCCGGGCGTGAGCCTGTCGAGCATGGCCCAGTGTCCGGCGACCCACGCTGTGTACGGTCCGGCGACATATCCGAACTCCGAGATGTAGTTATCATCGCCCATCTCCATCTGGAACGGATCAAGGACGTCGGAGTACAACTCCTCGTCCATCGTCTCGAGGTCGGGCAACAGCGGCTCGCCGTCGAGCTCGAGCGTGAGCGAGCAGGTGGTCGCACGGCCGCCAGCGAAATAACTGGCGACGAAGCCCTGCAAGATCTCAGGGTCCGTTTCAGGATCGCCCTCGACGATTAATTCGTTCGAAATCCCGACCCAGCGATTGATCAACGGGAAAAACAACCGCCGGTTCGACGGGATCGTGCACTCGCGCTCCACCGCTCCACCGGTCGTCCCGGCGAGGTACCAGAGCTTGTCGGACTGCTCGCTCCCGCACTGCGATCCATCTGGATCCAGGACCGGGCCCGACGACCAGTTCTGCTCGAGGGCCCACCTTGTCCAACCGGTGGCCGCGTGTTCGTACGCGGCGCGTCGCGCGGGACTGTCTTGGTACATGAGCGGATCCGCATCGCACGCCGTCATGGCGCTCGCGACCGCCGTCAGCCCGACAAGGTACAGCTTTGCCAATTGATTCGTCATCTGCATCGGATGGGTCATACGAGCGCCTGGCACAATCGATCACGGGAAACGGACCGCCTGGGGCGACGAGCAGGCGCCGCGGGCGCGCGTCGAGGCGTCCGCGCGCGCCTTTGTAAGCCCGCGTGTCGGCTGCGAGGCGCAACGAATTCGGCCGCCGCTTTCGCGACGCTGGCTGCCGACTACTGATGCGCCCGGTGGGCCTCCGCTACTCGACGTGCAGCTTGTAGCTCGCCAAGGTTTCGAATTCGATGCTGCCTTCGTAGCAGATCGCGCCGCCGAGGACGAGCGAGTGGTTGCCGGGCGTGAGCCTGTCGAGCATGGCCCAGTGTCCCGCAACCCACGTGGTGTAGGCTCCGGCGCCAAAACCGGCCTGCGAGAGGAAGTTGTCGTCGCCCATCTCGACCTGGAACGGATCAAGGACGTCGACGTATAACTCCTCGTCCATCGCCTCGAGGTCGGGCAAGAGCGGTTCGCCGTCGAGCTCGAGGGTGAGGGAGCAGGTGTTCGCGCGCCAGTCAACGAAGTACCCCTCAACAACCTCTTGCAAGAGCGCGGGGTCGGTTTCCGGATCGCCCTCGACGATGTCCGCGTTCGGTGTCGCGAACCAGAGATTGACCAGCGGGAAAAACAAGCGCCGGTTCGCCGGGATCGTGCACTCTCGCTCCACCGCTCCACCGCTCGTCCCGGCGAGGTACCAGAGCTTGTCGGACTGCTCGCTGCCGCATTGCGATCCATCCGGATCTTGGACCGGGTTCGACGACCAGCTCTGCTCGAGGACCCACGTCGTCCAGGCGGCGGCCGCGTGTTCGTACGCCGCGCGTCGTGCGGGACTGTCTTGGTGCATGAGCGGATCCGCATCGCACGCCGTCATGGCGCTCGCGACCGCCGCCAGCCCGACAAGGCACAGCTTTGCCAATGGATTCGTTATCTGCATCAGATGCCCCATACGAATCCCTCGCCCAATCGATCACGGGAAACGGACCGCCCGCGTCGACGCGACGGCGCCGCGGGCGCGAGTCGAGGCGCCCGCGCGCGCCTGTGTAAGCCCGCGTGTCGTCTGCGACGTTCGGCGGACAAACGAGGTCCTCCCATGCGTCGCTGCGTCCTCCGCGTCAGTTGTCCCGTTCTGTTCGCGCTCTCGGCCTGCTCGAAACTAGGCGCAGGCACCGCGATGTATTCCGGCGCCCCGGGGTTCGCGGCACCGGTGGCGACCGCTGCGTTCAAGGACGAGTTCGACACCGAAGCGTACGACCACGTGCCCGAGAATCAGTTCGTTGCGGTGGCCGACGACCCGCGCTCGACCTTCTCGATCGATGTCGACACGGCGTCCTACAGCAATATTCGCCGTTTTCTCAGCGTCGGCGAACTCCCGCCGGCGGACGCCGTGCGCATCGAGGAGATGATCAACTACTTTGACTACGACTATCCGAATCCCGGCGATGGACAACCGTTCTCGATCGTCTCCGAGGTCGGAGATTGTCCCTGGGCACCGTCGCATCGGCTCGTGCACATCGGCCTCGAAGGCAAGGCGATCGCCGAGCAGGATGTCCCCGCACGTAACCTCGTGTTCTTGCTCGACGTGTCCGGCTCGATGGCGGCACCCAACAAGTTGCCGCTTCTCGTTCGCTCGCTCGGCATGCTGACAGATACACTGCGCGCCAAGGACAGGGTGGCGATCGCGGTCTACGCCGGTTCCTCGGGCTTGGTCCTTCCATCCACCGACGGCGCCCACCGCGATGCGATCATGACGGCGCTGACCCAGCTTGAGGCTGGCGGCTCCACCAACGGCGGCGATGGAATTGAGCTCGCATACCGCATCGCCGAGCAGAACTTCATTCGAGGTGGGATCAACCGTGTGATCCTCGCCACCGACGGCGACTTCAACGTCGGCGTGACGAGCGAGGGTGCGCTCGTTCGACTGATCGAGAACAAGCGCAAATCGGGCGTGTTCCTCTCTGTTCTCGGCTTTGGCGAGGGCAACCTCAACGATTCGACGATGGAGAAACTCGCCGATAAGGGCAATGGAAACTACGCGTACATCGACTCCCTCATCGAAGCGCGCAAGGTCCTGGTCACAGAAGCGGGATCGACCCTCGTGACGATCGCCAAGGACGTTAAGATCCAGGTCGAGTTCAATCCGGCGCAGGTCGAGGCGTTCCGTCTCATCGGCTATGAGAACCGCGTCATGGCCCACAGCGACTTCAACGACGACAGCAAGGATGCGGGGGAGATCGGTGCTGGGCACACCGTGACCGCGTTGTACGAGGTCGTGCCAGCGGGCAGCGGTGAGTTCAGCGACAAGGTGGACCCGCTCAAGTACGGGCACGCGATTCAGGCATCCCCTGCGTCCGCGAGCGGCGAGCTGATGACGGTGAAGATCCGCTACAAGGATCCCGATGGCGACACGAGCCAGCTCTCCGAGCTGGCCATCGGCGCGGCGACCCAGCCCGTCGGTCGAGCGAGCGCGGACTTTCGCTTTGCGGCCGCGGTTGCGGAGCTGGGCCTCTTGCTTCGCGGTTCGAAGTTCAGCGGTGCCGCCAACCTCGACCAGATCGAGGAGCTCGCACAGCACGCCGTCGGGGAGGACCCGACTGGATCGCGCCGGGAGTTTCTGGCGCTGGTAAGCCGCGTGCGGAAGCTGACGGGCGATCCGCGTTAGGCGACGGGGTAGAGCGCACACCCGGCACAGTGGGCTGCGTTCTGACGCGGCCGGGCGCGCCTCGCGGAACCGCGTCCGTCCGTCCCGACCGACTCACCGCATGCGGTCGACGCTGCGGCAGCGAGTCGAGGCGTCCGCGCGCCTGTGTAAGCCCGCGTCTCGGCTGCGACGTTCGACGGACAAACGAGGTCGTCGCGTGCATCGCTGCCTCCTCCGCGCCAGTTTTCCCGTTCTGCTCGCGCTCTCCGCCTGCTCGAAATTAGGCGCAGTCCCCACGATGGATATGGATGCCGGCGCCCCGGAGTTCGCGGCACGGATGGCGACCGGCGGGTTCAATGACAAGCTCGTGCCCGAGAATCCGTTCGTTGTGGTGGACGACGACCCGCGCTCGACCTTCTCGATCGATGTCGACACAGCGTCCTATAGCAATGTTCGGCGCTTTCTCAGCGGCGGCAATCTCCCGCCGGCGGGCGCCGTGCGCATCGAGGAGATGATCAACTACTTTGACTACGACTATCCAAATCCCAGCGACGGACGACCGTTCTCGATCGTCTCGGAGGTCGCCGATTGCCCATGGGCACCATCACATCGGCTCGTGCATATCGGCCTGGAAGGCAAGGCGCTCGCCGAACAGGATGTCCCCGCGCGTAACCTCGTGTTCTTGCTCGACGTGTCCGGCTCGATGGCGGAACCGAACAAGTTGCCGCTTCTCCTTCGCTCGCTCGGCATGCTGACCGATGCGCTGCGCGCCCAGGACAGGGTGGCGATCGCGGTCTACGCCGGCTCCTCGGGCTTGGTCCTTCCATCCACCGATGGCGCCCACCGCGATGCGATCATGACGGCACTGACCCAGCTTGAGGCCGGCGGTTCCACCAGCGGCGGCGAGGGGATTGAGCTCGCATACCGCATCGCCGAGCAGAACTTCATCCGAGGTGGGATCAACCGCGTGATCCTCGCCACCGACGGCGACTTCAACGTCGGCGTAACGAGCGAGCGAGCGCTCGTTCGACTGATCGAGAACAAGCGCAAATCGGGCGTGTTCCTCTCGGCTCTCGGCTTTGGCGAGGGCAACCTCAACGATTCGACGATGGAGAAACTCGCCGATAAGGGCAATGGAAACTACGCGTACATCGACTCCCTCATCGAAGCGCGCAAGGTCCTGGTCACAGAAGCGGGATCGACCCTCGTGACGATCGCGAAGGACGTGAAGATTCAGGTCGAGTTCAATCCAGCGCAGGTCGAGGCGTTCCGCCTCATCGGCTATGACAACCGCGGCATGGCCCTCAGCGACTTCAACGACGCCGGGAAAATCGGTGCTGGGCACCGGGTGACCGCGTTGTACGAGGTTGTCCCAGCAGGCAGCGGTGAGTTCAGCGGCTTCTCGGATTTCACTGGGTCCACCTTCCACTCGATTCGGGCATCCCCTACGTACGCGAGCGGCGAGTTGATGACGGTGAAGATCCGCTACAAGGATCCCGATGGTGACACGAGCAAGCTCGCCGAGCTGGCCATCGCCGCGGCGAGCCAACCCGTCGCCGGATCGAGCGCAGACTTTCGCTTTGCCGCGGCGGTTGCGGAGCTGGGCCTCTTGCTTCGCGGTTCGCATTTTCGCGGTGCCGCCAACCTCGACCAGGTCGAGGAACTCGCACGGCACGCCGTCGGGGAGGACCCGACTGGATCGCGCCGGGAGTTTCTGGCGCTGGTA
>CADEGN010000406.1 GCA_902826865.1 uncultured Myxococcales bacterium
GGGCCAGAACTGGCGCGCGGGCCAGGAATTCCGGCCGCCGCCGGATTGGGCCAGTCGGGCTCGGCAAACGTGCTGACGCCGTCGTCGGTGCTCTTGATCTCGACGGTCGGCGTGCTGAACTCACTCGATCCCGCCATCGTGAATATGTAGTTCTCGGTGTTGCCGCCCGCCGAGGCCGGGTCGCGCACCATCAACCCACCGACATGGAGCGGGTTAACCGGCGGCACACCGGCGTCGGTGCGCCTGCGCGGCGCCACGGTGGCCGTGATCTTCCAGTTTGTGCCGGTGACCAACTTGAAAACCATCGACTTTGTGCTGCCCTGGTACCACACACCGTCCTCGCCGTTGCGCGCGGTGAGCACGACACTTCCCTCGGGTACGGAGATGTCGATGAGTTGCGTGGGCGCGCCCGGACCGCCGAGGAACTGCCAGCAGTCGTCGAGACTCCCGCCGGTGAAGGGATCGTCGTAGCCGGTGGGACAATCGGTGGTCGGCGGCGTGATGGGGCCGGTGTCGTCGACCGCGGTGTCCGTCGTCGCGGTGCCGTCGCTGGTCGCGTCCGTTGCATCCGCAGCGGTCGAGTTGCTGTCGTCGGTCGTCGGCGTCGTGCCACCGGCGGTCTGCGTGTTGGTCCCTCCCTGCGTGTTCGTGCCTGGACCGGGGCCGGCACCCGTGGATCCATCGGCCGCGGTCGAACCGCCCGCGTCCCCACCTGCATCACCGTTGCACGCCCCCGCTACGCCGGTGACCAAAGCAAGCCAAAGAAATCTAGGTCCTGGTTTCACTATCACGCGAGCCTAGCGCGTTTCACCCGCGCGATCCCAGTTGGGCCAAAGCGCAGCGCAAACGCGGCGGTTTCGCACCCCTTGCGATTGCGAGCATGGCAGGCAACCGCGGTCCGCGACCACAGCGCGCCGCCGCGATACCCGCCCGAGATCCCTCACGTGTTGTCCTTGACCAGTCGTGTTAGGAGAGCCGCCATGTGTGGCTTCGTCGGCATCGTCGCGACCACGGACGTCGCACCGGAAATCCACGTCGCATTGCAGGCCTTGCAACACCGCGGGCAAGACTGCGCCGGGATCGCCACCATGTTGGCGGACGGTCGCGAGTTCTTCGCCCATCGCGGCCTCGGCCAAGTCCCCCAGGCGTTCGCCTGCGACGAGCTTGCAACGTGGGTCGGCCCCATCGGCATCGGCCACGTCCGCTATCCGACCATCGGCCGCGGTTTGTTGCGCGATGCCCAACCGTTCTTTTTCCGCCAGCCCGGCGTGCTGATGGCCCACAACGGCAACGTCACCAACTATCACGAGCTTCGCGACTCCTTGCGCGAACGATCGATCCACCTCTTGTCGCAATGCGACGTCGAGCCGGTGATGTGCGAGTTCGCAGACGCGCTCAACCTCGCCCGCCGATGTGGACACACGATCGACGACGCCATGTACGCGCTCCGCGAGGTCCGTCGCCGAGTCCGCGGTAGTTACTCGATCGTCACCGCCCTGCTCCTCGATGGCCAGCCGACCTTGGTGGTGCTGCGCGACCCGAACGGGATCCGCCCTGCCGTCCTCGGCCGTCGGGGCAGCGGCAATGAGCTCGCATGGATCTGCGCCAGTGAGACCGTCGCGCTCGATGCCCTCGGCTTCGACCGCGTTGAGGAGCCGGAGCCCGGCGAGGTGTTGTTTCTGCGCGCGGGCGCGCAGCCGATCCGGCGAGCGATCGACCGCGGCGAGCGTTCGCCCTGCGTATTCGAGCACATCTACTTCGCCCGGCCCGACTCGACGATCGACGATCGCGGGATCTACCAGTCGCGGCTCGCGCTCGGACGCGCCCTGGGCGAGCGCGTCGCGGCCAAGGGGATCCGCGGCGACGTCGTTGTCCCGGTGCCGGACACCGCGCGACCGGCCGCCGCGGCCTTGGCCGAACAGCTCGGCCTGCCCCTGCGCGAGGGTTTCATCAAAAACCGCTACAGCGGGCGCACGTTCATCATGCCAGACGCGCTGTCGCGGGTGTCGGCGCTGCGGTTGAAGCTCAACCCGCTGCGCACTGAGATCGCTGGGCGACGGGTCCTGCTCGTCGACGACTCCATCGTTCGGGGCACGACGCTCAAGCGGGTCAACGCCCTGTTGCGCGAGGCAGGCGCCTGCGAGGTGCACCTGGCAATCCACGCGCCGCCGGTCTTGCACCCGTGCTTTTACGGGATCGACATGTCGACCGAGGAGGAGCTATTCGCCCGGCGCTTTTCCGGCGACCTCGATGCGCTCGAGCGGCAAGCCGCCGCCTCGCTCGAGGTCGAGTCGTTGACCTACTTGCCGGTGGAGGCGATGGATCGCGCCCTGCCCGGCCCGCGGTGCGCTGCGTGCTTTGATGGCCGCTATCCCCAGGCCGTCGCCGGCGGCGATCGCCAGGCGATCGTCGCCGACCGCCGCGGTCGCGATGCGTCGTAGGTGCGGACGAATCACGGCGGCAGCTCCGGGCCCCTCTACGGCTGTGATTGGCGCGCCATCAGCCAGCGGCACCGCAACTCGAGCACGATGACCGCCCAACGCAGCTTCTTGAAGGCCGGATTCGTGGTCTGGCCGTGGTAGTAGCGCGCGTACACCTGTTGAGCGATGACCGCCAGACGAAACAGGCCAAACACCTCGTAAAAAATCCACTGCGCCGGCGTAGCGACATGGCCGGTCAGATCGCCGTAGTACGAGACGATCTCAGCGCGCGTGAGCATCCCCGGGACATGACTGGGTTGGCGGCGAAAGAGGCGAAAAATGGGATTGTCGTCGGCCTCAATCCAATAGGCGAGCGCTGAGCCGAGGTCCATCAAAGGATCGCCCACGGTGGCCATCTCCCAGTCGAGCACGCCGATGACGCGAAGTGGGTCCTTGTGGTCGAGGACGATATTGTCGAGGCGGTAGTCGTTGTGGATCAAGCACTGTGCGCGATCGGCCGGCTGATGCTCGTGCAACCACGCCATCACCTTCTCGAACGAGCCCACATTCTTGGTGCGCGCCCGACGATAGCGATCGGACCAGCCGCTCACCTGGCGGGCTACGTAACCATCGCCGCGCCCGAAACGTGCGAGCCCGGTGCCCACCACGTCGACTCGGTGGAGATCGACCAGCAGCTCGACGAAGGCGCGGCCGAGGGCCCGCGCCTTGTCCTTGGAGAGCGTCAAGCCGGCCGGGAGGTTGCGCCGGAGGATCCGCCCATCAAGCCGCTCCATCACGTAGAACTCGGAGCCGATCACGCTTTGGTCGTCGCAGAAGGCCACCATCGCCGGAACGCGATCGAACACCGGCTTGAGCAGGCGCTGGACATCGTACTCGCGCCGCATGTCATGGGCGCTCTTCGCCTTGTGACCCGCGGGCGGCCGGCGCAGAATCACGTCGCGGGTTGGATAGCGCAGCAGGTACGTCAGGTTTGAAACGCCGCCGGTAAACTGCTGGACCTGCGGAGTGCCTTCGAGGCCTCGCCGATCATCGGCCCGCTCGCGCAGCCACGCTGCGACCGCTTGCACGTCGAATGCGTCCTCGGAGCGAACATTGCGGGCGTCCGCGTCCCCACGGCTCACGACTCTGCCCCGCGATACTTGGCGATCTCGAACCGCGCGACCACGCCTCGGTGTACTTCATCGGGCCCGTCGGCGAAGCGAATTGCACGGGCGTGCAGCCACGCGGCGGCCAAGGGGAAGTCATCCGAAAGCGAAGCACCGCCGTGGATCTGCATCGCCATGTCGATGACGTTCTGGGCCATCGTCGGAATCGCGACTTTGATCTCGCTGACGGCGTTAATGGCGGACAGGTTGTGGGTATCGAGAAGCCACGCCGCGTGAAGCACGTGAAGCCGGGCCTGATTGATGGCGATGCGGGCATCCGCGATCCGCTCGCGATTTCCGCCAAGGTTGACCAGTGGCTTGCCGAACGCGGTGCGAGACACCGCCCGCCGGCATGCGAGCTCAAGCGCGTGCTCGGCGAGACCGATGAGCCGCATGCAATGGTGAACGCGCCCCGGCCCGAGCCGGCCCTGGGCGATTTCAAACGCGCGACCGGGGCCGGCGATGACATTGCTAAGCGGGACACGAACGTCGGTAAGCCGCACCTCGCCGTGCCCGTGGGGCTCGTCGTACCAACCCATCGTCGGCAGCATCCGCACCACCTCAACGCCGGCTGTGCTGCGCGGCACGATCACCATTGAGTGGCGCAAGTACTTGTGAGCATTCGGATCGCTAAGCCCCATGAAGATGAGCAACTCACAGTCGGCGTGTCCGACCCCGGTCGACCACCACTTGCAGCCGTTGATGACGACGTGGTCGCCTTCAACGATCGCCGTCGCTTGCATGTTCGTCGCGTCGGACGACGCCACGCCCGGCTCGGTCATGAGAAACGCGCTGCGAATCGACGCCTGCAACAGCGGCTCTAGCCACTGCCGCTTCTGCCCCTCACTGCCGTAGCGAAGCAGCACCTCGGCGTTACCCGAGTCGGGTGCGTTGCAGTTGAACACGTGCGGGGCAATGAACGAGCGCCCGGTGAGCTCTGCGATCGGCGCGTAATCGACGTTGGTCAGCCCAGCGCCGCCGGTCGTTCCGAATTTCGCGGCGTACTCGTCGCCGTGACCCGCCGGAAGAAAGAGATTCCACAGCCCTTCGGCGCGGGCTTTCTCCTGGAGCTGGCGCATGAGCGGGAGCGTCTTCCACGCGTTGCCGGACGCGCGAGCCTGCGCGAGATCGGCGAAGTACTGCGACTCAACGGGCGTGATGACGGTGGCAATAAACTCGCGTACACGCGTGCCGAGGTCGGCGCCTCGGGGCGAGGGGGAAAGCAGCATCGTCGTCGTTCCTTTCGTTCCCGAGCCCTGCGCGCGGCGAGAGCCCACCTGTGCGGCGGAGAATCCAACCCCGCCGTCCCGTGGCGCGCAAGCCGGCGATGACGTCCCCGTGCGGAGGGTTTACAGCGGGCCGGGGAGCCGGCCGGCGGGTTGCCGGCCTCCGGTCCCACGGTTGCGGCGGCGGATCCAGCCAGCTTTGCCCCGGGCGACGGGAAAAGTCAGCCAGGAGGGGTCGATCCCCGCGCCCCCGTGCGCGACCACCAAGACAGATGCTGGCCCCGATGCTCCTGCTCGCGCTCGCCGGCCCGCCCGCCTCGATGGCCGCAACCGCCGGGCGCTCGCCGTCTCCGGATCGCCCGCTCACCCCCAAGAGCGTCTTGCTGCGCCGACGCAGCATCGGATTCGGCGTCACCGCGGGCGCCTTCGGACTTGCGTGGTTCTACGCCAAAATCATTGGAACCACGTCTGATCCACGCACCGCCCGACGCATCGTGGCAGGGTTCTCGCTGAGCGGACGATTCTGAATCGCTTCGCGTGCCCCCGGAGCCTTCTCCTCCCAGACAACTTCGGCTCCTGCCGGACTGAACGAGTTCGAGCGGCCCGACGTAGCGACGGGGTCAACCGATCGGCATCGTCGCCGGGACGAGGCCGTAGGCGCCCGTCTTCGGGGCGATCTCGAA
>CADEGN010000407.1 GCA_902826865.1 uncultured Myxococcales bacterium
CAAATCCACAAGAGAATGCTCGCGCACAACGCAAACTTCACGCGGCAATGCTATATGCGTATCCGTAGCAGTCGAGAGCCGCGGTCGTGCCGCACGAACACTCGCAGACGGCGGGCGCCACCGCGGATGGACCCTCGAGCAAGGTCAGGGAATCACGGAAGCCGGGAGGGCAGCTCGGCGTGGCACCCAGCGAGGCCGAGCGGGCATACGCGACGGGCCCCGACCACCCATCCGGTGGTGCGGCGAGGCAACCACCGCCGTCGTCGCAGCCGGCGGCCCCGGTCTCGTTGATTCCGTCGGTTTGATCGGTGTCGCCGCTGACGACCGTCGAACCATCGCTGTCGGAGCCGGTGGAGGCCGCGGTCGTGGACGTGCTGTCCGCTGGGCCGAGTCCTTCGGCCAGATCGGACGCGCCCGAGTTGACGTCGGTCGAGCAACCCGACAGACCGAGCAGCGCGCCGGCGAGGACGGGGATAGGTTGAGGCGTACGGTGAGGCATCTTCATCACAACGTTGTGTTCAGGTGTATGCCGACCGCTGAAAACGGTAACCTCCGGATGGGGCGCATCTCCATTGGGTCAACCCGGTGGCTCGGGCGAAGAAAGCCTGCCGAGAGTCGATCGAACATGGCGTGACGCTGGTTACGAGAGAGACTTCTGGTGGTTCTGACGAGCGATGCCGAATCCGGGGACACGTGTCGCGTCGAGCCAGCGGGACACCGCGGGATGAGTCGTGCGGAACACGTCGAGCTTGATCCGCTCGTGAGCTTCGGCCAAAAGATGTTGTCCCATATCATCGTCGTGCCGACGTAAATGCGCCCAGGCCAGGAGTGCGAGGGCGAGTTCGGCGGTGGTGGTCTGCAGGGCAACGCGGGTCCACGGGTGCAGGTCGGCCGGAAGTCGACTGGGATCGTCGGCCATGAACGCGCACATCAGGTCGGCGCTCATCCGCAGGATCACGAATAGGTCACTGTCGGGGGCTCCGTCGAGACGCGGCCGCAACTCGTCGGCTTCTTGCAGCCGACCCAGCTCGGCCAACAGGACGACCTCCGTGAATCGGTGGACCCAGCGCCACGGCCCGGAGCGACGGGCGCTAACTCGATCCCACTGCCTCCCGGCAGCGCGAACATGTTCGAGCGCCGCAGTCTTGTTGCCGCGACGGTTCTCCAGGCCGGCGAGGTTGTGCCACGCCGACGCCCGCATCCCCCGTGGGATCCATCGAGCCTCGGTCAGCTCGCGCAGCAAAGGTTCGGCTTGGTCGAGTGATTCGTGCGCGACCAACAAGGCGGCGGCCTCAAGTTGCTTCGACCGGCGCCAGACCAGACCGAGATAACCGAGCACTGCGAGGTAGGCGAGCGAGAGCCACGGCACGCCAACCATCCAGCACAGGCCGATCCCCGCCGACGCGACAACTACGATGCCGCCAAACCCCGCAATGCGCCGCGCATGGTAACGCCATGGCGCTAGCACCTCCCCACGGCGGCCGAGGTAGAGAAAATCCGTGCGCGTGGCACTCGCCATCGATGAAGCCAGCTTGATTTGCAGCTTGCCCGAGCCGTGATGCTCTGCGACGAGCTGGCTCGCGTCGGCGTCGGCGTCGGCGTCGGCGTCGGCGTCGGCGTCGGCGTCGGCGTCGCGATCTGCCATCGGCTGCATCATGGCACGCTCTCGACCGCCGCTGTCCCGCTCGTACGCGGTTGCGATCCCGCGTTGGCGCACGACATTGTGGGCTGGGCGCAGCGACCTAGCCCTTAAGCTAGCGCGGCTCGCCGTTCGGGGCACGGAGACCTCGGTCCTGGGGGCTTGGTTTTTCAGCGAGGGACTCCTTTCCGAACGGGCGAGTGGGTTGGCGATCGCAGGCCCCGGCGGACGGCAGGATCGTCGGCCGACGGGTCCAGCTCATGCGGTGTCGAGCGAGCGGGTGAGGATGTGGAGCTCTGGGCGCCAGGCGAGGAATCGGAAGACGAGCCGACGAGCAGTGCGGACCACCTGCACCGGCACCATGATCAGCCGGGTTGAGGAAGGGTGCGGAACTCCATGCGCAGGACCATGCCTCGTTGGTCACGTAGAAGAAGTCGCGCGTGACGTTGCCGAGCATGAGCTGCCCGCGCTCCTCGATGATGTGCTTCTTCAGAACCACCATGCGATAGGTCTGCTTCGAGCGCGATGGTGTGTGCTCGAACTCGGCGAGCTCCTCGGACTTCAGGAGCCGGTTGACATCGGTTTGCTCGAGTCGTAGCCGAACACGAAGCGCACGCCATCCTCGGTCCAGCGGTCGAAGTTCTTCGTCAGCGAGAAGTCGGTGTCGCGGCGCAGCAGGAAGGACTTGAACCCGGCAGGGCGACAAAGCACGACTGCCTTGTCGAGGACTTCGGCGGCTCGGTCGCACTTCGCCGCCCGTTTGGTGCCACGGGCGTGCGGATGGTGATGACGATGGCCAACGAGTTCCACGACACCGGCAAGCGCTACGCGCTGCTCGGCGTCTGTGCGGCCGGCGGGCTCGGTGCCGCCGCCGTTCTCGAGCGCGCATGAACAGCCAGCGCGCGGTCCGTTCGGCACCACGGGCATGCCCCAGGCTGCTTGCGCCAGCATGCCCAAACTGAATCGATCGCTGCTGCGAAAGAGTCCATCAAGGCACCACCGCGCGGGGCGGAATGCCGCGACTGTACCGCAGGTGCCTCGCGCGCCTCGCTCGCCATCGGCGAATTCTTCTGGCGAGCTTGCGCAGCCGGGACGACTGTGTCTGAAATGCGCACAGATGCTCCAACGAACCCTACTCTTGGCTGTGTTCCTCGGTCCCGTCGCGCTCATAGGCGGTTGTGCAAAAAAGTACGCCGCGCAAACCGCAGAGCCTGCGCTCGGCGGTGACGCTGAGATCGCGATCAAGAAGAACAAGACCTCCACCTACGACGTCGACGTTGGCGTCGAGAACCTCCTCCCCGCAAACCGCGTGGGGAACTACGCAGGCTACGCGGTTTGGGTGGTCGCCAAAGACACCGATCCGGTGAAGCTCGGCATGCTCGCCTACGATGAAGGCAAACGCGAGGGCGAGCTCGAGGCGACGACGCCGCACCGCACGTTCGAGCTGCGCGTGACACTCGAGGCCGACGCCGCTTCGAACTCGCCGAGCAATGTCGTCGTGATCCGGCAGAGTGTGAAAGCACGGAAGTAGCGGCGGGTCAGATCCCGAGGTTTTCGTGGGGCTGGCCGTGGGGCCGCCCTGATGGTGTGTAGCCCCGGCCAGCCGCGGCTTGTCACATCCTGGTGGCGGCGGCGCGCGCCGCCGTACGCGTTCACCGCAACGTTACCGGAGCGCGCACGACGAGGGCGTCCAACTCGGCGTTGGCAGGACAAGCGAGCGGCTCAGTCGTCCGCGTGCTGACGACGCCTACGAACTCCCACGCACCAGCCGCAACCTCGGCCGGCACCGCGGCATTCGCAGATCGAAATGCTCGGGCTCCTCGCGCCACTGCGCTGAGCTCGGGCCTGCCACTACGGCGCCGGCTCAAGCCCCTGAGTCGTCAACAGCCACGAGCCCCGGGAAAGGGCGACATCGACCGATTGCCCAGAAGGCGTGGCAGCGTCGAATACCTCCGCGCGGCCTCGGAGCGAGGTCGTGCCCACTGGCACCGCGATCCGGTACGTGACGGGGTTGGGGGAGGATTCCAGAGCATCGATCTCGGCGAGCACCGCGAAGCGGTCGTCTTGACGCTCACCGAGCTCCAGGATCCACGTGTCGAGATCCACCACGCCCGCGGTGTCGACCGCGCTCTGCAGCGTGACCTCCCATGGCTCGAACGGAAGGTTGGCCGTGACCGTCCCCGCTCCGGCAGACGCAACCGATCGCGTCACGCGGTGCGTCCTCTCGGAGAGTTGCGTCAAGCCGATCATGTCCGGCGATGTCTCGGCCTCGAACGTAAGCGTGTACGGGTAACCCGGGGCATCAAGGGGCGTTCCCACGTCGTCGACCCCGAGTTCTAGCGTTTGCGGAGCCGGTGGCGTTCCCGTCTCACTTGCGCCCTGCACGATCACACGCACCGCTTCGACGCCCGGGACCGCGAGCTTCCGGCAGACGAGGTCACCGCGGACCTCACAATTGGCGATGGGCGTGCCGATCGGTGCCGTGAGCTCGGCATCGTTCGCCGGGCGCATCCCGGCGGCATCGATCACGTACGCGCCAGGCCCGGAAAACGTGACGTCGTGTGTGGCGCCGGTGTTGGGGTCCTGGCCCGTCGCAAGGGTTATCGTCGCGGCGACGGTTGAGCTCCCTCGTGTCACGGCGATCAAGAGATCGCGAGCCAGCCCGAACTCGGGTAGCAGATCCGACGCGGCGACTTCTATGGGATTGTTGCCGACCTGCAGCGAGTGCCCGAAGCCCAACTGGACGACGCCATCGACGTGGCGGTTGTAGACCTTGGTGCGGAGCACGTCGACAGGCAGGCGGAGAACCATTGCGCGGGCCTGGTCAAGGTCGCTGGCTGACGCGACGCGAACGCGCTCGGTGCTGGCGACCCCCCGCACAAGTCCGATCACTTGGTCGGATCTGGCAGAGATCTCGCTCGTGAGCTCCAGCGGATATCCCTCGATCACCCACGCCACGTGGGGTGCGTCGGACGGTGCCAGGTTTTGGCGGTTCAGAATGCCGCGGTTCGCGTCGAACCCGGTGACGACGGTGGACACCTCCACCGGCGCGACGCTTGCCGGAGCGTAGTGGCACACGAGGACATCTCGTCCACCTTGCTGCTCGGGTTCGATCCAGCAGCATCCGGTCACGTCACTATCCATCGTGGCGCATGGGGACTCTAGATCGTCAGCATCGTCGCATTTTGCGCCTTCGCAGCCGTCAGCAGCCTCCGTCTCGTCCGCACCGGCGTCGCCGCACCCGAAGACAAGCGTCGCAAGGAGCAGGACGGGGGTCGTTCGATGAAGTAGGGGCAAGTCGTTCATCTTCCCAGTAGACGCGACACCGGAACCTGCCGTCGCGAGAAATCGTACGGGGCACGTCTGCGCGGTCGCCACAGCGTTGGATGCCAATTGGGAGCCCGCGGGAGGCCGCGTGCGAAAGCGCGGCGCGGAGTCTTCGACTGTCACGCGCGGAAATGCAGAGCTCGCCCAGCTCGAAAATGAACGGACGCGGCACGCTCATACGTCGCACTCGATCGCCGTTAGGAACATCGGCATTCTCGCCATGGGCGGTGAGCGGTGCGCAAGCGCCCGGCGATCGCGGCCGGCGACGAGTCCACGGAGCATCGCGGCGAATGCCTTGGGGTTCTGGTAGCCGCGGAGCTCGAGCACCGGTCGAGCATCGGGCGACAGAAACCCGGTCGCGGGCCAGCCCCACTGGCGGTAGCGCTCGGCGACATCCGGGCGTGCGTCGGAGTCGACGCGGATCGTGACGAAGTGATCGCGGAGCAACGACAACACGTCGGGATCGACGTACGTCGTCTCCTCCATCACGTGGCACCAGTGGCACCAC
>CADEGN010000408.1 GCA_902826865.1 uncultured Myxococcales bacterium
CCTGGGCGTACAGACCCACACGATCTTCAGATATGTGATCGACGGCATCCCGGTTCGGCTCGGTGGTGTACGCGACGTCGTTGTCGGCGTCGGTTACGGGATCGAGCATCGTATTCGTGAACGCTTGGCGATCGCGTGGCAGGCTCAACTGCGGCACGCATGGGTGTTTCTCGACACCCAGCGGCAAGCCCGAGTCACCGTGCGCGCGACGTTTTGGCCGCGGCCGCAACATATGGTGGCCGCCGAGCTGGTCGGCTACGGTATCGATCGCGACCGGCGACAGGCCGGCCGCGATGTGCCTCGGCGCTCGCTCGTGGGTCAGGTTGCGCTCGACTACGGGTGGATGTCACGCTTCGGCGTCGGGCCTGCCCTGCGGGTCCGCTATACAACCGCGTTCCTGTCCGGGGAGGCCCCGGTCTACGAGTCTCGGGCCGAGACCCTGAACGCGAACTACGCCGAGGCGCTCATCGGGTTGCGCGCCGTATGGCGCTGACGCTCGAGCTTCAGCGGCAGAACATCGCGCTCGCGCCTCGAGTCCCGTGGAAACCTAATCAGGCTTCCAGGGGACTAGAGCGGGCGGCCGTCCGCGGTGGCGCGGTGCAAGTCGCTGCCGACCTCGTCGATCCAGTCCTGCTCGCGCAGCCACGCGATGAACTGCCCACGTGGACCCTTGCCAGGCACGTTGGCGTTGCCCACGGTGCGGTTGACCTGAAACCGCGCACCGGCGGCACGCAGGTCTTCGCACAGCTCGGCGCCCTCTTCGCCCCGAAGCCAGGGGTAACGCTCGACATGGGCCAGCAGCGGTGTGCACCCGCGCTGCTTGAGCTCGGCGACGACGGCCATGAGCTCTACCGGCGTGTGCTGCCCGGTCGGTGCCTCGAACAGCACGTAGCGCTCGGGGCCGAATTCGATGAATTGGCCGGCCACGATTCGCCCGCGGAGGCCCTCATCGAGGTAGTGCTCTGCTCCGAGCTCCAGCGCGACATCGATCCCCGCCTGTGCGCGCGCCCGTTCGAGCGCGTCGAAGCCGCGGCGCAGCGTGGCGACATCGTTGTCATAGCGAGCGGGGAACATGTGCGAGGTACAGACGATCGTGCGCGCGCCGGCGCTCACAAGCAGACGCAGCATCGCGATCGACTCGTCGGCGTTGCGCGCCCCATCATCGACGCCCCAAATCAGGTGGCTGTGACAGTCGCGCGGGCGGAGTTCGATCCCGGCGTCCGACCGGCCGCCGACCATGCGTTTGAGCAGTCCAAGCACGGCGTGTTCGTAAGGTCGGCCCGGCGCGGGGCCAGTCCTTCGTGCCGGGTCGCGAAGCCCGCGTTGCGTTCCATCGCTCAGCCGTGGCTGCGCGAGCGCGCGCCCGCGCGAGCGTCACGCGTCCGGACCAAGGTCGGCCGCCCCGGCCGTCGACGGTTCGTCGTCGGGATCGTCGTTGCTCGATCCCTTCGCGACGTTACGTCATCCGAGTCCGCGGTCTCGCCGCGTAGCCGGACTCCCCCGAAATGACAGCGATCGTGCCTTCTAGTCGCGCCCCCACGAAGCGTGCGGTGATGGACCGCGTCCCGATGCGCGCACACATCCGTGAATGGTTGCAGCCTCGGATCGACCGAATTGGTGCGAGCGTACCCGGGCTGCGCAACCTCGCCCGGTCGGCGGTAGATGCGGCGATTATCGCGCTCTCGCTGGGTGTGGCGTATTCGCTCCGCTTCGGCGAAGTGCCGACCGGCGAGTGGCGCCAGCAGTACTTCGCGGTCGTCGGGCCACTGCTGGTGATGCACTTCGTCGCTGCCCGCCTCGTCGGTAGCCACCGCACCAGCTGGCGCCTGTTCACCCTGATCGATGTCGAGCGACTGGCGCTCGCCGCTGCGATCGTCACCGGAACGTGGCTGCTTGGCCGGCCGCTGCTCGGCCAGTTCGCGCCGCCGATGGGTGTGATCGCGCTCGAGGGGGTGATCACCCTCGCCGGGCAGTGGGGGGTTCGTCAGCTCTGTCGTTGGCTGGAGGACGGTCGGTCACGCCACGTCGCATCCCTGCCGAGAATGCGCGCGTTGCTCGTTGGAGCGGATCGCGATGGTCGGCTAATCGCCCAGGAACTGCTGGCCCGGCCGGAGGCCGGCTATGAACCGGTTGGCTTTCTCGACAGCGCACGTGAACGGCATGGCCGGGTGATCGGTGGGGTGCCAGTTCTCGGAACCGTCGAAGATATCGACGCCGTCGTTCGTGCTGTCGGTGCGCAGGTGATCATCTTGACGATGCCGTCCGCGACCCGCGCGGCTCGGCGCGCGGTCGTCGAGCGTTGCCGAGCAACGGGTCTCCCGATCCGCACGGTGCCTGCCTACTGGGAGTTACTGGGCGGCAGCGTCGAGGTCGCGCGGATCCGCAAGGTGCAGATCGAGGATCTCCTCGGCCGAGAGGTCGTTGCGCCGTCGCCCGCGGCGATCGTGCCGATGCGCGCCGCTTTCGCTGGAAAGGTCGTGCTGGTCACCGGCGCGGGCGGATCGATCGGCTCAGAGCTGTGTCGGCAGATCGCCGCGTTTGGCCCGGCCAAGCTGGTGTTGTTCGAAAATCACGAGAACAACCTTTTCGAGATCCATGCCGAGCTGCGCGGAACCCTCGGCGACCGGCTGGTTGCGTGCTTGGGTGATGTTCGCAGCGCCGACGAGGTCGATCGCGCCTTTCAGGAACATCGTCCGCAGGCGGTGTTTCACGCGGCGGCCTACAAGCACGTGCCGATGATGGAGGCGCATCCGTGCGCCTCAGTCGACAACAACGTCCACGGGACCCGCGTGATAGTTGATGCGGTGCATCAGTATCGTGTGGAGAGATTCGTGTTCATCTCGACGGACAAGGCCGTAAACCCGACGAGCGTGATGGGGGCGACCAAGCGCGCCGGCGAGCTTCTCGTTCAGGCCCGTGCCCGAGCCAGCGCGACCAAGATGTGCTGCGTGCGGTTCGGCAACGTGCTCGGTTCGCGTGGGTCCGTGCTGCACACGTTCCAGCGCCAGATCGAGGCCGGCGGACCCGTGACGGTCACCCACCCCGATATGACGCGGTTCTTCATGACCATCCCGGAGGCCGTACGCCTCGTGCTTCAGGCCGGAGCGGGCGGGCAGGGCGGCGAGGTGTTTTTGCTCGACATGGGTGAGCCGGTGAAGATCATCGACATGGCTCGGCAGATGGTCCGCCTGGCGGGTTGCGGGCTCGACGAGGTGCCGATCGAGTTCGTCGGGCTGCGCCCGGGCGAGAAACTGTACGAAGAGCTGGTTCATGATGGCGAGGCGATGACCGACAGCGGGATGCCGGGCATCATGTGTGTGCGACCTGAGAAATTTGATGCGCTAACGATCGTCCCCTGGGTGACGCGGTTGGTGTCAGTCGCCCGGCGCAACGACTCCGACGGCGTTCGGGAACTGCTCGCCCGCGGCACTGGCTACTACGATCCCAGGTACGCGGAGTCGCGATCGGACGACCAGGCGATGGCGAGCTGAGTGCAATGCGTGTTCTCTACCTTCATCAGTATTTCATTTCGCCGGAAGCGGCGGGTGGCACGCGTTCGTATGAGCTCGCGCGCCGTCTTGTCGCCCGCGGCCACGATGTGACGCTCGTGACGTCGAATGCAATGATGCCGCGTTGGCGCGACATCTCTCGGCCGACGACCACAGAGATCGATGGCGTTCGCCTCGTGGTTCTTCCGGTGAGCTACGCCAACCACATGGACTATCGCCAGCGCATGGCCGCGTTCGCGCGTTTCGCATTGGCAGCGAGTCGCGAGGCGCTGCGAACGCCCGCCGACGTCGTGTTCGCGACCAGCACGCCGCTGACAATCGCGATACCTGGACTGCTCGCCAGCTTCGGCCGACGGGTACCGATGGTGTTCGAAGTGCGCGACTTGTGGCCGGAGCTGCCGATCGCAATGGGTGCACTCCCTCAGCCGTGGATGCGCGCCGCGGCGCGTGCGCTGGAGTGGACTGCCTACCACGGTGCGAGTCGCGTAGTGGCACTGTCGCCGGCGATCGCCGAGGGCGTCGCGGCCCGCGGGATCGGTCGGGACCGCATCGCGGTGGTGCCGAATGGCTGCGATGCCGCATTTGCGGATTCCGCGGCGCACGCGCCTCAGTTTCGCGCGAAGCACCTGCCGTGGATCGATCCGAAGCGACCGCTCGTCCTTTACGCCGGCACATTCGGCGCGATTAACGGAGCCGCCTGGCTCGTCGACGTCGCCGCGGCCTGCCGCCGCGACGGCTCCGGCTTGCAGTTCGTGATGGTCGGAGACGGTGCGGAGCGCGAGCAGATCCTCGCGCGTGCTCGCTCGCTCGGCGTCCTTGATGACAACTTGCGTGTGCTGCCACCGGTGGCGAAGCGAGACATGCCTGGCCTGCTCGGATGTGCGGACATCGCGACGTCGTTGTTCCTCCCCCTGCCGCAGATGCAGGCCAATAGCGCCAATAAGTTTTTCGATGCCCTCGCGGCCGGGCGCGCGCTCGCGATCAACTATGGAGGATGGCATGCCGACCTGCTGGCCCGGAGCGGGGCTGGCATCGCGATGCCCCATGGCGACGTTGGGGCGGCGGCTGGAATGCTAACCGCCTTGGCATCGAGCCCGGGGCGTTTGGGAGACGCCGGGGCCGCTGCACGCGGGTTGGCCGAGACGGAGTTCGACCGCGATCAGCTGGCTGCTCGCTTCGAGACCGTGCTGCTGGCTGCCGCCGCCGATCGCGGCGCAGCTGCGCGGGCAACCGAGCAAAGACGCGCGCGGAATTTGAAGTATTCGCCGGGTGCGACGTAAGTAGGGGGTCTCGCGTGGCAGGCGCGAGGCCAGGTCTGATCGCCGCCGAGCCCGGTC
Source organism: uncultured Myxococcales bacterium (assembly GCA_902826865.1). Classification (GTDB taxonomy): domain Bacteria; phylum Myxococcota_A; class Polyangia; order Nannocystales; family Nannocystaceae; genus Xiheibacterium. The sequence goes on from CADEGN010000408.1 coordinate 4,847, forward strand.
GGAACTGAACTTGCTCATCTCGAGCGAAACGCGTGCTCAAGTTGGGCACCGACGCTCAGCGCTTGCCCTATCTCCGGGGACGCGAGGCACGAACGGCTTGAAAACACTGAGGTTGTTCGCTCGGAACGTGTGTTGCGATCCTACAGCGCGTCATGCACCTCGCCGTCTGCGCGCCCCCAGCCGAGTCCACCGACGTTGTCTTGCTCGAGCTCGACGTCGAGGCACTCTACCGCGAGTACCAACGCCGGGCGTTTTCGATCGCGTGGGCGTACCTGAAGAACGAGGACGACGCGCTTGACGCGGTGCAAGAGGCCTTCCTCAAGGCACAACGTTCGTCCGACACTTTCAACGGGCGCTCCAGTCCGCAGACGTGGTTGTGCCGAATCGTCGTCAACGTGTGCCTCGACGTGCGTCGGCGGAGGAACCGAAGGCCTGAATGGCACGTCGAGGACGTCGACACGTGCGACTCGAGCAGTCGTTCGCCCGACTGTCCCGAGCGTAGCTTCGAAGGCCGGGAGCTCCGGGAGGCGATCGCGCACGGTCTCGACCGGCCGGGCGAGAGTACCCTAGAGGAGATCGTTTTACGG
>CADEGN010000409.1 GCA_902826865.1 uncultured Myxococcales bacterium
GAGATCGCGCGCGCCCGCTTTTGGGCCCCTCGGTGGGGTCGCTATCCGCCGACCGCGCTGACGACTGCTTGCAACCACCCGCGCATGGTCGCGACTTCGCTATCCCCGAGCGCCTGAACCCAGGCGATGTGGTCGACCGCGCGGTCCTGCGCACCGACATCGATGGGACAAGGCACGTGTGGATCGAGCTCGAGCTCGGGCATCGGCTCGCCACGCTCGACGAGGAAAGCCCGCAATCGATCGACCCGTTCGGCGATCGCGAATTCGATCGTCTCAATCGCGCGACGCAGGACCTCCCGCGGCCCTGCGGACCCTTCCCGCGCGAGCCGGACATCCCGATACCAGGCACGTAGCGCCACCAACTGTCCGATGTATGCCACGTTGCGCTCGGCCCGAGGTTGGGTGCGCCCGGCATGGGCCGCACGAATCGGTGAATCGACCTTCGGGGTGGGTTCGCTGCCGAGGCGACCGGCCGCTAGATCGCGGCGCAACACTTGACCCGCAGCCGCGACCGCGCCAAAGCCGACCGAACGCGGGCCGATCATCCCACCTGCGCCACCGAGAAAGATCCGCGCCGAACGCAAGAGCACGCCATCGACGACGTCACCGACCAGCGACGGCGTGGCCTTGTCCCCGCTCCGTCCCCACGGGGTGAAATTGAAGTGGATGAAACCGCTGCCGACCTCGGAGTGGTCCTTGCGCGACGTCCCACCGGCCATGAGCACGTCGCAGAAGTTCACCACCGACCCGATCGTGACGAATGCGAGCAAGATGGTGTGTTTGAGTCCGACGGCGTGGGCAGTCGACGCCAACTCCTCGAGCAGCGTGCCAGGGCGAACGTGCGCATTGGCGCCAAGCCGAGCTCCCGCGAGAAGGACCGCGCCGTTCACATACCCGCTGTCGATGGCCGAGTTGGCGCCGAACACTGTGTCGACCACGGTTGCCGGCCCTTCGACGCCGATCTGCGCCCCCGGCGATAGCCAGGTCCGGGCCCCATGCAATCGTGTGCCCGGGTGGAGAACCGCCCCGGGACAGATCCGCGCGAGCTCGACGTCGGCCGCGACGTAGGTTTGCCGCGGGTCCACGATCTGGACGCCGCACGCAGCCAACTCTTCGAGCCGATCCCCGATGGTGTCTGCCATGGCCACCCAATACCACGGCATGGGCGGGCGAATCCCTTGTCCCGCCGGCGACCCACGGCCGGCCGACCGCGCCCCCACTATCGGCGTTTCCTTTTGCAACAAGCTCTGGCAAACCACAGAGGACCCCGCGGCGTGAACGAGGAAGAAACCATCATCCGCCACCAGAAACCCCCTCACCAGGGCGGTGACCGCAGCGCGTTCGTCATCGTCCTGTCGGGTCGCAGCGTCGGCAAGATGTTCAAGCTGCCGGTTGGGGAGGTCACCATCGGTCGCTCGCTCGATGCGGACATTCGCCTCGACGACGAGGGCGTGTCACGGCTCCACCTGCGCCTTGCACGGCCGACCGACGGCCCCGTGGCGCTGACCGACCTCGACTCGACCAACGGCACCTACGTCAACGGCGCTCGGGTACATCACCAAGAACTCGATGACGGGGATCGAATTCAGGTCGGGTCGGTCACGATCCTCAAGTTCAGCTTCCAAGACTCGCTGGAGGAGCAGTTTCAGCAACAGCTGTACGAGTCCGCAACTCGCGACGCGCTCACCCAGGCATATAACAAGCGGTTCTTCGACGAGCAGCTGGCCAAGGACTTCAGCCACGCGACGCGCCACAGCCTGCAGTTCTCCTTGATTCTGATCGACGTCGACCACTTCAAGCAGATCAACGATGTTCACGGCCACCAGGCCGGTGACCACGTGCTCCAGCGACTGGCGGCCTGCGTGATGGGATCGCTCCGCGCGGAAGACTCGTTTTGCCGCGTCGGTGGCGAGGAGTTCGCGGTGATCGCCCGCGACAGCCCACGGGCCGACGCCATCGCGTTTGCCGAGCGCATCCGCAAGCTCGTCGAGGCCGCGACCTTCATCTACGACGGCGTCCACCTCGCCGTCACGGTGTCGATCGGAGTCGCGAGCTTTGTTCCGGGGCGCCACCCAGATCAGACAGCCTTGTTCGAAGAGGGCGACCGCCACCTGTACGCGGCCAAGAACGCGGGGCGCAATCGCGTAGGTACGGCCGACGGCATCCTCGGACCGCAATCGTGATAGCCTGAGCGCGCGCAGGCGGGTCGACGATGGCCGAGTTCAGCGACGATGAGCTGCGTGAGGCCGCGGCGGAGGCTGGGATCTCTCCGCAGGAGCTCCGACGCGCGCTCGCCGAGCGAGAGGCTGGGCCGACCGCGAAGACCACAGCGCTCGCGCGGAGCCCCACCGCTCCGCCGCCATCCTTGTCGGGCACCGTCGCCGCCGCACCCGCCCGCGCAACGGCGGCCATCCGTGCAGCCATCGAGGCCGAGACCGGCCTGCGCGGGCACGCCCAGGGCCAAGACGCGGCCGATGTCGTCGACGATGATCGCGGCATCACCTATCGCGTCACCAGCGAGTCCGACGGGGCCGGTGGCGCTCTCGTCCGCGTCGACGTCGACCCAGCGGCAGGAAAGAGTGCACAAATGCTCGCAACCGGCGGTGTCGTGGGGGTAACGACGGCGCTCGCCATGGTCGCCTGGCTCTTCGGAGTGGTCACACTCGGAATCGGTGCTGTCGGCCTCGGCGTGATCGGTGCCATCGTGCTTGCACGCAACCGCTTCCGTCTTCATCACGCGACCGTGCGCGCGCAGGCGATCGCCGCTTCGGCGATCACGGACGCCGAAGAACGCCACGAGCGGCCACAGGCGCTGCCCCCAACCCGTAGTTGAGGGCACACGCGACCATGGCCGCCCGAGCGCCGCGCGATCAGCTGCCGTTGCCGCGGCGGCGCCGACGGGCGAGCCCCAGCAGAACGACACCGGCGAGGGCGTAGCTACCCACCGGTGAGCGATCGCTCGTGCAGCCACAACCGCCGTCGTCGTCGGTCTGCCCTGGCCCACCGTCTTCGCTCCCACCGCTGCCGCCGCTGCCGTCCGTTGGCCCAGCACCGTCCCAGCCGTTCTGGGCGTTCCAATCGGCAAGCACCAGGTCGATCTTCTCGCGGTTGTCGGTCAGGCGCATCGGCGCACCGCTGGGCGGCACCGCCTCGATGATCTCCGACGAGGGCATTGCCCCGGCCAAACCCCCGGGCTCGTCGGGCAGCGCGGGCCAGTTCGAGCCAGCGGGCAGGTAGACCTCGCGACCGTCGGGCAGGGTGAACACTCGGTCGCCGTTGCACAGGGTCCGTAGCACGCCGTTTTGTATGGCCGGCACCTCCGGCAGCGACGCGTTGCCCTGGAACATCGGATCTTCGGTCATCTCGGCCGGCGAGATAATCGTGTACATGCGCGTGAGGTACGGGTGCTTGAGCACGAGTTGCTCGGCGTGCCGCCCTGGTTCAACGATCCGATCGGTGAACAACGCACCGAACATCGCACCATCCCAGCCCGTGGTGTCCACCTCGGCGTACGAGGCCTGGTCGGCGTAGTACTCGGGCGCCGGCACGCCATTGGGCGGCGTGATGAACTGGCCGAGCAACCCCTCGAGGAGCGGATGCGTGAACGTGCAACCGTTGCCAAAATCGAAGTCGCAGAAGAGCAACCCCTGATTGGTCAGCGTGGTGCCAATGTCACTTGCCGCGAGCGTGCCGAAGGCCGCGGCATCCCACGATGTGCCGTTGACCCCGCCGGTCACGACCACATCGCTTGGTCCGGCGTACTCGGTCACGAACGCCCGGCCATCGGCGTTTTTCTCATCGACCGCGAGCGTAATCACGTCCTTGTAGTTGGCGGCGGTGAGCCAGTCGAGCTTGAGCGCGTTGATGAGCACATGCCGGTAATTGCTCGGGACCATGCGCGACGCGCCGAGGAAAAACGAGCGCACCTCCATGTTCTCGACGGCGGCAATGCGCGTGAGCTTGAGCGGGACGCACGGCTCACTGCCGTTGAACGTCAGCACGATCGGGTGGATCTCTCCGAGGCCCGAGCCGCCGGTGAGCTTGACCGCGCCGAAGAGGTGACCGGTCGCGATGTAATCGGCGAGGATCGGCTCCGCCTCGGGATCCTGGGCGTAGCCGTTTTCATTGAGCCACGTGATCACCTCCTGGGGATCATCGCCCTGCAAGACGGTGACTTCGAAGGCGCCGACCGTCTCGTGGAGCACGATCTCCGGGCCTCCTCCATCCTCCCCGGCGTTGCCGCTCTCGCCTCCGTCGCCACCGGCCGCCGTGCTGAGGCCACCGTCAGGCGCACCTGCGCTGGCGCCCGGATCCGAGCAGTCGTCGAACGTCTGCGAATAGCCATAGGTTGGCACGCTGCCGGCCAACAACGCGTCGAACAGCGGCTGCGAACCGACGGAGAACTCAGGTACAGACTGCAGCGGGATCACCCAGCTAAACTGGGCCGGATCGCCCGTGTACTGGATTTGGATGTGGGCTTCAATGGTGTCGCCCTCCCAAACAAACAGAATGTTCTCGCCCGACTGGTCGACGGGGATGGGCATTGGACCGCCGTCGCAGAACAGACCGCCGCAGGCTTCGGCCTCGCGGGGTGCGCTCGCGGCAGCGGCGAAAGGAAGCGCCAAGCAGCAGGAGATCCACGTCCTCTTCATATGGTTCATGATCCACGACTCCAACGTCACGATCCAAACGTTCTACGGATTTTTCCAGCCCAACGGGCGCGATTATCGTAGCACAGGCACGGCCGGGGTCGAGCCCCCGTGTGGCCCCCGCGCGCAGGATCCAGCCGGCGAGGGCGCCCACGGCCGTTTCCCCGCGATTCCTGCGGATGCGCACGACGGCAGCGTCGCGCTCCGTCCTGAGCGCGATGATGCGCGCAGTCCGTGGCAGGATGCAGGGCGATGTCCGCCACCCGCCCATTTGAGCCCGTCCGCGTCGCGGTTCTGACGGTCTCGGACACCCGAACGCTCGAGACCGATGGCTCCGGTCGGCTGGCCTGTGAAAGGCTTAGCGCCGCTGGGCACATCCTCGCCGCGCGCGACCTCGTTACCGACGACGTGACGCGGATCCGTGCCTGTGTTGCCGCTTGGATCAGCGACGAGGCGATCGACGCGGTGATCACAACCGGCGGGACTGGGATCACGGCGCGCGACGTGACGCCCGAGGCCCTGCGCCCGCTCGTCACCAAGTCGATCCCAGGGTTTGGCGAGCTCATGCGTTGGCTTAGCTTCCGCGAAATCGGCACATCGACGATCCAGAGCCGCGCCGAGGGGGCTCTGTGTGACTCGACCCTGGTGTTCATGCTGCCCGGCTCGACCTCCGCGGTGCGATTGGCGATGGACGAGATCTTGTTGCCCCAGTTGGATAGCCGGACTCGGCCGTGCAACTTCGTCGAGCTGCTGCCGCGGATCCG
>CADEGN010000410.1 GCA_902826865.1 uncultured Myxococcales bacterium
GGCGACGCCTCCGCTCAGCGCGCGCTTCTTCCCCCATCGCTTGTTTCAGGACTAGATGCTCGAAGCCGACCATGTCTCGTTGCCCTCCGATACGCGGGCGCTCGCGGGGCCCCCTGGAGTTCGACGCGGCGAAGGTTGTTGCAAGGCCAGCTCGCATCGTCATGAGGCTCGATCCGGGCGGAGAAGAGGGCAATGGCTTGCATGTCATCCGGCCTCCGGTCAGGCTGAGCGCGCTCCTCGTGTCACCGGCACGCCCCTTCATCGCAGCGCTGACGCTCGTGCTCGCTGCGGTGGCTCTGTGGTCAAAGCCCGCGCGTGCCGATCCGCTGGTGCAGTCGACTTGGACCGGGGCTGTCTACTGTGGCGACGGATTCAATGATGCCATCACGGAGTGGATCGAGGCGTCGGAGATCCCCGAGAATTTGGTGGTCGAAGTCGACGTGGACTACGGGGAGGATGGTCTCCTCGAAGCGACGGTGGTGCTTGAGAACGAGTGGGGCACGACTCGCCGGGTGTTGCATGCCGCCGGATGCCAGACGTTGGAGCGCTCGGTCGGTTTGCTGGTTGCGATCGCGTCGAGTGCGGTTGCGGTCGCCACTACGCCCGCAGTGGCCCGGGCACTCGCGCCGCCACCCACTGCTGCGCCGGTGATCGCGTTACCCATGCCGGCGCCACCGCCGATGCCGACCGTATTGCCGGTGGAAGAGCCGCGCGTGGTCGCGCCGGTTCGTCGGGCGCCGCGCTTTCGGGGGCGCCGGCGGGGGCTGCTTCGGGTGGATGCACTCGCGGGAGTCGGGCAAGTCCCACGGCCCAGCGGAGGGATCGGTGGCGCGCTCGGGCTCGCCACATCCAAGTGGTCGGTCACCGCCACGGTCCAGTTTTGGCCGAAGCGCAGCACGTTGAGCAACAGCCACGGCGAGCGCGCGGACATCGCCCTGGTGACTGCGGGGGCTGCCGGCTGCTACGGCGTGGTGCGGCGCTCGATAGCGTTCGCCGGCTGCGGCCTCGTCGAGGCCGGCGCGATGCTGGGCCGCGGACGCAACGTCGCCATGGCGCGGCGACGCTCCCTCGCCTACGCGGCGTTGGGGATCGGGCCCGAGCTTCGTTGGCAAGCGACCCCTCGGCTCGGACTGGTGGTGGCCGTGGAGGGGTTGGCGCTTGTGCACCGTCCACGCTTCGCGGTTGAGGGGCGCGGCGATCTCTACGTGGCACCGATCGCGGCTGTGCGTTCCCGCATCGGCATCGAGCTGCGGCTGCCGTGACGGATCCTTCGAGTCAGCGGGAAGAACGCAACAACTTCTCTTTGTGCTCAGCTCGACGCGCCGATCCTCTACAAGCCGGTTTCGTCCGATCGACTGCGGGCACGCGACCCATCGCCGTGATCGTCGCGCTGCGGCGATGCTGCGTCGAGAGTCGAGCAGCGCTCGACCAGGGATACTTCGAGCGCAACCGTCACGTGGACAGTTTGGGGCTGCGGCTCCGCCAGCGGAAGCCGCGCGAGCTCGTCGAGGTGCTTCGCAACGCAGGCCGCAAACGGCGACTTGTCGGGGTTGGCCACGGTGCCGTCAGCGACGGCCCGATCGGCTACGCTGAGCGTGAACTCGACGTTGCCGGGGGACAGCTCGATGCACGGGTCGACAAGCGCAGCGCGCAGGGACTGACGCACGAGATCGCGGTGGAGCTCGGACCGCGAGCCCGCGACGTCGAACCGGGTGAGCGCGACCGCGGGCAGGTTCATGCAGTGCGCGCCCCCATCGAGGGGTGCCTCGAAGATCAGCGTTCCCGAGTCATGGCCCGACGGCGCAGGCGCAGGTCCAGCCCCGTTCGCGTGGTCCGACGCCGCGGTCACCGGCGCGTCCGGTGCGCGCGGTGGCGGACGGCAGCCCGAGAGCAGGGCACCGGCGATCAGCGCAAGGGTGGGGATGATGTGCATCGCGACGGGAACGATCCAGCGCGATTTCCGTTTTACCTCATGCCGTACATTGCCACCGCCTATTCGCGATCACCCCAAACGTCTTCCTCGCCGGCGACTACCACACTTCGCACGCTTCGGGCGCTCGCATGGGCTCCCCCTCCTCGCATTCGTACGCGGCCCAAAACGCGGGTGTGTTCGCGAGCGTGACATTGACGCGGTGCTCGCCCGGGGGATGAGGATCGGTTGCTGCAAGGTGCCGAGCCGTCATCTCGTTGAAAGTCGCACAGTAGTTTTGCGCAAACGCAACAAGGAACAGCCGGTCGTCGAGCTCGGAAACGGAACGGCTCGCGGCATCAGCGTGATACGCAGCGAGGCCGTACTTCACCCCGCCCAAGTCGGCGATCGCTTCGCCGGTGACGAGTTCGCCGTCCACCGCAACCCCCGGCAGCCACTGCGTCGCATTGTGTCGTTCAACCAGGCAATGTTTGCGCGCCGCAAACGAAGCTTCTGCTTCTGCGCCCCACCAGTTTCCCCACGAGCCATCGGCGTGGAATTGGCGGCCCTGGTCGTCGATTGCGTGGATGATCTCGTGGACGAGTTCTTCGCCGATAGCTCCAAAGTTCAGCGCGCTTGGCTGTTCAAGATCAAAGAACGGCGCGCGAAGATGCCCCGCGGTAACGTAGACGGTATTCGTTTCCGGGAGGTAGTGGCCGATCACCCTTTGCGGCTCCACTATCCATGCATCGCGATCGCGAGCTGTACCGATACGCGCGAATGAACGGTCGGCCTGAAACGCCGCGATCTCCAAGATCGCAGAAAGATGGTCTTTCGGAACCTCCGGGGGCGCGTCTCGCTCGTAGCGCGCGGGGGCGCCCAACTTGAACGAGAGGCCCTCGAGCTTGGCCAACGCGCTCCGTTTGGTCTCCGGATCGAGCCAATCGGCGCCGAGTACACCCGTTCGAACGGCATTGCGTGCGTGCTCGGCGAGTCCCTGGAGCATGACTTCAGCGCGAGGGTTCATGGTGCGAGTGACGAACGCCTCCCCGATCGCGCTTCGAAACCACTCGTTCGTCCTCCGGACGCACAGATGCTCGCGGGACTCGATGCCGGCTGTACCCCAAACGAACTCGTTGAAGAACCGCGAGTGTTCTTCGAAAAGCGGCGCCGGTAAATCCTGTGCCATCGCGAGCAGCCACTGCCAGTCCAAATACGCTCGCAGGGTCTTCGCCGGCGTCGCCCGAAGTAAATCCGCGAGCGCCTCGAAGTACTGGGGCGGTGCGACGCTGATACGCGTGGTGGCCTTCGCTCCAAGTCGGCCCGCATACTGAGCCCACAATGGGTCCACGTCGGCGATCGACAATCGCCGGTAGTATTGGGCGGGATCGCGCATCGCAGCTGCAGTAGGCATGAATGTCGCGAGCTTCCGCTCGAGTTCCGACGCTCGCTTGGACTTGTCCGCCGCCACTGCGGGATGATCCCCGGCAAGTTCGAACATTCTTTCGATGTGCTTCTGGTAGGCCGACAATAGGGCTTCGCGGTCATCCCCCGTCGCGTAGCGTGCCGGGTCATCAAGACCCAACCCGCTGGGAAGTAGATAGGCGATGTCAACGTTTGGATCACCAAGGTCGGGCGCGACAGCAAGGCGGAAGAAAGGGGCCCGCCCCGGCTCGTAGGCCATCGCTGGCACCCGGATACGCCTGTGAATGTCTGCGATAGCTGATGCGGCCTGCTCAGGGGTACGAACCCGCGAGATCCGTCCTCGCTGGCTTTGGAACGGACCGCGGCGCGAAAGCTCGGCGCTTGGAGCCATGCAGCTCGCGTAGAACTCTCGCGCTTGGTCCAGCGCGGGCGAGCCCTGGCCGAGATTGTCGGCAATGATCTCTTGCGTGACTCGATGAGCGTCCCGCGCTAGCTCCGAATGGCGATCCCAGAAACTCGTTTCTCCTGCTGAGAACTTGGAGACCCAGCCGCCGCAGGCGTACCGATAGAAGTCGACGCACGGGTCGACGCTCGTGTCCATGAGCGCTCGCACCGCGTCCAACTCGGGGTGGGCTTCGGCTCCAGCTGCACCCTGCTCGAGCATGGGGGACGCAGGTCTAGGCGCGAGCTTGGCGGCGGCCGAACGCGTCGCGGTGGTGCCCTCGCCGCAACCACACGCCAGCAGTGCCACGGTGGCGACGACACTGCGGAGGCGTGAAGCCATCGTCTGCGCAGCCTAACGCCTCCGCCGCGACCAGAGCCACACGGTCAGCAATTTCCGCATGCGTGAGCCCTGCTGACCTGCCGAGGGCGACCGACCCCCGGCCAGTTCGTACCCGGCCAGTTCGTACCGGCGCCGGACGCAACGTCGCATGGCGCGGCAACGCTCCCTCGCCTACGCGACGTGGCGATTGGAGCGGAGTTTCGTTGGCAAGCTACCCCTCGCCTCGGACTGGTCGTGGCCGTCGAGGGGTTGACGCTTCACCGTTCCACGCTTCGCCGGTTGCGGGGCGCGGCGAATCTCTGCGTGGCGCCGATCGCGGCTGTGCGTTCCCGCATCGGCATCGAACTGCGGCTGCCGTGACGGAATCCTCGGAGTCACCGGGAAGAATGCAAGAGTCCCGGGGACCGCCGGTCCGTGCCCACACCCGTCTTCGATCTCGCCGCGACGTTTCGCGACCATCATGACTTTGTCTGGCGGTCGCTGGCGCATCTCGGAGTGAGAACCGACGCGATCGACGATGCAGTTCAGGACGTGTTTCTGATCGTGCACCGCCGTCGCCATGCCTACGACGGTCGCGCGCCGGTGCGGCATTGGTTGTACGGCATCACGCGCAACGTTGCGCGAAAACACCGAGAGCGTACCGCGCGGGCCCTGGCTCGCGCGAGTGACTACGCGCCGGACGACGAACGGTCCGACGCGTTCACCCAGCGCGATGCGATCGCGACTGTCGAGCGGTTTCTCGCCGCCCTCGATCAGGATCAACGCAGTGTTTTCGTGCTCGCGGAGATCGAGGGCCACACGGCACCTGAGATCGCCGAAATGCTCGGGACCAACCTCAACACCGTGTATTCTCGCTTGCGTCTGGCGCGGGCGCGATTCGAGCGCATGCTCGTGGCGCGTGAATCATCGGAGGCATCGTGGAACCGCTAAGTCCGATGTCGTCATCCGCTCGCGAGCTCCTCACGCGGTATCGCCGGACGCGGCCGGGAGCAGGCGCGCGGGCGCACAACTGGGATGCGCTGGTGGGCCGCCTCGAGGACCAGCAGCGGCGATGGTGGTGGCTGGGCGTGGGCGTGTTCGCGATCGCAGCGGCGGCTTTCGTCGGCGTTCTCGCCCTCGGGCGCGGGCTGCAGGCGGTTGCGGAGCGGAGCGTGGGTTCGGATGCAGCGGTCGACCTGGCGGTTCCTCGGCCCGAAGATGGGAGCGCGGTGCCGGCGGTGGTGCCTGCGGTGGCAG
>CADEGN010000411.1 GCA_902826865.1 uncultured Myxococcales bacterium
CTGGCCAAACGCGCCGAGCGCAACCCAGGCGAGTGGCCGCAGCTCGATCCAATCCTCGAGGAGCACCTCTACTACCACGGCTACATCGGCGATGCGGAGGTGCTGGGCGGGTTCATGCGAGAGTGCATCGAAAAGAAAGGGTGGGCCAAGCAAGCCGAGTTCGCCCTCGTCAACACGCTCATGCTCTGGCGCTACAACATCCTCTGGCCTGACTCGGGCAAGACGCAGTGGCGCGGCCACGCCCAGCGGTGGGGCAGGATCCATAGCCTCTTCGCCATCCCCGCGCTGCTCGCGATGCTGATCGTCGCGGCGCCGGGTCGTCATCCCAAGCTCGCGATCATCGCGCTGCACCTGATCGCCGCGTTGATCACCGCCGCTATCTACTTTGGAGACGTGCGGCTGCGCACGCCCTACAATCCGTTCATCTACCTGCTCGCATTCGAGCTATTGGGCGCCATGGGCCTTTGGGCCTGGGGCCGCCTCCGCCGTCGAGTCACCGCTTCGCAAGCGTAGAGGGGACCCGGGCGCCCCGACCGCGCGCCTCGGGCGAAACCTTGGGAACATGGTACGGGTCGAAGGGGTTGCGGCCCCGCCTGCACGCCCATGATCAAGCCATTGCTGCACGCCTTGATCGCCGTCTTTGGTGCTTACGCGTATCTCGGACTGCTCGTGCCCGAGGCCCACGCGTCCCCGCTCTTCAGCGAAGAACTCGCCGCGCGATCCTGGGAGATGGTGCACGGTGGTCTGCGTTGCATCGAGCAAGTCTCGGCGTTTGGGAGCTGGCTTGAGCTTCGGCTCGGCGGTGAACCCATCGAATGCGGCGCGGTACATGGGGCTGGGATCGCCCTGTTTGCGCTCGCCGCGGTTGTGGTCGTCGCGCTCGGGCGGATGCGATTGGTGGCTGAGAACAAGCGCCTCGAGCTCGCCCGGCGTTTGCTTGAGCAGGGAGTCGAGCCACCGCGAGGTCTGCTGTCGGGGCCGGCGCGCAACGATCTGCGTCGCGGCCTCGTCCTTGGTTTCGCCGGAATCGGGCTGACGATCGCGGGGCTCGTGTTGGGCGATCGCGGGTTGGCTGCGGGCGGTCTCGTGCCTGCGTTCATCGGAATCGGCTATCTCGTCAGCTATCGTTTGGCTGCGCGCGCGGAGAGCCCATGAGTGTCGGCACCCGCACGTTCGCGGGCGTCGTGCTCGCTGGCGTCGGCCCCGAGACGGCTGATGTTGCAGACGCTGAGCTGGTCGGGCGCGCTGCAGGAGGCGACCGGGTTGCCTTCGCCGAGCTCGTTCGGCGGCACCAGGGCAAAGTCCGCGGCCTCCTGCTCCGACTGTGCTCCGATCGGACCTTGGCCGACGACCTGGCGCAGGAGGTATTCCTCCGGGCCTATCGCGCCTTGTGTGGCTTCGAGGGACGATCGAGCTTCGGCACGTGGCTATATCGGATTAGCTACAATGCCTACCTCAATCATCACACCCGTGTGCGGCGCTGGAGCGCACTGCCAACGGGGTACGATGCAGAGGCGCAGGCGCCCGAGGATGCACTTAGCCCGCCTCGGTCCGACCTGCGCCGGGATCTCGAGTCGGCGATCGCGGGATTGCCCGAGCGCTACCGTGCGGTCGTGGTCCTTTATTACCTGCAGGATGTCTCCTATCCCGAGATCGCTGAGATCCTCGAGGTGCCGCTGGGCACCGTCAAAACCCACCTGCACCGGGCAAAGCGTCTGCTGCGGGCGACGCTGCATGGGTGGAACCTTGGTGGGGACGAGCTCGACGCGGAGGCCGAGCAGACATGAGTGATCGGTTGCGCACGATGATGGCCGAGCTCGCGAACGGGGGCGCCGACGACGTCGGATGTCGGGGTCTTGCGGCGCTCGAGCACTCGGACGTCGGCGTTGATCCGCGGTTTACAGCCCGCGTATTGTCGGCGCTGCCTGCGGCGCCCATGGGGCAAGGGATGTCACCCTGCCTGCGGTTGGCGGTGGTGGCCTCGGCCTACGTGATCGCGGGGGTGGCCGGCTGGGTTGCGCTCGGGGGTCAGGCCGATCGTTTCTTGCAGTGGGCGCACACTGCCCACGGCCTGCTCGCGGAAGTGGATGGGAGGCTCGGATTCGGGGCGGCGCTTGGCCTCGGTGCGCTGACGCTGGTGGTGGTCGCGTTCGCCTGGCGGAGCACGCATACTACCCCGGCATGATCACGGCCCCTACGCCGCGGCATCCGGCGTGGGCCGACCTGCCAGACGCCCTGTGGAACGACTGGCGCTGGCAGATGCGCAACCGCGTGACCGACGCGGCGAAACTCGGGGAATTGCTCGCGCTGACCGAGGCTGAACGACGCGGGATCGCCGGAAGGAACGGGCAGTTCGCGTTTGCAGTGACGCCCTACTATCTGTCGCTGATGGAGGGGCCAAACTGCCCCGTGCGGCGACAGGGCGTGCCCCACGAGGATGAACTCCTCGAGACGCCGTGGGATATGCGTGATCCGTTGGCGGAGGACGCCCATAGCCCGGTGCCGATCCTGACGCACCGTTACCCCGATCGCGCGTTGTTGTACGTCACGCACAACTGTCCGGTGTATTGCCGGCACTGCACGCGCTCACGCAAGGTCGGCGACGAGGCCAGCGCGCCTTCGGCCGCGATGTTCGAGGCCGCGTTCGCGTATCTCGCACGTACGCCGGCGATCCGTGACGTCCTGGTCTCGGGGGGCGATCCTCTGAGTCTGTCCGACCACAAGCTCGCCGAGATCGTACGACGCCTGCGCGAGATCCCGAGCATCGATGTGATCCGCCTGTGCACGCGCAACCCCGTTACCTTGCCGCAGCGGATCACGCCGGGATTGGTCGAGTCGCTTCGGCCGTTCCACCCGCTATTTGTCCACACCCACTTCAACCATCCGCGCGAGTGCACGCCCGAGGCCGGGGCTGCGCTCGCTCGACTCGCAGACGCGGGGTTTGTGTTGGGCAATCAGATGGTGCTTCTGCGCGGGATCAACGATACGCCGGAGATCGTCGCGGCCCTCGGACGATGGCTGCTCCGCCAGCGCTGCCGGCCGTATTACATGTTCCAGTGCGATCCGGTCGGCGGGACCACGCATCTACGCGTGCCGATCGCGCGCGGACTCGCGATCCTCGACGCGCTGCGTGGGCAGGTGTCGGGCCTGGCGATTCCGCAATATGCGGTCGATTTGCCAGGCGGCGGGGGCAAGGTCACGCTGGTCCCGGAGCGCGAGATTCGACGCGACGGCGATGCCCGAGTCTACCGAGACGTGTTTGGGCGCGAATTTACCTATTTCGACCTGCCCGATTAGTCCCCTGGACCGGTCGGCTGGCTGCGCGGTCGCCGCGGCGGGTCGCGATGCATACTCGGGCCGGTTGTGGCGTCGAACCGCCGCGCACGCACCTATGTTCGTCTCGTCGCAGCTCGCCCTGGTCGCCTCGCTCTCGTTGCTCGGTCCCGTCGCCGACCCCGAACCCACCGACATCCTCATCCTCCGAGAGAACGGGGTCGGTGCCGCCTCAACCGCGCAGGCCTATGTCGATCAGCTCATGGTCCGCGTGGCCAAGGTCAACGGGTGGGCGCAAGCGAAGGGGACCTACGAGACCAAGCGGTCCGCCGCCAAGACGTTCATCGAGAGTGCGAAGCCCGAGTACGGGATCCTCTCGCTGGGCGCGTTCTTGGCCCTGCGCGCCGAATACAAACTTGCGGTGATCGGTCAGGCCGCAATCGAAGGCGGCGGAGGGCTGCAGTACTACATCGTCAGTAAGCGCGCCACGGACCTCGCGGGTTGCAAGGGCAAGAAGCTGGCGACCAACCACGGCGGCGACGTCCGGTTTATCGACAAGGTCGTGTCGGGCGGCGCGTTCACCCTCGCGGATTTTTCGCTCGAAGCGACGACGCGCCCGGTGCAGACGTTGAAGAAGGTCCTGCGCGACGAGGCCGAGTGCGCGCTCATCGACGATGCCCAGATGGCGGAGCTCGCGAACCAAGAGGGCAGCGCGGCCGTGCACCCCGTGTGGTTCTCGGCTGATCTCCCGCCGATGCCGGTCGTGCGATTCGCGACGGCCCCTGCGGCGGCGGCGAAGGCGTTTTCCAGCAAGTTATCCGAGGTCTGCGCCGCCGAGGGGAGCGACGTCTGCAAAAGTGCAGGGATTAAGTCTCTGCACCGGGCCGACGACGCCGCGTATGCCGCCTTGGTCGACGCCTACGGGCGCAAGTGAGGGTGGCGTTGGGGTCTCGCCGATAGGGGGCGGTCCCTGCTATTTCTTGGCGGGTGAGACGTTCGCTCTCCACCCTTTTGCTCGGGTGCCTTTCGGCGTGTGTGCCCAGGCATCCCATCGCATCCGAGGTGTCGCCGAGTTTGGCGCAGGCCGAGGCCGGTGATGCGTTGGCGATCTACGACGGTCTCGAGCGGCTGGTGGCGGAAGGCCGCGCCAGCGAAAAGGACCGGGTATTCGCCTACGAGCGTGTTCAAGCGCTCGCCGACGACGGGTCAGCCGGATACGCTTTCGCCCGCGGCGCGCTCGCCGGGCGCGTGGCGGAGTTGCGCGGGGCGAATGCGGGCGGCCTGGTGACCCAGTCCGAGCGCTGGGGTCGAACGAGCCTCGAGCGCGACCCGAGTTTTCGGGAGCGCGCGGCCACGCGGATGCTCGGGTCCCTCTACGTGATGGCACCCGCCCGCCTGCTGAAGCATGGCGACTCGGAGGACGGGCTGGAGATGCTCGAGAAGCTCGTCGCCGAACTGCCCGATGATCCGGGGGCCAGGTTGCGGCTGGGACAGGCCTATATCCATCTTGGCGATGACGCACCGGCGGTCGAGCACCTCTGCGCGGCTGCGGCCGGCCGCGCGCGCCTGCGTGCCGACGAGGGCAAGCTCCTCGATGTTCTGCTGCGTGAGGCCGGCGGGGGGAAGCCGAACGATTGTGGCGGTGAATGAGGTCGATCGATGCGCATCGCACGACTCCTTCTCTTCGTCGCGCTAGCCGGATGCGCACCTAGCATTGTTCGTCTCGAGGCGAACGGCAGCTACGAGGAGGCGGTCGCCGCCGCGGAGGCCCGTCGTCGTCCGCCCGCCAACCGGGCGGCACGTGCCTGGGCCCGTTCGCTCGTTGCGGTAGGGCGAGCCGAGCAGGCGCGGGACGTTCTTCTGCGTGACTACCGGCGCGGTGGTCATGTCGCGTCGTTGGTGGCGCTCGCCGCCCTCGAGCTCAACGCAGGACTCGATGGCGTCGCGGCGGTCCACTATGCGCGCGCACACGCGCTAGATCGTCGGTCGATCGCAGGCCGTCGCGCTGTATGCGAGCTGCTGCGGCGGCGCGCACGGGCCTTGCACCGGCGCTGGTGGTCGCGTTCCGCGGC
>CADEGN010000412.1 GCA_902826865.1 uncultured Myxococcales bacterium
CGAGCACGAAGGTCGGTTTGGAAGAGCTCCGAGCCTGTTGTGACGCCATGGGTCCTGCGCCCTATGCCGCCGGGGATCCCGAGCGCCATCGGGCACGTGCGCACGTGCCCAACGCGAGCGTTCGCGAGACGTCGTACGTCGCCGCAAACGGCCGCGTCGGACTCGCACGCTGCGACTTTCAACTCTCGTCGCTGGGCACGTCGGGCACCGGGGTCGTTGGCACGCTCGCCATCGGGCCCGTCGTCGTCGTCGTCGTCGGAGTCGTCGGCTCCGCCCCACGACCCGCGCCGCGACGACGGGCCTGCGCGTCGCGCAGATCGTCGAGCGGACGCAATGCCTTGCGGATCGCGCCGAGCAGCTTCGGCTCGACCTGCGCAGCGGCGACCAGTTGCAACGTATAGCTGTTGATCGCTGATAGAGCTGTGCGCAGCGGGATCAAGACGCGTGCGGGATCCGGCGCGGCGCCCCTCGCGGCCGTGATGCCGAGCACGCGGCCGTAGTCCTTGTGGGCGTCGCGCACCTCGTCGAGCACGAAGTCACCGACGAGCGACGCGAGCATCTCGGCGAGCTCGGGATCCGCGCTCAGCTTGAGCCGCTGTTCGCTCTCGGCCCATTGCTTCTCGAACGGCAGCGTCAGGAACATGAGACCGGTGGGGAAGAGGCGCTCGCGGAGCATCCTGGCCTGCTTCGCCTCCGGCAAATCGCCCACCAGGTCCGCGACCGATTCGAGGCGAGCTCCGACCGCACCCCATGCGCGATCGAGGCGTTGATCCGCCGGACGAGGGTCGGTGCCGGGCTGCGAGGTTGCCTCGACCTGTTGCGCCCACGATGCTTGCAGCTCGACGAGCGCAGCGCGCATCGTTCTCGCGGCCTTCTTCGCGGGCGACGGCAGCGTCTTGTCCATCGAATGCAAGAGCGCGATGCCAAGCGCGAACGCGCCGGGGACATCGAGGACGGGATTTCGTAGGTAGCGTTCGGGATCGATCTCGGTCACGGTGTCAGCCATACGCCAGCTCCTTGTGAGACGCGGAGGCCGGATGCAAGCACGGCGCGGATCGAGTGTCGAGGCCGACGGTGTCGGCGGCCGAACGGCGTTCGTACCCGGTTCGAAGCGAACCACGGACGTGCCCCCCGCGACTTCGACGCGTGTCGAAAGCTGCGCGCCCGCCGGTCGCACTCCCGAGACCCCGAGCTGGACGGGCCTGCGCCTGGTGCCAAACCCCGGCGGTGTCTTCGCGCGCGCACAGTTGGGAGTCGCTCGACGCGTACGTGTCGCTGCCCGCGAGCACCATCGATGATCCGATCAGGTCGGGCGCGTCGGTCGTCGTCGCGCGTTTTCTGGCGATTCGCCGGCGTCGACCTGACACGCATCGACGGCATTAGTAGCGGCGCGGCGCAGATTGTCCTGACCGAGGTTGAGCAGCAGCGAGACGGCTGAGGGTTGCGGCTGCCGAGCGGGCGGGTCACGGGCAGAAATGATACGCGCCGGCGTCGTTTCTCGCCGCGTCGCGAAGGCGCCCGTCGAGATCGTGGGTTGGCCCATCCCGAAGGTTGCCTGCGCCGATCGCTGGTGATCCGTCCGCGAGATGGTAGTCGCCGCCCCCGACGAGCATGGCATCCAGATTGAGGTTGTCCTCCTCGTCCGCGTTCCCGGGTTCGTCGGTGAGCATCTCACTGTCGAATACGTTGTTCCGTAGCGTGTGGCCGCCCGACGAGCCATAGTCCTGTATCGCCATTGGACAGGGGATCGAGGAACAGTTGCCCCTAAATACATTGTTGGCCACGAGTGCGTTCTCGGTCCCTCCTAGCCATAGGACGATCCCTGGCCGGGTGTACTGCTCTCCGATCGTGTTGTTGATGATCTTCCAGTTGCGTGCCTCTGCGTATTCCTGCGTGGCGAAAGCTTCCGGGTCAAAGGGATACCCGGCTACCTGGATCCCATATCCAGAGTTCGCGATGATCAGGTTATTGGAAATCATGATGTCAGACCCCGCCATGTACAGGCCGTGGTTCAGCGAGGACTCCGTGCCACCGTTGCCCGCGATCACGTTGGCGTCGATCGTCAGCCGAGCGGCATTGCAGAGGATGCCCTGGGTCACGTTGTCGTGAATGTGATTGCCCTGGATCAGCACGTCATGGGCGCTGTGCATCTTGATGCCGGTCCAGCCGTTGGTGATCTCCAGTCCAGCGATGACGATCCACCCGATCTCGTAGGTTTCGCCTTGGGCGGCCTGGACGAGTACGCCGTGTTCCACTCCGTCGGACTGGACGACCGGCGAATGACCGGGCTCGTTGCGGACGGTGATAGGTAAGTTCGGCTCGCCTGACTCGCGGAAACGAATGCCAGGGTACGTTCCGTCGCGGAGGCAGATCGTGTCACCCGCAGCAGCGGCGTCCAGCGCCGCGCGCACCGTTCGCAGCGGGGCCCGGCTATCTCCGCTGTTGTTGTCATCTCCGTCAGGTGAGACATAGCGGGTGCAGTTGACCGGGACTTCATCGAGGCTGCAGGCCCCGCCAGCTCCTCCGGTCGAGGATGTGTCGCTCCCGTCTGGCGCGGACGTGTCACCTGACGGATCCGATCCGGTCCCCGTCTCAGCAGGGTCGCCGGTATCACCCGCTGAGCTCGACGGCGAAGCGGACCCCTCGGCGGCCGTGCTTGTTGCCCTTCCGGTGGTCGACGTGTCCCCAGATCCTGAAGCTATCGGATCGCTCGCGGAGCAGCTCGCCGCGGACAGCGCCAAAAAGGCGGCGGCGCGCGTTGTCAAGCACGACTCCATCATGCGGCGGGTCCTGTTTCGAATGGCCTTCATGCCCGTCTCCTTCGTGGCTCACGTGGCAGCCGAACGGCGGAGCGCCGTCCGAGCCGCACTTCTCCCGATAGGTCACCCGCGCTGCTCTTCGGTCACTGCGTAAGTTCTGTCATTCCGCTTGCAGCAGCGGCACGCACTCGCGTGGCCGCGTAATCGATCAGGGAGAGTGCTCCGCCGAACGACCACTCTACTTCCGGCTCGATCTCGGGCGCGACTGCCCTTCGCTGCGGGTGCCTCAGGGCGATACCGCGAGAAACCCGAGCCGTGTCGATCTCGTCGCGCATCCACGCGTCGTGACCATCTTGCGCTTGGGGGTTTTCGCTTGCGAACGCGGCGAGTTACTTGCTGACCCGGTGGCGACCCGGCTCGCGCCGGGCCCCTACCGGGTCAGCAGTTGCCGCGCTCGCTCGGACAACCGAATCGGACGTGCATGTGGTCGTCGTGGGCGGGCTCGTGGCGGACAAACCCGGCGGCTTTGTGGCGGCCGTGCGGGTACTGGAGGATCTCGCGCAACCGCTGGCGCGAGACGCCGCGCTTGCGCGCATGGTGGTAGAGGCGGCCCTGCACGGCGAAGTCGAGGAAAATCACCTTGGGGCCGCCGGCGCGCGCCGACTGCTCGTAAAACGTCTCGAGCAATGACCAGGTCGCGGCCAGGTCCAACGGCCCCGCATCCGCGGCGACGAAGCGCTTGGGATACGCACGTGGTGGCCGCTCGAAGTAGAGCCCGAGATCGACGTCGAGCCCTCGCCGGTGCGAGCGATGTCCCGGCAGCGCGCCGCCGTGCTCGCTTGAGATGTCGCCGACGGCGAGCCGATGCACGCCGGGATGACGCCGCCGCACGCTGGCGATCGCTGCCTTTGTCATCTCGACGACGTGGGGACGACCGTAGGCGCGGCTCGGTCGTCGCAGGTAGTAGGCCTTGTCGCGCGGGAGCTGCACCGCGCCGACGAGGCGTGCACGCGCGCCGCTCGGTGCCTCGCCGACCTTTACGCCCCCGCTTGAACCACGCGGTCGGGGCGCGCCGCTCGACCCGGTGGGCGGTGGTGGCAAGGCGGCCCGGGCATCTGGGTCGAGGATCTCGGTGCGCGCGACCTTGGGGCGCGCCGACACCCTGGGGCCGGATTTGCTGGCCTCCGCCGGTGCCTCGGGCGGATGGCCGGACGGCAAGATGAGACGCTGGCCGACCACGATCGTCGTCGAGCGCAGGTGATTGAGCCGCTCGAGGGTCGCTACGTCGGTGCTGTGGGCGCGGGCAATTCGGTCGAGGGTATCGCCGGGGCCAACGATGTAATGCTCGGCGACTGGCTCCACGCCTGAACGAACCGGCGGCTGCACAGCCGACCGAACAGCGGGCTCCCCGCGGGCGTCGTGGGCCATCGCCGTCGCACGGGGCACGCTGCGGGTGCCGCGTGCCCGCGTCTCGGTTGAAGCGGGCGCGCAATGGGGAACCATGAGCGTCTCACCGATTCGAACGGAATCGCCGTGCCCCGGGTTGGCCCGGCGCACGACTTCCGTTGTGCACCCGTAGCGCCGGCCGATCGACCACAACGTGTCGCCGACCTCAACGCGGACGCGCTGGTCCGCGCCCGGCGTCGCGGCAGCGAACAGGTGGAGTGCAAGCAACGCTCGCATCGTGACTCACCCACAGTGTGGTGTCGGCCGGACGGCACGTGCAAGTTTTCGTGCATGCTCGCGCAACCGACGATTGTTGACGAACCGACGTCGCGCTTCGATTCTCGGCGCAAACATGACTTTCAAGGGTTATCCTATATCTTTGATATCACTAGTTTCTTTGGCACGCGAATAACCGCAGGTGCACGCCTTTGCGCTGCACCCAGGAACGTGGCAGGACATCGTCACCGTGACCGTGTCTTCGCCTCGCGCCGAGCGATCGATCACTGCCCGCCTGCGACGCATGTTGCCTCCAGTCACAGCAACCCTCGGCATGGGAGCCTTCGCGATCGCCCTCGCGGCGGTGCTTGTCGCCCGCGTCGATGCGCTCGCATTGCGCCGCAGCCTGGTATTCGTTCTCGGCCCCCTCGTGCTCCTCATCTCGCTGCATGCGCGGACGGTTGGTTACCTCCACGCCCCTTGCCTCGATCAAACCTGGTCCCTGCCGCTCCGCCCTGCCGATCGCTTCGCTGCCGCGCGGCGCAACCACCTGCTCGCGCTTACAGTGCTCGGACTCGCGTGGGTCGGGGCGGTTGGACTCGTGTCGGGACTCGCCGATGGTGTGGCGCTCGACGCCGCCGCGCTCATCGTCGCCGCCATTGCCGTCGAACCCATCGCACCGGCGCTGGCAGCGTGGTTCGGGCGCCGTGTGCCGACGGACAGCTATGCCGCCACGCTGCAGCGATCGTTGGGGGGCGGCTGGACGCTGCCCGAGGCGGTCGTCCACCTGTACGCCCCCGCTGCGGTGCTCGCCGTGGCGGCGGCCGTGGCGATGCCCTGGCAAATCGCCCTCGACCTGACGGTCGACGGTGCGGCGATCCCCGCGGGCCTGCGG
>CADEGN010000413.1 GCA_902826865.1 uncultured Myxococcales bacterium
TCTACTGCGCTTATTTCAGGACTAGTGCCCGGTGTCGGAAGTTCGTGCCGGGTTAGGTGCGGGGCTGCGGCCCGAGGGCAAGGCGCGAGGCCGAAGCTGTACCGGGCGTACTGCGAGCGCCGAGCAACGCCGCCATCGGGCCGCAGAGCCGTGCATAACCCGGCACGAACTTCCGACACCGGGCACTAGGACCAGTTGCGACGAGGGCTTGCCTAGTAGCGGGCCTTGACCAAGTGTACGAGCGTCTCTCGCAGCGTCTCCCGCGTGTGACGTTCGCGCCGAACCGTGCCATCGTGTTCGCCGAGCAACACCTCCAGCGCGTGCTGAGCTGCCTGCTCATCGCTCGGCGGCAACGCGACCCGCTCTCCGTCCACCGGCGGCTGCTCGGTCGTATCTGCAAGCAGCTCCAGCATGCGCTGGATGCTCTTGCGAACCACGTCTTTTTGCTTCTTGTAGTAGTCCTCGCGCAAGAGCGCGAAGTAGTCGGGAAAGATCTCGTGGTACGCCGGATCCTCGTTGGGATGGCTGAGCGCCCACGCGCCGATCCGCGACAATATGTCGGCGCGGAAATTCGGCCCGGCGTCGGGGGCCATCGTCTTCTCGAGCTGGCGCATGAAACGGTCGTCCGGATCGGTCAGCTCGCCGGTTACCGGATCGAACAGGCGCTCTTTCTTGAGGGCGTGCGACACGTGAACGACGTATTTGCGGAAGAGGTCCATGTAGCGGGCCTCGTCGACCAACCCGAGCGCCTCGCGGATCTCCCAATCCGACAGGTCTAGCCAGCGCTGCCAGCACGAGTACGTCACGCTGCGATCGTCGTCGTCGAGCAGGTGAAACCCTGCGCCGTCTTGCGAGAGCATCATCCACCGATGATTGATCGAGTCGCTCAGGTATGCGCGCAGCTCCTTGAACACGCGCGGCACTGTCACGCAGGTGGTCCCGGGCTCCGACGCGGCGGCTAGCAACACCGCCTTGAGATCGCGAACGCTTGCGCCAAAGCTGCCTTCGTAATCGCCGAGGATGTGGTCGCTTCCCTCGGCGCGGACGACGGCGTGGGGGAACTTCTCTCGATGCATGAGCGGCACCGCGGCAAGCAGCTCGCGTGCCTCCTCGGAGGACAAACCCCGCGGCACGCGACCGTAGGCGTACAAGTCGGCCTTCTCCGCGGGCGTCAGGCGGTCGAGCACGCGTTTGATCTTCGGCGAGTAGGACTCGGTCTTGGGGCGACGCAACCGCGTCATCACGCCCCACAGCGCCAGGATCTTCGTCACATGCGGCGCGACGTGTACCCCGCGCAAGATGTCGCCGACCTGCTCCTGATAGATCTTGCGCTCAACCCGGTAGTCGAGCAGAAGCGGCACGCGAATGAGCTCCAGGCGCGCGCGAAAGCTCTGATACTCGCCCGAGCGAAGGGCGCGGAACTCGAGCAAGTCGAAGTCGTTGGCGCTGCCGCAAAGCACCATGTCGAGCCCAAGCACGAGGTGATCGAGCGCGACGCGCCCGGTCTCGGTGGCGGTGAGCAGGTACTTGTAGTGTTCGTAGGGGCGCTTCAGAAGGTCGCTAAAATTGATGACGCCGCGATTGGCGTCGACGAGCTCACCCTGGACGGCGTAGAGCCCCTGTCCGGCGACCGCCGGCGGCAGGTGCCCGAACGCGGCATCGCCGGTGACCGGATAGCTGCGGGCATCCACGGTTTGCTTGGGCTCGACGGTCACCAACCCGAGCCGATACTGGCGGCTGACAAAGAAACGTTCGACCTGCACGTGCTGCAGGACTTTGCGCAGGTCGCCCTGGTAGGCGGTGAGGAGCGCGTCGTAGATCTTGCGATTGCGGTGCGAGAGCTCGCCGTACAGGATCGCGTCGCTGATCACGAAATCGGGATACGGCGCGCAGACGTCCTCAAGCAGGCGACGGCGGGCGACCAATGGAATGAGGTAGAGCGGGTGATCCTTGCACTCGTCGGTGAGACGCGCGTCGATCTCGTTCGACGAAAGCCGCGCATACGTCTCCTCGCCAAGCGCGTCGCGTAGTGCGGCTGCGTGACCAAACCCGATTCCACCGCCTTGGGTACGCCGGTTGGGGAACACCCAGGCGAAGCGGTAGAGCGCCCCGCGTTCGGTCCGGCAGTAGACCTCAAGCGCGCGTTGGAGCGACTCGAGCATCGTGCTCTTGGCGCTGCCGTTGGGCCCGTGCAGCAGGACCGTCTTGTTGACGCGACCCAGGCGAGCAAACCCGGCGATCACGTCGTAGAGCTCGTTCTGCGCCTCCTCTTGGCCGACCAAGCGGTGCCAGCCATCGAACTCGCAATCGAACAGACGATGACGAGAAATCTGACCGCTGGGGGTACGGACGTCACGGCGGCCGAAGTGATCGAAGGCGTCGCGGATGAACTGGGGCGCACTGCGGGCGTGGACCGTCGGCTCCTTGCAAAGCAGATCGAACCACTCGTCGAAGCTGAGAATTCGGCGAGTCGCCTCGAACTCGTCGGCGACGGCAGTCGCGAGCGTTTGGATGCGCTCGCGCGCACCAGCATCGTTGCTATCGTTCACGTCACTTCACCGCCAGCTTGACCTCGACGTTCTCGGTCACCGGCGAGCAGGCCTCGTCCTGGCAGACCGCGAACTTGAACTTGCCCGTGAGTGTTTGATCCCCGGGTTGCGCCGCCGTGAGTTTCACATCGAACTGGCAGCCAGCCTCGTCGAGCTTGGCGTCGGCCTTGCGCAGCTCGGCCTTGGCAAGCGTTACGCCGGGTGGGGCGGCGTCGAGCTTGAGCGACGTTGGGAAGTCGAGGTTCATGTGCCACGGCGCTTTCGGCACGACCTTCACCGTCACCGTGGTCTCCGTCCCGGCAGTTGCAGCGGGCGCGTCGATCTGCAGCGCGTAGCGATCGTTGCCCTCCGGCGCGGCACCATCGACCACCTTCACCTTGTCGCCACTGTCGGTCTTCGTCGTGGCCGGGAGGGGTTTCTCGCCGCCGGCTTTCGCCGGTGAGGCACCGCCGCCCGCGGGTGCGGTCGCGTTGGGCTTGTCGGCGGCGCCGTTGCATGCGGCGAGCAGCAAGGCGGCGACGAGCGCGGGGGTGATCGGCGGACGGGTCGGGTTCGACATGGGTGCCGAATGGTATCGCCGGCGGCGGGGTCGCGGGAAACCCACGTCGCGGTCCGGGCCATTTGCCGCGGGCGGGCCGTCCCACGCGGCGATCGGTCGGATCCGGGGGCGGCTCCACCGCGGCCGGGGCTCAGCTGCGCTCGAACCGTATGTCGATGCCGCGGGTTGTACGGCCACGCAGCACATCCACACGCTCAGCGACCGGCGCGAGCTCCTCCGCGCGAGCCTCCGGCGGGGTCGCTGCGATCACCGCGTCGCCCTCAGGGATCCCGCGGAAGGTGAAACGGCCGCCGGCGTCGCTCCGGGCGGTCGCCACCGGCTCGTCGTCGCGGCGCAGCTCGAGCACTGCGCCGGCGACTGGGTCGCCGCGCCAATCCGTGACGATACCGGCGATGCTGCCGCCGGCTTGGAGCTCGACGATGAGCTCCTGGGCCTGCTCGCGGCCGCGCCGGACAACCGCGGTGTAGGGGCCGTAGTTGTCTGCGTCGACCACGACTTCGACCTCGTCGCTCGCGAGCCGCTCAACCTGCGCGCGGCCATCGGATCCAACCGCGTGTCGGATGCCGTCGACCGTCACGCGCGCATCGGCGATCACGCGTCCGGTTTCGCGGTCGCGAACATCGACCTGGAGGCTCCAACCCGCGCGCAGGACGATCTCGATGTCCTCGCCGGTGCGCGCGGCGGTAGCCTCGGCGCGCACGCTAGCGTCGGTGTGTCCGGCGTGCGAGACGTCGATCTCGACCTCGCCTTGGGGGACCCCGTCGAACCGGAACACACCGCGCGCGTCGGTCCAACGCACCTCGGTCGCGGCCAAGCTCGCGCGTGCGCGCAGGGTCACGCGCGCGTCGACCACCGGGCGCAGGTTGTCATCAACGACGTAACCGCGCAGGTGTCCGTCGGCATCGACCATCACGATCTCGAGATCCACCGGGGCGTCTCTCATGGTGACGACGACGTCCTTTGGCACCATATCGGGGGCGCGCGCGACCAGCTCGACGGTCCCCCGCCGCAGTCCTAGATCGAAGACCCCGCGGTCATCGGTCGCGTACGCACTTCCGTCGTCGAGCGTTATCCAGGCGCTCGCAAGCGGCCGATGATTGCCGTCGAGCACGCGCCCGGTCAGGGCCTGCCCTGTCCGCAGGCGCAGGCGTATCGTCGAGACGGTCGCACCGGCGCCGAGCTTGACATTGACGGCCTCGCTCCGCGCGTAGCGGCCGTGGCGGGCCTGCAGGCGATAGTTCGCCGGGACGAGACCAGCGACTTCAAACCGCCCTTCGGCGTCGCTCACCACCTCATCGCGGTCGGGATCGTCCGCCATGCTCGTGTCGCCAAGGGGGATCTCGGGTACCGGCCCGGCGGTGACCCCCAGCGAACCAGCCGCGAGCAACTGGCGCTCGAACACGGCCGCGCGAACCTGGCCCTCACCGAGGGAGAATGCGCCGTCGCTCGTGATCTCGACCCGCGCGTCGGCGACCGGACGATCGTCTTCGTCGACCACGATCCCAGCGACTCGGCCGGGACGCGCGAGCTCGATCACGATCTCCTCGGGCGCGGCGTCGTCGAGGAAGGTAAACCACCATATCTCCGTTGTCGACGGTCCTTTGGGGATTCGGAGGCTGACCTGCGCCAGTCCAGGGCTCGTGACCCAGAAGTTGGGAAACACGTGCGGGTGGCTCGTCGGGAGCCGGTCGATCAGGGGGCCAAACGCCTTCTTGGCCTCCGGCCGTTCGCGCCATCCCTGGTAGCGCACGAGGCTCAGAGCGTTTGCTTCGCGGTTCTCCGGGCCGCCATAGACATGCCCGTACTCGCCGAGAAACGCCATGCTCGGGATCGATATCTGCCCTGTGATGTCGCCGGGGCGGCGGTTTGCGCTTCGCTGCCATCCAGCCATCACCGAAGACTGGTGGGTCAGGCCGTGGTAGAAGTCCCACACGTTATCGACGGCGAACTTCCAGTTGCAGGGGATGGTGTATTTCTGAACGCCGGGCGCCGCGACAATCTGCTCACCCTTCTCGGCCACCATGTCTATCGACATCCGTCCGACGTCGCCGAGGTACTCAAGGAAGCCAGGAGCCTCTGGGTCCATGTTGGCGAAGATGAAGCCCTTGTAGGTGTCGACCTGGGCCGCCTTGATCAGGCCCCAGTTCTCGCGGTCGAGTTCTTCGTGGTAGACCTCTTTGAA
>CADEGN010000414.1 GCA_902826865.1 uncultured Myxococcales bacterium
GGTCCGGGACGGCGTGGCCGACCGCCGCGCGGGCCGTTGCCGCGGGCACGGGTGCGTCGTGTTCGCGACGCGCCTGGGCGAGCAACGCGGCGGCGGCATCGCTCACGGCGGTCGACTCGTACACCACGATCGCGTCGGCGTGGTAACGGAGCAGGAACGTCGCAAGCGCGGCCGTCGCTTGGTCGCCGGGCAGCTGCCCGAGCGCGTGCACGATCTCGACAAGATCATTGGCGGCGGTTCCGGGATGCAGGAGCAGCGCCGCGAGCTCGCCGATCACTTCTGGGGTGCCGCTGCGCACCGACGCCCGCACCGTCGGCGCCAGGTCATCGGGCGCTGCGCCGAAACTCGGACGCTTGCGCAGGGTCGCGACAAGGGCGGCGACGTCGCCTTCCGACTCCCGCCCCCACCGCGCCTCGGCTAAACCGAGCGCGTGATCGCGCAGGGCCACCGACGCGGGATCGGTGCCGTCACGGACCCGGCCGGCCGCCAGCGCCAAGACGTGCTCGCGGACCACCGCATCCTCGTTTCGCCACAACAGATCGGCGGCGAGCCGCTGGGCCGGCAAAAGCCGTGGATCAGGATCACCCACGAGTGCCACCAGCTGCGCTGCGTCGACCTCGTCGGTCGCGGTTCCCCGTGCTTGGCCCGGCGTGCCCAGGACCAGTGCGCCACGGACAGGCTTGCCTCCGACGATCCGACCCAACAACTCGCCCGTGGTCGAGTCGAGTTGGATGATCGCGCCGTCTTCTCGCACCGCGATCACGCGATCACCCACAGGTTGAACCGCGACGAGTTCATGGCGTTCCTCGAGGTGGATCCAACGCGCGCGCAGCGGTCGGCCGTCGGCACCTAGTCGGACCGAGACGAGGGCCCTGCGCGCGAGCAGCATCGCGTCACGCCACGTCGCATCGGTCGCGGACGGCCGCACCCAAAGGCGCAGGCGCTCGCCATCGTCGTGGCCAAAGTCGAAGCCGTCGCTGGCCGGAAACGCGTGGGCATAGGTGTCGACAAACGCGTGGGCCTTGCCACCCCCAGGCGACAGGGCCACCCAGCGATCACCACCCGCCGCGAACCACGCGTCGCCAACGCGCACGATCCGATCGAATGCGTGTCCTTCACCCCCGACCTCGGAGCGCGCGAGCTCGCGGCCAATGGCTCCGGAAAACGCCACGACGTGGTGCCCGAGCGGCGCCACGACCACCTGGCCGACCACCATGGGGACGCCAAAGCGCGCCTGGGCGCGTCGACGCCACCGCACGTGTCCGTCTTCGGCGGAGAGCGCGATCAACTCGGAGCGCGCCCCGGTTTTGCCGCCGAGTACGCTTGCGGCGATCCAACCCTTGGCCACCGAAATGCCGGTAAGGGCTTCGCCAGGCAGGGCGACGGAGAACTTCTGCACGCCGGTCCGGCGGTCGACCGCGACCAACCGGTGATCGCGAACCGGCACCACGACGATCTCATCGTTGGCGACGGGATGTCCGGTCACCTCGAGCCCTAGCACCCACTGCGTCCGCGCGCGCACCGGGTCGATCGCCCGAACATGCCCGTCTTCGATCATGATCACCGTGGGCGGGGGCGGGGCGCGTCGCCGGCCTTGCGGTGCCCCGCGCTCGGCGACGCGCGCGACGAGATTGCCGTGAGCCGCTGTCGCGACCGACACTTGGCCAGCGCACCCTATGCCCGTTGTGGCAAGGCTGCAGGCCAGTACGTAGGCGCGCAGCTTCACGTCGGCTCCGCCGGCACGAGCGTGGGCGACTCGCTGACTTCGGCCGCGAGAT
This sequence comes from uncultured Myxococcales bacterium, assembly GCA_902826865.1. Lineage (GTDB taxonomy): Bacteria > Myxococcota_A > Polyangia > Nannocystales > Nannocystaceae > Xiheibacterium. Next base: position 1,779 of record CADEGN010000414.1, read on the forward strand.
CGGGATCCGCGGCGAGGAGCGCCGCGATCCGCACCTGCGCGGCTGGACTCGGGTGCAGTTGGGCGAGCGCGACCGCAAGTCGACGGATCATCTCATCGGTGTCGGCCGCCGCCGCCGCGATCGCGAGGTCCGCGTCACGACCACCGAGCGCCGCCCAGGCCGCGAGCGCCCGCCCGCGGACGTCATTGCGCCGGTAACCCGCGAGCGTCTGCACCACATCGCCGAGGTCGGCCCTTGGCTTGGTGCGCAAGAGGTCGAGCATGGCCATGAGCGCCCCTGGGGCCGCACCGGCGCGCACACGGGCGCGCAACTCGGCCGCCGCCACAGGATCGACGTCGGCCGCGAGTGCGACCAAGCGTGCGGCCTGATCCTCGATCGACGTCTCGACTGGTGTTCCTTCTGCGGCTGACGGCGCCCCGACCACCGCGAACGCGACCAGCGCTGCCCCGACGATGCCCATGGCCCCGCCCCCCTCGCCCACCGTATCGACCTGGTCACGACGGGCCTTGAGTCCCCGGCTGCGGCCCGGCTCCGACCGAAGCGCGCTCGCGACGCGCCCACGCGCATCCACGTCGCGGCACGTCCGCGGTCCCCGACCAGGGAACCACCGGACGCACGCCGCCCGCTCAAGGGGGGAAGTCGCCCTGGTAGCGCTTGATCATCACCTCGCGGTCACTGGCCGAACCGCTGCTGTAGGTGACGATGGGCTCATCCGCGCCGCGGATCGTGACGTCGGGATCCTCTTGAAACAGGGCGGTGGTGGTGTTGACGCGGAACTCCACACCGACCGCGACACCGAGCTCGTCGTAGCGCTGGGCGTACACGCCCGTGAGGTTGCCGTCTTGGTTGGCGGACACCCACGCGATCATGAAGTCGCCGTTGGCGTTGAGCGCGGGGCTCGGGTTGTTCTGCGAGCCGGTCGCGAACGTGTTGACGACGAACTCGCCGCCTTGGGCAACGCCGCTCGCGTTGTAGCGTCGGGCGACCACGGCGGTCGAGTTGCCGTCTTGGTTGTCACTGCTCCAGGCGATCACGTAGTTGCCCGCCCCGTTCATCGCGAGCGCAGGTCCGCTCTGATTCAAGGCCGTCGTCTGGTTCACCGCGGTCTCGGCTTGCAGCGATGTGCCAGCAGAGTTGAACCGGGCCATGTAGATCCCGATGCCGCTGCCGTCTTGGTCGTTGGCTCCCTGCCACGTCACGGCCCAATCGCCGCCGGTCGATCGTCCGACGCTGGGTAGCTGCTGATCGCCCACGACGGTGGTGTTGACGGTGATCTCGCCGCCCTGGGCCACACCGGCGCTGCTATAGCGTCGGCAGAGCACGTCGTAGTTGGCCACTGGGTTGCTCTCGTAGCAGATGACGAACGCGCCGGCGCTGTCGGTGGCGACGTCGGGGCGCCGCTGCGGCCCTGAAGTCGTCGAGTTGACCGCGAACTCGGCGGTGACGACTGCCCCGGTCTGGTCGTAACGCTTGGCGAAGATCCCCGTACTGCCGGCGTCTGGAGACTCCCAAGTGACGACGAACCCGGTGTCGTAGGCAGCGACAGCCGCGTTGCCCTGGTTGCCCGCGAGGGTGGTGTTGACGCGGAACTCCGCCCCCAGCGGATCGCCGGCGCTGTCGAACAGCTGCCCATACACGCCCGAGCCGTTCCCAGCCCCGTCTTGGGGGGTGTTCGCGATCGGCGTGCTCGTCCACACGACCACGTAGAACCCGGCACCCGGCGGAGAGGCGATCGCGGGGGCAAGCTGCGAGTCGAGGAGGAAGGTGTTGCAAACATCTTCGCCGCCGACGTCACACGGATTCGGGCACGAGCCCTGACAGTCGATGCCGCCTTCGTCGCCGTTCATGACGTCATCGCTGCAGCTCGGTGCCTGGCAGGTATTGAGGGTGCACACGCTGTTGCTGCAGTCATCGTCGCCCAAACAGGACTGACCGGTGCCGCAGGTAGCGCCACACGACCCACCACAATCGAGATCGGTCTCGTCGCCGTTCTCGACCAGATCATCGCAGGCCGCGGGCGCACAGATATTGGCCGTGCACACCCCTTCGACGCAGTCGCCCATGTCGACGCACGCCTCACCCGGAACGCAGCTTGCTCCACAGGCTCCGCCACAATCGAGATCGGTCTCGTCGCCGTTTTGGACGTTGTCGGTGCAGTCCGGCAACGAGCAAACCCCGAACTCGCAAACCTGCTGGGTGCAGTCGCCACCGTCTTGGCAGTTCTCGCCGGGAATGCAGGTCGCGCCGCACGTTCCGCCGCAGTCGAGGTCGGTCTCATCGCCGTTTTCGACCCCGTCGTCGCACCCCGCTGCCGCGCACACCAAGGCATCGGGATCACACACGCCCGTCGTGCAATCACCCGCTACCAGGCAGCCCTCTCCTTGGTCGCAGCTATCGCAGCTCCCACCGCAGTCTTCGTCGGTTTCGTTGCCGTTCTTGACCCCATCGCTGCAATCCGGCGCCGAGCAATTGTTGTCCTCGCACACTTGACTTATGCAGTCAGCGTTGAAGTTGCAACTACCCGAGTTGGGGCACGGGGGACAACTCCCGCCGCAATCGTTATCGCTCTCGTCTCCGTTCTGCACGTTGTCGTCGCAAGCAGGCGCGGCGCAGAGCATGGTGTCCAGATCGCAAACATCAGAGATGCAGTCGTTGGCGATCTTGCAGCCGAGACCATCGGCACAATCCGGACAATCAACACCACCACAATCCACATCGGTCTCGTCGGAGTCCTTCACTGCATTGTCACACGCCGAGGGTTGACAGGCGCCCGCATCATCGCAGAACTCGCCGGGGTCGCACTCGTCGTCGTTGGTGCAGTCGCCGGTTGAGTTGCAGTCGTTGGGGCAGCTTCCTCCGCAATCGACTCCGTCCTCGTTTCCGTTCTGCGTCTCGTCGTAGCAGCTCGCTGCCTGGCACACGCCGTCCTCGCAGACGAGGTCGATGCAGTCCTCGAAGACCATGCAGTTCCGACCGGCATCGCACGGGTCACAGCTGCCTCCGCAATCTACGTCGGTCTCGTCACCGTTCATCGTGTCGTCGGCGCATGTGGCGACGACACCTGTCTCGTCTGATGGCCCTGTGGCGCCCGAGGTTTGACCTTGACCGGTGGAATCCGCGTCGGTGTCCGACAGCGTGTTGATCCCGCCGCTTTCGTCGGTGGAACTGACCGCGAGCGACTCGTTCTGGCAACCTCCAACCGTCGCGGCCAGCAAGACGAGGGCGGAGCGGATGGGCGTGCGCGAGTGGGCGAGCAAAGCGAAGCGGCGCATGAACGAGGTCCCCCCGAAAAATGTGCGAAAGCGAACGCGGGAGCATCCAACACCCGCGCAACCATGATTACCGATTCTTCAGCCGACAATCTAGCGATTCCGACACACGATCGTTAGGGTCCCAACCCCGGGTTGGGACCGGGTGACCGATTGGCC
>CADEGN010000415.1 GCA_902826865.1 uncultured Myxococcales bacterium
TGAACAGGACTCAAGCAGCGTAAACCCGGGTGTCCATTTTTTCGGGGGAAGCCCACACCCGACTGTACGGCGACGTCGCCGAGCTTGCTCAAGCTGACGCTGAGGTCTCGCTGGGCCTTGGCCGAAGTGGGGTCGGCCTTTGCGAGCGCGCGGGCGATGACCAGACTCTGGTCGAAGAGAACCTTGGCGTCGGCCAGCGTACCCGACTGCATGGCGACGTCGCCCAGCCTCTCCAGGCTGATGCTGAGGTCTCGCTGGGCGTCGGCGGAAATGGGGTCGGCCTTTGCGAGCGCGCGGCGGATGACCAGGCTCTCGTCGAAGAGGGCCTTGGCGTCGGCCAGCGCACCCGACTGCACGGCGACGTCGCCGAGCTTGTTCAAGCTGACGCTGAGGTCGCGCTGGGCCTCGGCCGAAGTGGGGTTAGCCTTCGCCTTGGCTCGCGCCGCGGCGAGTTCCTGCTCGAGTGCGGAAATCTCCGCCCCCTGGTCCGAGGGTGGCGATGAGTCGTGTTGCTTCGCGCCCGCACCACAAGCGAGTGCGGCGAGACACAACCCGACAAGCGCGGCCCCCAGCAACTCGCGTCGGGTTCTGCGTGCCGCCGAGATGTCGCCCGAGGTCAAGCCCGCCGAAAAACCGTGCTGTACTCGGATGAGCATCGAGCACACCTCGTCCAGGCCGCGGGAGAACGACCGCATTCGCGGGATCACGCAGACGCCCGCCCAGCGATGCAACGGTTGTGCGAGGGGCTCGATCGGAGCTCCCGCCCCCGGCCGGGCGGAGGTCGATGGCGGGGGACCGATGCGATGCATGGATGCGCTGAACCGCAGGGTGTAGGGGGGCCCCGGCGCTCGGCACTGCCCCCTGCGTATTCACGGTTCTGGGCGTTGCGCGCCAGGAACACTTGCCGTCGATCACCTCAGCCGCTGTGCTGGAGCGGGCCGCTAACGGCCGACGTCCCCGGCGGTGAGTTGCGGCACCGCGTCAACCAGGGCGACGCCGCGCCAGGTCTTGCGCATGGCTGCGTACAGGTCGTTGGCGGCGACACGCTTGTCCTTGGCGAACGCAGTGGCCTTGCCGGTCTCCTCCGCCGCGAGTGCCGCCAGGTCGCTGGCGGTGGCTCTGCCATCGGCGAATCGGCCATTGACGAAGAAGAACGGCGCGGTCTGGGTGCCGCGCGTCGTGTTGGCGACGGCCGCGTCTTCGGTGAGGATCCTGGTGGTGAGCTCGGCCGCGAGGTCCTTCTGCAGGCGCGAAGTGTCGAGGCCTACGCCGCCGGCGAGGCGGAGTACGCCGATCGGATCGAGCGTTGTTGCAGCGGCGAGCTGTTCGTGCAGTTCCCAGAACTTTCCCTGGGCCGCGGCAGCCACCGCAGCGCCCGCGGCCGCGTTTTGGGCCTTGTCGTCCGTTGCGGGCATTTGGCGAATGGCGATGCGCAGCTCGGGGTGCGAGGTGGCGAGCTTCGCAAGCTCGCCGAGCGCCGCCTGGCAGTCGGCGCAACCGTAGGCGACAAACGCGATCACCGTGACCGGGGCGTCTGCTGGCCCGCGCGTTGGCGTGGCCGCACCCACCGGTATCGCGTAGTTGGGGATCTTGCTCGGCTCGCCGCGTTTGTGGGCGGGATCGGCTGTGGGTGCCGGGGTTGGCGGCGGCGCCTCGGCCTTCACGGGCGCGGCGCCGAGCTTGGCGGCGCGAAAGATCCGGGCGTACACCTCGGATCGTGCGGCCCCGGCCGCGACCAGGCGGAGCGCCATCGCCCGCTCCTCCTCGATGATCTGGCTGAGCGTCTCGACGTTCTTGGCACCCGTTACCTTGCGGCCGTTGACGAAGAACGTCGGCGTCGAGCTCACCTCGAGTGCGCGGCCCTCGGCCAGCTCGTCGGCGACCTTGCGCGCCGTGGTCGGGTCGGCGTAGGCCGACTTCCAGGCGGCGACGTCGAGTCCGATGGCCGTTGCGTGCGCGACGAGGTCGTTATCGCCGAGCTTGCCGCGATCGCCGAACAGGGCGTCGTGCATCTCCCAAAACTTGCCCTGTGCGCCGGCGGCAACAGCCGCGCGCGCGGCTGGCTCGGCGCGGGCATGCATCGCCAACGGGAACTGCTTGAACACGAGTCGCACATCGTCGGGATAGCGTTCGAGCGCGGCCGCGATGTTGGAGGCGAGTTGCCCGCAAAACGGGCACTCGAAGTCGGAATATTCGACGATGGTCACCAATGGATCGCCGGCGCCCTGCCACGGGTCAGCCGCGCCCACCGGCACGCGATAGCGATCACCTTCGACGAGATGCGCGAGGCGATCGTCGACTGCATCGGGGGAGGCCTGCTTCGGGGCGCTCGAGGTTGCGGCGCGAGCGGTGGCGCCCTCGCGTTTGCGCGGGCGTTTCTCGATGCAACCGCCGGCAACGGCGATAGAAATCACAAGGGGTACGAACAGGCGCAGGGCGGTGGGCGGCATGGCGCGCGCGGAGCATGACACGCGCCGGCGATCGGCGTCGAGCGGGCTGGGCTTGTTCAGCCGCCGAGGGTGCGAGGCGCGAGTTCGACCGCTCTGCCGAGGCGTTCCGCCGCCGCCGTGGTGAGTCCCGCGGCGTTCCACGCCCAACCGGGCTCACCCGTCCGGGGGTCGATCCATTTTTTCGTGAACGCCTGCAGTTCCTCGCCGTCGATCGCGAGCATCGCCCCGGCGTCGGCCGCGAGCGCCCCGGCGACCGCACCGTCGTCGTCGGCGAGATCGATCGCGTTGGCGAACAGCGCCGTCCAATCCTCGCCGGTCAGGCTCGCTTCGACAACGCGCGCCCCGAGCCAGAGCTGGGCGGCCTCGAACAGGCGCTGACGCGGGTGACGTGACTGCGCGAACTCGGCGATGCGCTCGACCAGGCGCTGGACGTCGCGATCACCGCCCGATCCGGACAGCTCGGAGCGCACGAGCAACACCGCATGATCCCCCGCGATCGCCAGCGAGGCGTTGAGCTCCTCTTGGAGCACCCGCTGGGCGAGTCGCGCGCGTGCCCGATCGCGGGCGGTCGGGGTGGCGATTACGCGTCCGGTGACGAGCTGGGCCGGTCCCGGTCCACCGGTCGTGACGATGCCGAGGGTCGTCGTGGGAGCGGAGAGCAAGCGTGTCGCAGGGCCCGACGGTTGCGGGGGGCGATGCAACCGGCCGGTCGCGCTCTCGATGCGATCTCGGCCTGCGGCGCTTCGCCATTGATCCGACAACTTGCGGAGCTCGGGCTTGCCGCGGTCGGCGGGGCGGCCGCTGTGAACCAGCAATACCGCCCGGCGCGGGTCGACGAACTCGGTCCATGCGCGCGCCAGATCGGAGCGGGCGAGCGCTGCGGTGCGATTGCGATCGACGTGCACCGCCGTCGGTCCGAGCAAGGTGCGTAGGGTCAGTGCCGCGGCGATCTCCTCGGGCCGCGCCGGAGCAAGGCCGGCGACGACGCGATCGCGGGCGGAATCGAGGGCAGACGTCGGGCGCGGCAACAGGCTCTGCTGAAGTCCGCTGATCACGAAGGCGAGTTCGGTCTCGGGGGCGGTGATCGACAGTTCGATCCGATCGGGTCCATGGACGAGCGCGACGCCGGCCCGCCGGCCGATCCGCCGAGTGACGTCGTGGCGAAGGGCCTCTGCGACCACGGCCATCGCCCCCGCGTCGCGGCCCGCGGTTGCACGCATCGGCAGCAGCAATCGCACGGCGAGCACGACGGCGCCCGGCTCGTGCAGCCAGAAGGTGATGAGACCGTCGTCGAGCAGGCCGCGGGTTGGCGCGGGCCAAGGTGGCGCGAGGTTGGCCAAGGCTTCCGCTTGCGACGCCACAGGCTCTTCGTCCCAGACCTCCGCAACGGTCTCGGTCGGTTTGCGTCGACATGCAGACACCGCCGCCGCGGCGAGGCCGAGGGCCAGGTGGCGACGACGGAAAAACATCGCCGGGACCTTAGCACACCCGCTTTCGCCCACTGGCGGCCATGAGACCGGCGCGCTACGGCCCGAGGACGCGCAGCGCGGCGCCGACTTCAAGGAGGCTGGCGAGCTCTGGGGGGATCGATCCGAGATCGCTGCGGAGCCCGGCGGTACCCATGAGCTCGGATTGCGGCCGCATCGCCGCGGCGTTGCGCCCGCGGCCGGCGGGTTGATTGCGCGCCAGCCAGCGAGCCATGCCCAGTGGGGTACGTACCCGCAGCGCCAGCTCGTCGGCGATCCGGCGCCGCTCCGCGTCGAACATCGCGCGATCGCTGGCGAGCAACCGGGCAAGTCGCCCGCGCACCAGCGCGAGGGGATCGTCGGCGCCCGCGGGCTTGAGGATCATCGTGCCGCGCCGGACATCGTCGTCAATGCTACAGCGCAGCCGCGCGCGAGGGGGCTCGTCGGCGGCGTGTTTGATTCGGTTGATCGTCGCGCAGACGGCCTCGGCCCACAGCTTCGCCGCCACACCTCCGGCGATCGCCCAGGCAAGTTGGCCGGTCCCGCCGGCGGTGGCCAGCTCGCGTGGTGCGGCGTCGGCTCTCGCGCTCCCGCTCCGATCGCGGGCCTTGCGTTCGGCGGCCGGCAGCTCGCCAAATCGCGCGACCACCCGCGGCAGCACCATGTCCGGTGGATCCGGCGCGACCACGATCAGGGTCGCACGGTCGTAGGTGAACCGCTCGGCGAGGTGGGTGGCCACGGCCCGAACCCCGAGCTTGCCCAGGGCATCGCCGACCGCATGGCCGTCGTGACCGAGCCCCGGTGACATGTGCAGCGCGGCGGCGGCCTCGCGCGGGAGTGCAGGCGCGCGTCCGCGGTCGCGTCGGGCCATCCGCAACGCGTCCTTCCAGGTCGCTTCCGATACTGTTGGCGCACGAAGCCGTTGCGCCTCGGCCCACAGGACGTCGTCGAGCAGCGATGCTGGCACGATGCTCTCGTAGCGGATCTGCGCCGCGCCAATGGCGAGCTGCGTGACGCCGCCTCCGTCGTGGACAAGGCGCGCAATGCCGTGGGGGGCGAACTCCCGATTGCCCTGGAGCGCCTGCACCGCCCCGGTCCGCATAGCCCTCTTTCGCGGACCGGGGTGCCTACGGGCTCCCCGCCCACACGTACAAGCTCGGCGTCAATGCAACCAAGTCCAACCCGGATAGGAGCATCACCAATGCATGCCGTCACCGTAGACATCCAGGGCGATGTAGCCCGCGTCGCCTTCCCTTACGACCAGGCCGCCAACAAGGCCTTCAAGCA
>CADEGN010000416.1 GCA_902826865.1 uncultured Myxococcales bacterium
GTGCCGTCGAGGCGGCCAATGCCAGTGCCCGCAAGGCGGCGTAAGCGCCATGGCCGACCTCGCGCGACGATTCGGCGAATCGCTTCATCCGCGCCGCAACAAGGGGCGAGCAGGCGCGCTCGTGTGGTTGGGCGAGCGCATGCAGGCCGAACTTGCCCGCGCGCCGCTCAGCGTCACAACCGATGAGCTGCGTGACATCCGCGCGGCCGTGGCTGCGGCCAAGGTCGCCACCGATCCCATCACCGACGCGTGCTCGGGCTTGTCGCTTGTCGACGAAGCGCTCGCGAAGGTCAAAGCGAAGGCGGGCGCCAAGCCAGCAGCCCCCGCGCCAGGCACAGCGCCGGCGCCCGGCACAGCGCAGGCCCCAAGAGCCGCGCCCGCGGCCCAAAACCCCGTGTTGGACGACGGCCTGCAGAGCCTTAGCGACGCGATGCTGGCCGACCTTGCCACTCGCGTCGCAAGCGGCGGGGAGAGCACGACGACGCTTCGCCTTCGTCGATGTGCGCTCTGGCTCGCACCTCCCGCGGCCCTCGAGTCGCGCCGGCACGATTGCGACACGGGCACGCAGGCCGAGCGCGACGAACTTGCTGCGCTTGCCAAGGCCGAGAAGTGGCCTGAGCTTCTCCAACGATGCGAGAGCGCCATTGTCGCCACGCCGTTTTGGCTCGATCTGACGTACTACGCGATGCGAGCGGCGGAGCGCGTTATCGACAAGGGAGCCGCGCAGACGCTCAAGGGCGAGCTTGCGGCGTTGCTACACCGCTGGCCAAGCCTGCGCGAGGGCTACGATCGTAAGGGGCTGTGGCTTGCCACCAAAGAGGCTCGCGACTGGTTCTGGCACGAGATGACATTCCGCCCGGTGCCGAAGACGGACGATGCCACCGCCGCGCCGACGAGCCCACCGGCCGGAACAGCGGCCACGACCAACGCATCGACGGCACCAGCAGCGAGCGACGATACCTCGCTGCCTGCCGACGTCACCGCGTTGCTCAAGTCGAAGAAAACCGCCGACGCGCTTTCGGGCGCGAACACGTGGCTGGCCAGCGCCCCGACCCTCCGAAGTCGGTTCCTGCGCAACCTGACGCTGGCCCAGGCGTGCTTGGCAGAGGGCGAACACCGCGTGGCCTTCCCGCTCTTCCGCGCGCTCGAAGGACAGCTGCGCAACGCCTCACTGGCACAGTTTGAACCCCAGCTGGCGGTGACCTGCATCCGCGGGTACCTGCTGACAAAGCGCGAAGCAGGCATGAACCTCGCGCCAGAAGATGAGCGCCTTGTCGACGAGCTCGCGTTGCTCGACCCGAAGGCGCTGACGGGACTTTTCCGTTGAGAAGGTGAGCAAGACCATGCCCGACTCAGGATCGAAGCCACAATACCTCGTCGAATACTCACTGAAGTGCGTAGGCGGCGATCCGATCGAGTTCAACGTCGACAACGTCGACATCCACGATCAGCTGAACGGCTGCTACACCGCGCGCGTTCACTGCCACATCGCGGCTGCTCGTCATGAATCGAACTATCAGGCCTGCGCCAAGCGTCGGCTCAAGGATGTCGAGCTAACGATGCGCCGGCGGTTTCCGGACGGCTTCGTTCTCGAAACGAAGGTCCTGGGGCTGATCCTCGCGGTCGATCGAGCGAACGTTGCCGGGGCCGACGATCCATTCGTAGTCACCATCGTTCCGGCGATGGCGATCCTCGCCCATCAATGCGAGGGCGGGACGTGGCACAACCGTACGATCCCGGATGTGCTGCGCAAGGTGCTGCGTAAGGCGCTGCCCACCTACGGGCGAACCTTCGACGACAAGATCACGCGGGCCTATCCCGCGCACGACATCATCGTTCGACGGCCCGACGAGAGTCTGCTCGACTTCGTCAAGAAGCTGTGCGCTCGCGCGGGGATCAACTTCTACTTCCGCCACGATGGTGCGGTCGAGACCTTGGTCCTGTGCGACACCAACGACGGATTCCTCGACGGAAACCAGCGCCAACCCCGGCATCTGCCGTTTCGGCCCGTTTGGGTCGATCACGCAACCGACGGCGAGGAGCAAGTCCTCGACGCCAACCGAACCTGTTCGCTCGGCCCAACCGAGATCGAGTACCGCGGCTTCGACGTCGCGGGGGCGCCCGGACAGCGCGTCCACGCCAGCGTGCGGCAAGACGGTGGCCATACGCAGGCGAAGGTCCAGATCAACGACGCATTCCGCGTGAACGAACGCGAGGACCCGGACGCGCAACACCGGCGGATTGCCCAGCTGCACGGCGAGGTGGCGCAGACCCGCGTCAACGTCATCGACGTGCGGACGTCGATCACCGGTGCGCTGGCCGGACGCCGCTACAAGCTCGAGCTCGAGCCCGGCGACGTACGGGATTACGTGGTGATGGCCATCGACGGCGGCGGGCGGAGTCTCGCCGGCCCCGGCGCCGACTACATCAACAAAGTGTCGCTTGTGCCGACGCACGGCGACAACGGCGAGGCGATCAATGTTCGGGCCACGTCACCGGCCACCGACAACGCCATGCCCGCGGTCATGCGCGCCGAGATCGTCGCGGTAGAGAACGATCCGATCGACGTCGATGGCATGCTGCGCTGCCGCCTGCGCTTCGCCTGGGACGAGCAAACAACCGAGGTGCGAACCACGTACGTCAGCGTGCTGCAGTCGACGGCCGGCACCCACGGCGGGAGCCACATGATCCCGCGCGCGGGGGATCGCTGCTTGGTGTCGTTTATCGGGGGGAACCTCGAACGTCCCGTGATCCTTGGCTTCCTCTACGACAAGGAGAATCTGCCGCCCTCGATGGGACCTGTCGAGCGCGGGATCTCGCTGCCGGCAGCCGCGCATCTGCTCGGTTGGAACCACGCGAGCATCGGCGATAAGTCGCGGCACAGCATCTTGTCGATGGACGTGACTGCCGGCGCGGAGCTGTTCTACTTCAATGCACCGTGGAATTGGCGTCAGGACATCGGCAACGACTGCGACGTCCGTATCAAGCATGACGAGGTGCGCCGGGTTGAGCACGACCTCCGCGAGACCGTCAACAACGACTACACCCAACAGGTCACGCACAACCGCAAGGAGACCGTTGGCGGAGAGTACGGGCTTGCGGTCGCCGGCAACGGAACGATCGATATCACGGGCAACTCCCGCGTGACGTTCGGCGGTCCGCTCGTGGCCACGTGCAACGGCGGCGTTACCTCGCATGTGGAACGCGGCAGCATCGAGAACATCAACAGCGGCGACCGGATCACCCGCGTCCCGGGAGGATCGGTCCGCTACGCTGTCTCGAGTGACTTCTTCGTCCGGGCTGGCAACGTGGACATCAAGTCGAGCAGTACCGGCGGATCCGGTCCTGCCATGGGCGGTGGCCTGTCGCTTGGTCAGACCGCCGTGCTTGAGTGCGCGGGCGGCAGCATGGTCCGTTCGGGCCCGAGCAGCGTCGGCGCGAGCAGCGAGGGTGTAATGCTTCGCGGACCTACCGCACAGATCCACGATCAGGCCGGCGGCGTCGCGACCATGGCAAACGGCAGCTACGTGGTCGAAGTTCCGCAGGGCATCACATTCCGCTGCGGCATCACGGAGCTGCGGCTGACACCGCAGGGGTTGTTCATCAACGGTCAGCAGCTCGTGCTAAACGGCGCACGCACGCAGATTCGCACGGACGATCTCGATATCGATCGGCCGGACGGCAGCGGCTCGAACGACTGATGGGTCAGGCCAGCCTGCTTCGTCCGCTGCAGCAGCTCGGCGAGGGCCTGCAGCGGTTCGTCCGCGTGCCCGAGCTCAGGGTCGCGTGCGTTGAGGCGTCTGCTCAGATGCGCGGTCCCGCGCTCACGGTGGTCCAAGCCATGGCACATCTCGCGGACTGCCGCAGTCCGCTCCTCGTTGTTGAGTTCGATCAGGCCGGAGACAGCGACGTTGCGTGGGAAGCTGCGACCGACGAGCTTCGCCGCGTCCACGGCGTGCTTCGTGCCGCCGGGGGCCCGCTGGCGCCGCTGGCGGAACGCCCCCTGCGCGCGCAAGGGTCCGCGAGTTTCGCCGCCCAAGCGCTTCAGTGCATCGGCACCGTGCGGGCACCGGCCGAGGGGCTGTTCGTCGTCATCGTGTCGACGAGCGCCGCGCCCGATGTCATGTGGTTGCGTCGCCTGGCTGAGATCATCCGCAGCCCGCGCCTCACGGCGGCTCGATTCGTCGTAGTCGTGTCCACGAGCGACGAGGTTGCGACCTGGATCGGTACGCTCGATGCCGGATCGTTCTTGCACATCCCGTGCGTGGTGGACGAACGTGCGGCGCTGGCCGAAGAGGAAGCCGAAATCACCGCGGAAGAGGAGCTCGGCGTCGGTTTCCGGGGCGCGTGGCCAAGCGGGGTGATGCCACCGCCTCGCCCGTGGCTGGCGGCGCCCAAGCCCGCGGGGCCTGCGGTTTCACCCCCGACGACGGGCGAGCGGCGCCCCGCGGCAGCTCCGGCGGCGGCGGCTCCAGCGAATCACGCCGCCCGCCTGCGCATTGCCATCCGCCGGGCCTCCCTCGCGTTGCGCAAGGGCGACGGTCCTGAGGCGGTGCGCCAGCAGGCCATGGCACGTGACATCTGCGTCGAGGCCGGGCAGATCCGCGAAGCGATCACCATGGAGCTGGTGCTCGGGGCTTACCTCGCCCAGCTCGGTCAGCCGCCTCTTGCCATCACCACGTTCGGCCAAGCCGCCGAGCGGGCCCAAAGCATCGAAGCGCACGATCTCGCGGCTCAGGCACACCTCGCGGCAGCGTCGACGCACGATCGATCCGGAGCGGCACCGGCAGCCCTGGCGAGCTTCCGCAACGGGATCATGGCCGCGCGCGATGCCGACGAGGTCGCACTTGTATTCCAGGGCTACTGGGAGGCCGGACAGGTCGCGGTGCGCCTCGATCTCGAGGTTGACTGCATCGCGCTGTGGGGCGATGCGTTCGCCTACGCCCAAACGCTGGACGCCTCCCGACTGCGAGGCACCCTCGCCAAGGAAGTCATCAGCGAGCTCGCGCGGATCCTAGCCCGCCAACGCCGATATTCCGAGGCCCGCGAAGTCGAACGAGCGGCAGCCGCCCTCGAACTGCCGAGCTGAGTCTTAGCTCACGCTACCGAGGGAAACGCGACTTCGACATGTGAACCCAGCAATGATCGGAGCTGGCGGCGCGCGTGAAA
>CADEGN010000417.1 GCA_902826865.1 uncultured Myxococcales bacterium
CCCCGGTTCTGCGGGCGCCGCGGGTCGATCGCATCGATCGGGCAGCGTTTGAAGCCGAAGGCCGCGCCGTGCCCACCGAGCGTGAGGCCGAGGCGCTCGAGTTTGTGGGCGTGGGCAGTGCGGTCCCGGGTCACGAGATCGCCGTCGTTGATGATGAGGCTGTGGCTGTGCCCGAGCGCGTGCGCGGCAACATCCGCTTCCGGGGCCCTTCGTCATTCAAGGGCTACTTCCGGCGGCCCGACGCGACAGCTGAAGTGAAGCAGCCCGATGGGTGGGTCGACACCGGCGATCTCGGTTATATCGCCGACGGCGAGCTGTTCATTGTTGGTCGCAGCAAGGATCTCATTATCAAAGGCGGGCGGAACTACCACCCGCACGAAATCGAAGAGGCCGCCGCGACGGTGCCGGGGATCCGCCAAGGGTGCGTGGCCGCGTTCGCCGACCCCGACCCCGAAAACGGGACCGAGCAGATCGTCGTCCTGGCTGAGACGCGTGAGCGTGATCGTCAGGCGCGCGATCTGTTGGTCGCGCACGTGATCGAGGCGGTCAGCGCACGCGTGGGCGTGCCGCCGGATCGCGTCGTTCTGTGCCGGCCCGGCGTGGTGCCGAAAACGTCGAGCGGCAAGATCCAGCGCCGCGAGAGCAAGCGCATCTACCTCGCCGGCGAGTTGGATGCCGGGCGCGCTTCATTCGCTCGCCAGGTGTTTGGGCTTTACCTCGCCAGCCTTCCGACTCGCATCACCGCCGCTGCGCGGGCGGCCGCCCGGGGCCTCTATGGGATCTGGGCCGCCTGTGCGATCGCCAGCGTGATCGGCGTGGCGCTGGCCGTCGGCCATGTGATTCCGGGCGGCCGGGCTGCCCGACGGTTTGCCCGGACGATGTCTCGCCTCGCGATGAGACTCGCCGGATTGTTGCCGCGCACGATCGGCGTCGAACGCTTGCCCCCGGGTCCGGCGATCCTGGTGGCCAACCACAGCGGATATCTGGACTTTCTCATCTGCGCTGCCGCTTTGCCGAGCGGGATCCGCTTTGTGATCAAAGCCGAACTACGGCGAAGCCGCTTGCTCGGCCCAGTGCTGCAGAAAGTCGGACACGTGTTCATCGATCGCCACTCGACCAGCAACGCCCTGGCCGACCTCGATGGCATCGTGGAGCTTGTGCGCGCCGGAGAGCGCGTGGTCGTGTTTCCCGAGGGAACGTTTTGTCCCGAGATTGGGCTGCGCCCCTTCAAGCTCGGCGCTTTCCGCCTCGCGTGTGAGGCCGGGGCGCCGATCGTACCGATCGCCATTCGTGGGTCGCGCCGTGCGCTTCGGGATGACACTTACCTGCCCCGCCACGCGCGCATCGACGTGGAAGTGCTCGACGCGATCGCTCCGGATGGTGCTCAAATCGCCGACGTGGTGCGTTTGCGCGACCGCGCCGCTGACGAGATTGCGGCGCATCTCGACGAACCACGTCTGTTCGCGGCCAACATCGCGCTGCGCCGCGGGCCCGGCGAATAGCAAGGCGTTCTCGCGCCGCGGAGCTTCACCACACTGCTAGGCTGCGGATGCCACGCACCTCGATCTTCGACCCCCATGCGAGCGTCGCTGCTGGTCATGTTCGTGGCGATCACGCGCTGGCGGAGACGCGACAAACTCAGCTGACCTCGTCACGGCCCATACTCTGATAGACGTCCTCGAGATCGGTACGGACCTTGGCGATTGAGATCACCTCAACATCCGCGAGGACGAGTTCGCGCAATAACACTGCGGCGTGCTCTTCGGCCCCATGGATTCGGACCTTGATCATCCCGCGATCCCCGGTTTGCGGGTCGGGCTGCGGCTCGCCCTTGTGCAGGGGCTCGATGCGCTCGATCAAACCCTCGTGACGGCGCAAGATCTCCAGCGCACGCTGAAGACCGCGCGTCACCTGCACCTCGTGGAGTCGGCGACCAACGTCGTATTTGCTGATGACGTCGTCCACGTTTCCGTGAACCTCGAGCTTACCCTTCTGAATCACCGCGACCGTGTCACAGAAACCATCGAGTTCGCGCAGGATGTGCGAACTGACGACGATACCAACGCCGCGATCGGCTACCTTGCGGAGGACGTCGCGCAGCTGACGTCGCGCGAGCGGATCCAGACCGTCCGCCGGCTCGTCGAGGAGGAGGAGCTCCGGGTCGTGGATAAGGGTCCGAGCGATCGCCAAGCGCTGGCGCATGCCTTTGCTCATTTCACTGATCGTGGCGTCGGCCTTGCTCGAGAGATCAAAGACCTCCAGCAATTCACTCACGCGCTTGCGCGCTGTGGCGTCGTCCTGGCCGTAGCACTCGGCGAAGAACCTCAGATAGCCGGCCGCAGTCATGCTCGGGTAGAGCGCCGTCCCATCGCCAAGGAAACCGATCCGGCGTCGGATCTGAAATCGATCCGCCCAGGCATCTTTGCCATCCCACGCGACGCTGCCGTCGTCGGGTCGCTGTAGTGTCGCCAAGATGCGAAGCGTCGTGCTCTTTCCGGCTCCGTTCGGCCCGATGAGCGCGAGGACTTCACCAGCCTTGATGGCGAGATTCAGACCGGAGACGGCGTCGCGGACGCCGTCGTAGGAGTGCCGTACCTGGTGACATTCGACGTGCTGCATGGGCGACCGAGCCTACAACGCGCCATGGGGCTCGGGTGTTCTGCGCCGACCCCCGATCCCCTCGGCCCGCGAGCGATCTTTAATTAGACGCCAGCACTGGATTGGCTTCGCCCTCGGCCGCGAAAGGGGGGCGAGCACACACATGCCCGCCACTGGCGCCCCGTCGGCGTGGAGCGTACAACCGTCGACAACGTGCCCTGCACCGCTGTCCCCGACCGCCTGCCGTTCGTCGGCCTGCTGCTTCGCGCCCTGATGGCCGTGCTCGCCGGGCTGCTAGTTCCACTCGCGGCTTGTCGTCATCCGGGCGGAGGGCGCGGCACCACCCCCATCGCGGGCGCCCGGGCCGAAGACGCCGCACAGCTGCCCGCGTTCACGAACGACAGCCCGGCCGCCGGCGAGATCGAGCGCTTCATCGTGGAGCTCGGGGACGCCCCAACTCGCGGCCCAGCCGACGCGCCGGTCACAGTGGTGATGTTCAGCGATTTCGAGTGCCCATACTGCCGCGAGGGCTATCTCAACCTGCGCCAGCTGGAGCGCGAGTACGCCGGGCGCGTGCGAATCGCCTACAAGGCGTTCCCGCTCGATCTTCACTCCCAAGCGCTGCCGGCCGCGATCGCCGCTCGAACGGCGCAAGCGCAGGGGAAATTCTGGGAGTTCCACGACCGGCTCTACGACGCCCAAGACGTCGATGTCGACCGTCTCTTCGCGATCATGCGCGACGTCGGGGTCGACCCTAAGGTCCTGCAGCGGGATTTCGACACCCTCGAATTTGGTCCGGAGGTCCGTCGTGACATGCGACAGGCCCGCCGACTCGGGGTGAGTAGCACGCCGACGTTCTTCATCAATGGTCGGGTGATCTCTGGCGCTCAGCCGCTGGCAGAGATGGCTGGGGTCGTCGACAACGAGCTCGAACGCGCCGAGGCGTGGCTGGCCGAGGGCACACCTTCCGATCGGCTCTACGCACGCGCCATGGAGGGTGGCTACCGCTCGGTGGTCTATCGCGGGGGTCGCCGCGGGCTCGACCCCGACGCGGTCATGGTCGTTCCCATCGGAGACTCGCCGACGCGCGGACCAGCGACGGCACCGGTCACGATCGTCGAGTTCGCCGACTTCGAGTGCCCGTTTTGCTCCCGCGGCCACTCCACGATCGAGCGGTTGCGAGAGCGCTACGGGGACCGCCTTCGCGTGGTCCACAAGCACAGCCCGCTGCCATTTCACAGCCATGCGCTCATGGCCGCACGCGCGTCCATGGCAGCGGCGGCCCAAGGCAAGTTCTGGCAGTACCACGACGAGCTCTATCGCACCCAGGCCGACTTCAACGAAGAGACGCTCATCGCGATCGCGAAGCGTCTCAGGATCGACATGAAGAAGTTTCGTGACGGCATGGAGAGCAGCAAGTTCGACAAGGCGATCGACGCTGACGTTTCCCTGGCTGCCTCACTCGGAGTCACCGGAACGCCGGCCTACTTCGTCAACGGGCGCCCGGTGGAGGGAGCTCTCCCCGAGCTCCACTTCCGACTGCTCATCGAGGAAGAACTCGAGCGCGCCGCCGCGGCGACCGCGAGTGGAACCCCGCCCGACCAGCTCTACGACGTGCTGACGCATCAACCGCTCGCGGACTAGGCCAGCACGGGTACTCGGCCGGGCACGGGTGTTCAGTCCCATCGTACGCGGCCCACCGATCCCCGCGGAAGATTGGGCTTGATCGCGGGGCGTGACATACGATGGGCCGACGAGGTCGTCGCGATGAAGTTGGCTCCGCTCGTCTTGTTCGCCCGGTTCGCACCGTTGCCGACGGCGCTATGCGTGATTCCAACCGCGACGCGGGCAGCGGAGCCTGACGACGAAGCACCGGCCGTCGACGACGAGCGGCCCTCGAAGGCCGACGCAGCTCCGACCCCCTCGGCCGCGGGATCCGAGGCACCGGCCGGCAAGGCGAAGACGGCCAAGCGCGCGCGCGCGGGAAACTCCGCCGCGGACGTCGAGCTACCCCCTGAGCGGACCAGCGGCAAGCGGGCGCAGCAGATCGAGCGGAAAAAGCCCTGGATCCGTCGCTGGGTGCCCGAGCGCGACATGCTCGATATCGGGATCGCCATCGGCGGCTTCTTCTTGCCCAAAAAGCACGGCTTGTTCGACGCCGGCGTGGGCCCGCGCCCAACGTACCGTCGGGCGGGGTTCGACTTCAATTTTCGCCTGGCCTACATGATCCTCCCCTATGTCGGCGTTGGCCTCGAGACCGGCGTCTCGCCGAACCACAGCAGTACCGCCCGCGCCGACGCCACGATGCCGACGTTTCGTATGCACGTCATCGGGCAGCTGCCGTATCGCGTCACGCCTACCCTCGTCCTCGGTGGTGGTTTCGTGGCTTCGCGCTCGCCCGAGCCGATCCTCCGCGAGCTCGACGGCGCGTTTCATTGGGGACCCGGCGTCAAACTCTTCATCAACCAGTGGGTGTCTGCGCGTATCGACGGCCGTCACATCGTGACGCCGGCGGCGTCGGATGGCGGCCGCACG
>CADEGN010000418.1 GCA_902826865.1 uncultured Myxococcales bacterium
CAAGAGCAAGATCCGTTGGACCCCGCTGCGGCGGCCGGCGGCGAGTAGATCCATCGCGGCCTCGACCCCACACGACACGCACGTATTTCCCACGGCTTCGACGCTGCCCAGGGCCGCGACGGCGAGCTCGCGGCTGCGCTCATCGATGCGCGTGGGCGACAGGAGGACCTGGGTTTGGGTGTTGTAGCCGACGACGCTGACGGTGTCGCCATCGCGGAGGCGACGGATCATCCCCTGGGCGGCTGCGAGCGCGTTGGCCATGCGCTCGCCCTGCATCGAGCCGGAGCGATCGAGAACGATCGCGAGGTCGACGGGGGCCTGCGCGGTGGCGGTGCCCTCGGCGGCCTGGACATCGAGGAAGAGATAGGTCTCGCTCTCGCGCCCCGCCGCGAGGACGGGGTGCCCGAGCCGACCTGCCATTGTCACGGTCGTGCCCGCGCGAAACTCCGCGGTCGCGCCGACCCCGAGTCCGACCAGCTTCGCGAGGGTCGCGGGCCCGGCCTCAGGCGCCGCGATCGTCGGCTTGTTCGCCGGTCCCGGTTGCGTCGCTTCGGGGACCAGGGCCCACACCGAGACGCTCGAGGCTGTCATGCCGAGGATCGAACACAAGAGCGCGGTGGTGAGCTTCATCGAGTCCTCGCGGGTAGGAGCTGGGGGCGGCGCCGCGCCGTTCGCGGTGGCCCTGACCGACGCCTGGAACGCGCGGCCTGGTCCGACCGATCTGAACACGCCCGGACCCGGTCACGCCAGGAGGGCCGGCGCCTGGCCCAAGGGCGCCGACGGGCGGGCGATGCCCATCTGGTGGAGCAGGCCCCAGGGCGGAAGCGAGCCGATCAGGACGAACAGCGCGTCGCAGGGCAGCTCGCAGGCGCCGCTCGGACCGCGGAGCGTCACGCGCCCGCGCGCAACGGCGGCGACCTCGCTCGCCCAGGCCACAGCGATTCGACCGGCTTCGATCGCCTGGCGCAGGGCGGCGACGTTCTTCGCCTTGCCCCGGGTCACGTCCGACCCGCGATGCACGATCGTGACCCGCGCGCCGGGCTGATGCGCGAGTGCGAGTGCGGTCTCGATCGCCACGTCGCCGAGCCCCACCACCACCACGACCATGCCTGCGAAACTGCGCGCATCCGCGAGTCCGTAGTGCACGCGATCGAGCGCCTCCGGCGGGATCGGCACCTCGAGTTTGCGCGGCGTGCCGCGGCGACCGATCGCGACGATCACCCGCCGCGCCGTGACGGTGTGTGCGACCCCGCCCGGCCCGAGAACCGCAAGGGCGAGCGCGCCACCGGGACCGCCCTGGTGCCGCATCGCGGTGACGCGGTGGCCCTCGCGGATCGGCAACGCCCGCGTTCGGACAACCCGCATCCAATCCGCGAGCAGCTCTTCTTTGGTGCACTCTCGCACCGGCAGGTCGCTGGGTGGGGCATCGTCGCGTCCGTCGAGCACGAGTTTGCCGCGCGGGAAGCTACGGATGCTCTCGGCAACGCTCCCCTGCTCGAGCACCGTGAAGCGCAAACCGCCGCGTTGGGCCGCAAGCGCTGCAGATAGGCCGGCCGGGCCGGCACCGATGATCACCAGATCGTCGACGTCGCCGCGGACCGCATCCCGTAGGCTTGCGATCACGGCGCGGGCCGCCGCTTCGCCCTGCTCGACGGCGTTACGGACGAGCGGCACGCCGGTCAGATCACCGGCCAACCACACGCCGGGGACGTCGAGGGATTGCAGGTCGGCCGCGATCGCTGGACGGTCGAGGTGGGGCACGCCGTCGGTGACGACAAGCGATCCGTTGGGGCAGCGTTGCTCGCAAACGGTGAGCCCGCAGCAATCGGCGGGACGCCGGACCACCGCCACATAGGACACGAGCTCGAGCACGTCGTAGGGGCAGGCGTCGACGCACGCGGAGCAGCCGATGCAAGTGTTCGTGTTCACCTGCGGCAGTCGCACGCGGGTGGCGACCGGAGCGGGCACGGTGGGGGCACGCCGCGGACGCGTGCGCAGCCACAGCAGCATCCGGGCCCCGAGCCAACCGGCGGCGGCGCCAACGGCTGCCGCGGCCAGCAGCCAACCGGCGCCCAGCCGCGGGGGCGCACCCAAAGGGGCCACCGGTGCGACGAGGAGCGTGCGCCGGGCAGCGTCCCAGGCGGCCAGTCGTTCGCGCCCCGACGCCAACGCGCCGAGGGTCGAACCGCGGATCTCGCGATGCTCATCGAAGCACGCCGTGGGTCGCTCCGCGCCCAGCGTCGCCTGCCCCGCCAGAAGGCAGCGCACGATCGGATCGCCGACCGCCTGCGGATCGTGGCACCGCGCGCAGGCGGAGGCTGGGATCACCGCGACCGTCGCCTCGGTGCCTGCCGCCGGCGGCGGCGAGAGCTCAACCTTCTGCTCGCGACCGGGACCGAACCGGACGGCTTGCGCGTCGGCGACGATGACCCCGCCGTCGTCGCGGTGGATCCGATGGCAGTCGGGGCACCCGAGCTTGCCGGCCTCGGCCAGCGCGCGATGGGGCGCGCGCGTCGAGGGATGCGGGCCGTGGCAACCGACGCACGGCGACGCCGCGGCGGGTTCGCCATGGCACTGCGCGCAGCTGAGCCCGGCGTCGCGGTGGGGTTTGGCCAAGGGGCCGGGGGAGCGCAGGCCCTCGGGCGAGCTGGTCGCGACCAGCGTCACGAGCACCGCGATCGCGGCAAACACGGCGCCGGCGAAGACACCGACCATCCGGGTGGTGTCGCCATCGCGGGTCGCCCGTGGCGCGCTGCGGCGTCGCGCGAGCGAGGCCACCGGGCCCGACCAGAGTGGATCACTCATCGGCCCACCGCCACGAGCACGTGGACCACGAGCAAGGCCGCGACCGCACCGGTGAGCACCACGTGGAGCGGAAGAAACGCGCGGAGGATCCAGGTCAACACGCTGCGGGCTCCGACGGCCCGCAGTTCCACCGAGAGGCGAACGAGTTCGGGCAGGCCAGCGGCGCGTTCGCGCCCGCGTCCGGCGAGCATGGTGTCGATCCTCCGTTGGATCCGCGCCTCCTCCTCCGCCAGGCTCTTGCCCGAGAGCACCAGCAACGCCCCGCCCAGGGGCGTGCGTACGTAGGGCACGAGCACGCGATCGAGCAGGAGCTTGACGAGGGGATCGGTCCCGCTCGTCGCCCGGTAGAGGCGATCGACGAGCTCGCGACGGCGTCGGGGCAAGTCCTCCGGCAGTGCGCCGTCGCGCTCGATCTTCGTAAGCCGGGGCGGGACCAGGCGATAGGCGAGCGCACCGATCACACCGAGGGCACAACTGCCCCAGATCGCCCAGGTAAGGGCTCCAGCGGGCCCTCCAGACGGTTGCCAACCAGCGTGGCCGATCATCGCCGTGGGCACGGCCGCGCCGGCGACGAGATGCAGCCGAACGAACGCGCGCACACGCGTGCGGGGTTGCCCTTGCGCGCTCGGTTGTCGATCGACGACGCGTTGCGGGCGTCGCCGCTGCCACAGCCCGACCACACGCTTGGGAATCAGATGCAACGCGGCCGCGACGATCGCGATGGCCGCGAACACGCCCATGCTCAGGCCGGTGCCGGTGCCGGCTCGCCACAGGCCAAGCTCGTGATGGCGAGCGCCGACCACCGCAGTCGCAGCGCAGCCGCCGAGGCCGAGCGCCACCATGGTCGCGCCGAGCTCCGGTCGCCACCTTCGGATTCTTGCACCCGGCCCATCGCCGAGAACCTCGGCGACCTCGGTGAAATCGCGGAGCGGATCGAGTCGGAGGATCGATCCGGTCGGGCACATTTGTACGCAGGCGGGCTCGCTGAAGTCACGGCATAAATCGCATTTGGTGGCGACGTCGAGCGAAAGGCGGAGTCCACGACGGGCGGCCACGCGGTGTTCGTCCGGCGCGCGCGCGGCCATGCGGATGTTGTCCCATGGACAAGCCTTGGCGCAGTTGCCACACCCGGTGCACAGCTCATTGCGGACAAACACTTCGCCGTGGGGGTCGCGTCCGATCGCGCCGGTCGGGCAGTCGACCATGCAGGCGGCGTTGCGGCAGTGTTGACACGAGTTCGGCAGGAGCAGACTACGGGGGGCCTCGCCGAGTACCGGCAAACTCGTGACAACCTTGTCGCCGCGGCGGACCAGTCGCGCCGTGCCGTGCACATGCTCGCAGCTCCACGCGCAGTGGCCACACCGCACGCAGGTGTCCTGATCGATGACGAGAAGCGAACGCGCCATCTGCATCCGATACAGATCGCGAAAGACGTGTTGGGTCGCGCGGGTTGCCGCGGCGCCGACGACAGTGGCCTGGCGGGCCTCCCTTTCACCGACGACGCGACGGATGGCGTCTGCGAGGCCGGGGTTGCGATCGACCAGGGTGCGCAGCGCGGACGCGGGCATGCGCAGGGCCGAGACCGCCCCGAGCGCGAGGGCGTCGGTGGGTCGAGGTTCTTGCGCAAGGGCCTCGTCGTCGCCAAATGCGTCGCCCTTGCCGAGGTAGGCGCGCACGAGCACGCGCCCATCCTGCTCCTCTTGCAGCGCCACCAGGCCATCGATCACGAGCAACGCAAAGCCAGATGGATCGCCTTGGTGCCAGATCTTGGCCCCCCGATCGAAGCGTTGCCATGCGACCGCGTCGACGGCGAGATCGAGGTCGGCAGCGCCGAGATCGCGGCCGAGGACATGGGCGCGCAGGAGGTCTGCCGTGGCCGCTCGCTCGAGGACTCGACGCTCGCGCTCGACCAGCTTCGCACCGCTGCGCCCCGAGCCGCGGACGAACAGCGCCGCAGGAAGCTCCACGACGACGGCATCATCGACGGCGATCGCCGAACTCCGCCGCGGCAGTCCGAGGATCGCCTCTTCGCCCAGGGTGTCGCCGGCGGTGGCCCTGCGCAAGACCGAGGCGGCCTCGTCGCCGCGTCGGACGCAGCGCAGATCGATTCCTCCGCTGGCGACGACGTAGAGGGTGTCGCTGCCGGCGTGCTCCTCGAACACGGTGGCGCCCGCCCGAACACGACGAATCACCGCGGCGGCGCCGAGCGCCGCCCTCGCCGTCGCATCGAGCCCGCGCAACAGCGGCACAGCCAAGGCGCGCTCCCAGATCGCGGCTTC
>CADEGN010000419.1 GCA_902826865.1 uncultured Myxococcales bacterium
TAGGCGCTCCGCAAGGATCGCGGGGGCTCGGCGGTCGTGTCTCGCGAGCGCCCGTACGCGCCGCGTGAACCGCCGTTTCGACGCTCGCCTCCCAAACTCGCCCCTCCTCGCTTGAGCAGCTACCCGGCTGCCCCCATCCATCGTCGACGCTCGATTCGACATTCGCGTTGCGTCCCTTACGTCCAGGGCGTCAGTCTCTCCGACCGCCTTGGCGGCTCGAGCGTCCATGAGCTCGCCTTGATGAGGCGTTCCTCTCGCAACGCTCCCGCACAACCTTTCGAGAGTAGTAGCTCAGGGGAACCCTGCCGCTGAACACTCGCAGAATTGTTTCGACGTGTCGCCGCCGCAGCTGCCATCCTCCCCCGGCCCATCGGGGTGATCTTCGCACCACGAGATGCAGTTGATCTCAGCCGTCCTCCCGCCGACGCAGAAGAACAGCGTGATCCCATCGTCTGCGCAGCTGCTTGTTTCGCATGGAGTTCCCGGCCCGTCGTAGCATTGGAATTCGAGCGTGGAGGCCGTAGAACTGCAGGAACCAGCGAAGTCGCTTTCGGGCTGACACAATTCGTCTCCCGGTGCCCAAGTCGCTTCCCAACCTCCGGCTTGGCACTCGAAAAGCTCGTTCTGGGCGCAAACCAGCTGGCCTAGGGTCTCCTCAACGCAGAGCGTACACTCCAACAGCGCGGGCTCCAGCTCATGCAACGCGTTGATCTGCGCGGTGCAGTCGATCTCACAGTCCGTCGCTGCAAACTCGTCCCAGCAGGTGCCGTTCTCGCCGTAGACCTGCTCGAGAGGTGTCACCGGGACGATACCCGTGCGAGCACAGGCCAACAGTTGCTCGCACGGTCCCCCGACATCGATAGTTCCGCCAGAGTCCCCAGCACTGGCGCCTCCCGTGTCCGCGCCGCTAGTGCTGCCGTGACCGGCAGTCGACTGTGTGCCGGAAGAATCGGCCGCCGCTGACGTCCGGCCGGTGGTCGCCCCGTCTTCGCCGGAGGAGGCAGACACGGGCATACTTGAACCCCCCTCGGCCCCGCATCCGGCGCGAAGCACTCCGACTACAATCCAAATCTCTCCGGGCATTTTCCGCGGCAGTGTACTCGACTCGGCGTTCGGTCGCATCACCGAACAGAATCGTGTTTAGAATCACGCATGTGGCGCTACCCGCGGACGGCACGCTTGACTCTGACCAAGTCCAGCCCCAACACCGCCGCGGCCCGAGCGGTTCGCTCAAACCGCGGGCTGGCCGACGAGAAGGCCGTGACCTCGCCGTGCCCGGGACGTTCGTCGACGGCATCGACTCCGTCGCGATCGATCCGGCGCCACCGCTCGGCGCATCGATCGTCGCAACGTTCGCGTGCAGCGCGTCGTTCGGAGGTGGCGTGTGCGACGACCCCGAAGCGAAGATTGACACGCCGTTTGTCATCGGCCCCGCCGATTCCACTGCCCCGGCGGCGCCGGCCGAGGTCGTGCTGCTGCAACAAGACGGCGACTTCAACGTCGGGTGCGACGAAGAAACGGTCGATCTCCGACTCGACGCGATCGTCGAGCTCGACGTGGTCGAACCCGGCACGTGGGTCGAAGTCGAGCTGTCGCGCAACGGCGAGGTGATCGGCCGGCGGGCGCTGCTCGCCGACACCGAGGGCGAGCTCACCAGCGTGCACTACCTCGAGCGCGACCAGCTCGAGGGCACCGAGGTGTGCGCGGCGGCGATCGTGCGCGATGCGTCGGGCAACGTCAGCGCCGCGGCCCGCACCTGCGAGGGCTTCGCCGGCACCGGCCGCGGCTGCGCCTGCGCGGCGACGCCGAGGGCGGCGACGATCGACTGGGCTCCGCGGCGCTGGTGGTCGCGGCGGTGCTCGGCCGCCGGCGGCGTCGCTGACTCAGCGGTAACAGTCTGCGTCCGCAAGGGTCGATCCAGGCCCCGCAAGGCCCAATTCGGCGGGGTTGCCGGCCTCGTAAGGAGACAGTGAGGCTGGGGGCCGCGGCGCCCTCACGCTCTGGCGCCGCGCCTAGGCGCTCCGCAAGGATCGCGGGGGCTCGGCGGTCGTGTCTCGCGAGCGCCCGTGGACGTCCGCGAGCCGGCTTAGCCGAACAATTCCGGCACGCGGCCGCTGACCTCGCCGAGGGTTTCGTTGGGGATCGCGTTGGTGGCCGACAACGCCGAGATCACGACGTTCGCGGGGTGCCAGTCCTGCTTGACGATGTGTTGGCCGCCGCCGGCATTGAGGCCGCCCGCGTGGCCGCCGATGAGCGCGATCATGTTCTCGGTGGAATGCGGGTTGTTTTGGACCTGACTCTCTGGATTGTAGCCCCACCCGCCTTCGAACAACAATACGGCCGCCGTGCTGTTGAGCAGAGGCTGACCTTCAACGTCGAGCGTATCTTTCAGGCGTGCGATGAGCCGCGCAAAGTGACGCACGTGCCAGCCGACGCAGTCCGCAAGCGCGATGTTATCCTCGGTCAGGGTGCTGTGACTGCACCCATGCATGTTGTTGACCCGGCCGACAAGATCGCCCACCTGCATCCAACACTGACTAAACGTCATACGTAGAGCGGCCGACCGGCTGAGGTCGCACGCGAATGCCATCACGATCAGATCGGTCAGCAGCTCGGCACGCAGCTCCTCGTCGCTGTATCCGGCGCCGCCCAGCGGCGTAATGCCGTCGGACGACCAATCCTCGTACGCGCCCGCAACCGCCGGGTCGGCCCCAAACGGCTCAGGTTTGGCGCAATCGCCCCCGACCGGTGAGAGCGTCTTGAGTCGCGCTTCAAGTTCGCGCACCTCGTCGAGGTGCCGTTCGATCCGGATGCGATCGGCGGCGCCCAGCTGAGGGACCAATCGCTCGGTCTTTTGCCGCACAACATCGATGACGCTCTTCTTGCGCCGCAGCAGCAACTCGGCCCCCGCGGAAGGCTCGGGTCCAATGAACGAATCGAACAGCGATGCGTACGCAAGTTCGGGACTGTACACCGGGTCGATGGGGCGCAATGCGTTGGCTTCGTCGCGGTACCACGAAATTCGGGTGCCATCGCCCGTAATACCATTGACCCCCTCATAGGATGCCACTTGAACGCGATACGAAAGCACCCGCTTGTCTGCACCCAGTCCCGTTCCGGCGATCTGATCGGCGGTGGGCCCGTTCGGCGCTTCCTTGCGGCCGGGGCCGCCACGCATCCCAGACAACTGCGGACCCTGCGTATTGGCGTGGAACTCCACGGTGCGACCGCCCTCGGGAACGCCACTGCCCGTGTCCCACGGGATCTTCAAACCGGAAACGACCGAAACGTGGTCCCGGACGTTCAAGCCCTGGCCGCCAAGCCCCGGATCAGATGGTAGGGCGTCCGATCCGAGCGGCAGCAGGCCGCGAGTCAGCGCGTAGTCCGTGCCCGCACTCGTCGGAATGACGCGTTCTTCCGTGCCGCCGATCGAGATGCCGCCGTAGAGCATCACGAAGCGCCTCGGAGTGCTTTGCCCCGCTCGAGCGCGCGGCATCATGATTTCCAGGCATGGCAACGCAAGCGCGGCGCCAGCGAGCCCGCGGAGTAAACCGCGGCGAGGCAAATGCACGAAACTCATCGCTAGTCCTCCTGCCGATCCATGAAGTGATCGCTAGAAGCGGTGCCGGGGTTGGCCGGCGAACCGTCGCCGATGCCCTCCTCGGGACGGAATCGAAACGCAGCGTCGCTGACGACGGCCAGTAGCACATCATCGAAGCGGAACTCACCCATGGTGGCCGAGTTTGCCACCGCATCGATGAAGCGACTGTCGAACACGTCCAGTTGCGAGTGGCCCGCAACGAATCGAACGAGTTGCTCGGTGGCGCAGCGAGCGAGTTGGCCGTTGGCCAACAGCAGCTGCGACAACTCAGCCGGGCCGCGGAACTCGCCGACGCCGGCGATCGCGCCTTCGCCGGGGATCATGCACTGTGATTCGTCGACGTCCATCGTCTCGGGATTGTCGGGCTCATACTCGCGATAGCGGCCGACGGCGTCGTAGTTCTCGAGACCGAAGCCAATGGGATCCATATAGGCGTGGCAACCTTCGCAGCCGCCCGCACGGTGATTGGCGAAGCGCTCGACTTTACACACGCCCTCATCAGGTGTCTGGTCGACGTCGACGGTCGGCGGTGGTGGCGGGATCGGCGAGCACATCAGCCGCTCGCGGATCGTCTTGCCGCGCGCAACCGGGCTGGTGTCGTTCTCGCGCGCGCCGATCGACAAGAATGACCCGTGGGACAAAAGGCCCTGGCGTCCGGTATCGCCGTAGTCGACCCAGGTCGGTTCTTCGGAGCCCGGCAATGCCAATCCGTAGTTCTCGGCCAGGAGATCCGGGACAAACGTCTCCGAGAAGCGGAACAGGTCATACCAAGGCAGCCGCTCTTCAAAAAATGACGCGCTCGAGCAGCGCGTTGGTCTCTTTGTGCATCGCCGCGGCGAGTTCGCCACCGTGGGGCATGACCGCATAGCCGAGCCACATCGCGTGAAACCGGCTGACGCGGGCCGATGCCCGCGGGTCGGCCAACATGGCACGCGCCACGTCGCGCACCCTGGCGGCATCTCCAAGCTCGCCAGCTTCGGCGGCGTCGAGCAGCTCATCGCTCGGGGTCGTGCCGAGCAAGAAATAGGAAAGCCGCGTCGCGAGCTCGAACTGGGATAGTTCGAACAGGCCAGGTTGGCCCACGACCGGCGTGCCCATCTCGATGCGATAGATGAACTCCGGCTCCTGCAGCATGATCCGGATGACGGAGTTCACGCCGAGGTAGAAATCATCGCCGGCGACCGCATGCTCCAGCGCGCCGTCGGTGCCAGATGTACCGTGCAGGTACTCCTCGATCTCAGCGTCCTTCAATGGACGGCGGAGAGCACGACGACCGAAGCGCGCGACGAACTCGCGCATGCACGCCTCGTCATGGGCGCCCGCTGGGACGCAGTTGACGACGGCGGCTTGGCGCTCAGGATCGGCGGCGAGGTCATCGGCCGCGCGGTTGGCCAGAAAGTCGATCGCCTCGACGATCCCGCTCGATGAGCAGCAGCGAGAAGGCTGAGGGTCGCGGCTGCGGATCGGCGCAAGTTTTGTG
>CADEGN010000420.1 GCA_902826865.1 uncultured Myxococcales bacterium
TCAACTAACGGGAATCACGCCGCAATCCCGTGTCTCCAAAGGATCCGCACCCAGTAACCATCGAGGGCAACTTGGTCGAGCGCAACGGCCCGGTCGACACGGCGTCGAACCTGGAGCACGGGATGTACCTGATCGGTTCCGACTACGTCATCGTGAACAACGTCATCGTGGGCAACGCGGCCTACGGCATCACAGTTGCCGGCAATGAGTACCGCCCGGAGAACTACGCAGGCGAAGAGTACGCCGGCGCCGAAAACTGGCTGATCGCGAACAATACGATCGGAAGCCAGGTCAACCGTACGGGGATCGTCCTCTGGAAGTCGCTCACGAAAAACATCACCATCCAGAACAATCTGTTCTTCGACAACGCCGGTGAAGAGGCGATCGAGTTTCTCAACAGCGGGGGCGGGCACATTTTCCGCAACAACATTTACAACGAGCCCGATCTCACGGACGGGGACGGCGCGCTGTACATGGACTCGGGCAACATCCGAGCGGAACCAGGCGCTGTCGATCCGGCGGGGGGCGACTTCCACCTCGCCCTGGACTCGGTGGGGATCGATGCGGGTGTCGGCGTGGACGAGGGAGCGCCCGACCGCGACCTCGAGCGCCGTGCTCGTCCGCTGGGCAACGCGGTCGACGTGGGCGCGTACGAGTCGTGCCCGCGATAGGGGTAGCCGGTCACCCCCGCTGCGCTCGGCGTTTGCGCCAACTCGTCGGAACAAGTTTTTTTCAGCCGCTACGGGATGGGCCCCAGCGGCGACAATAACCATGGACGTACCGAATGAGTCCGCCGACTCGGCACTCAGTTTTCGCAAGGGCACCGAACAGGGAGCACTACCCATATGACCGGACGACACTCCACTTTTGCCCTGGCTGCGCGCGCGCAAGCTGGGAAGACCGCTCTGGTCCTCGGGGCGGCGTGCTTCGCGTCCAGCTGCTCGAGTGATGCCAGCGCCACCTCCGAAGAGACGATCGGGTCCACGGGGGACACCACCACGATGGCCGCCGTCACCAGTGCAGATCCCGGCACGACACCGATGGCCGAGACCGCGGATGTTACCGTGGGGCAGGACGGCGGAGCGCTGACCGGAACGGGCACCGAGACCGGCGACGGAACGGACACGGGTCCCGGCGACAGCGGAGACAGCGGCGACAGCGGCGACGACCCTGACCCGGGACCGGAGGAGGTCTGCGAAACCCACCAGTGTCTGTTCGTCGCGACGGACGGGTCCGACCGAAACCCGGGCACGCAAGAACAACCCTTCCGCACGCTCAACCATGGCGTCACTGGCTTGCTGCCGGGCGGATACCTCTGGGTCGGACCGGGCCTGTATGAAGAAGAGCTTCGTGATGTCATCCCGTCCGGACTCTCATGGGACGAACCCGTGACCGTGCGAGGCCTGCCCGGGCCTCGCCCCACCCTCCGGCCACCCGCGGACCGCCAACGCGTGCTCTTCTTTTCGAACGCGGACACGCACCATATCGTGGTGTCGGATCTCATCTTGGATGCGATCAACGTGGACTGGGACGTGGTGAAGATCACGCTCGGCGGAGAGAGTACCGAAAACGCCCACCATATTCGTCTCAAGCGCCTCGAAGTGATGAATTCCAAAGGCAACGGCATTTTGGTTGGGTGCCCGTCAGACGGAAACGAGTTCCTCGATCTGGACGTTCACGACAACGGAGACACTGAGTACGATCACGGCATCTATTTTACGGGTCCGAATAATCTCATCGCGAATACGACGTTTCACCACAACTCAGGCTTCGGTATCCACATGTATCTGAGCGGTGGCAGCACTTGTGGCGGCAACCGCGTGATGAATAACATTGTCCACAGTAACGGCGAGGTGGGCATTCTCATCGGATCAGGCGATGACAACGTCGCCTACAACAATCTCGTCTACGACAACGGAGCCGAGGGAATCACCATCGGATTCAACCAGGCTTCCAACAACCGCCTCTTGCACAACACGGTCGTTTCGAACGATGGCCCTTGCATCGGAATCGGCGTATTCGGCAATGTGACCGATCCCCAGGTGTTGAATAATCTGTGCAGTGAGAACGAGCAGCTCTTTCATCCCGAGGGAGATGCCGCCGACACAGCAACGAACCTCGACGTACCTCCATCCGTCTTCGTCGATGCGGGCGCCCATGACTACCACCTTCAACCAGGATCTGATCCAGTGGACGCAGGCGTGTTTGTCCGCGAAGCAAGCGTGGATCGGGAGGGTAAGGCCCGGGCAGAAGGCTCCGTCGACGTCGGAGCGTATGAGCTGTAACGTGCGGCGACCTCTGCGTCCACGCTAGCGACTGCCGCGGCGCACGCCCGCTCGGCTGCCAGCGAGGTTGCACGGTCAACGGTCAGGCTCGTCGATGTCGCGGAGGCACTGGTAGACGTTCGCGCGATCGTTCGCGCCGGCGCGATTGTCACGGTCGAGCTCGCGATCCCGGCCGAGAGCGTCCGGGCCACGATCGAGTGCACGCACGCAGGTCGACGGTGCGTGGCGTGCGCTCGAGGCCAACGTCGTCGAGCGCTGACCGCACCTCACGCGCCCGGGTTGGTCACATCCACTCTCGGGAGCCTTCCCAGCCGCCTCGTCGATACCGCTTCAATCGTCTTAGCCGCCCGCGAAGTCCGACGCCGCGACGCCCGACAAACAAGTGACCCGTTGGAACTCCCGCCGTGCTCGCGCGTGGAGCTGGGAGACATGCAGCGCGTCGGCCATCCCCCGTGGCTCGCGCTCGCGGTGGTCGCGCTCGCCGTCACGGCGTGCAAGCGGTCCGCCGGCGAGCGCGATTCTCCAGCTCTCACACGACCCGAGTCGGCAACCGAGCCGACCGCGGCCGCGACGGCGTCGTTCGCCGAAGTGGCGCGCAAATACGCGGCCGCGAAGGCCCGCGGACCGCTCAGCAAGGAGGACTGCGCGAAGCTGTCCGCGGCGTTCCTGCGCGTCTTCGACAGCCACCGCTCCAGCATGGCGATCGCGAAGTTCGACGCGGGCGCAGTGCGGGAGGAGTGCGGCGACAAAGCAGGTGCGGAGGCGATCTATCGCCAGCTCGTCCGCGAGGCCCCAAGCTTCGCACTCGCCCACAACAACCTCGGTGTGCTGCACTGGAACCGCGGCGAGGAGCGCGAGGCGGTCGAGGCGTTCAAGCGCGCGGTCCAGGCCGAGCCCACCGCGACGGCGCCGCGCAACAACCTCGCGGCCGCCCTGCGCGAGCGCTACGCCGCCAGCCCCGAGCAGCAGGAGTTCGTCGCCGCCGAGGACGAGCTGCAGAGTGTGCTAGCGCTCGACGCCGGCAACGGCCTCGCTTTCGAGAATCTCGCACGCCTCTACTACGACCGCGGCCGGCTCGACGACAAGTCGTATCTCTTGCTGGCCGATCTCGTCGTGACCCAGGCGCTGGCGAAGGCGAAGGACGGCGGCCTCGCCGAGAGCGCGGAGATCCACAACCTCCGCGGCTTGCTGTTCATGCAGCGTGACAACCAGATCGACGCGCTGAAGGCGTTCAAGCGGGCGGTCGAGATCGATAGTAAGCACGCCGGGGCGCACATGAACATCGCGCTCGTTGCCATTCGCTTCCGCGACTACGCGACCGCGGAGAAGAGCCTGCAGATCGCGCTCGCGGATCAGCGGCGGCGCAAAAACGCAGAGGCCTACCTCGGGCTCGGCGTCGCGCAACGCGGGCTACGGCAGTACGAGGCCGCCGAGAAGTCGTTCAAGAAGGCGCTGCAGATCAGCAAGACCGCCGCGCGCGCTCGCTACAACCTCGGCATCCTGTACCACGATCACATCGCGCCGCAGACCCGGCAGGACACGAACGAGAAGAAGTTCGACAAGCGTCCCTACGAGACCGCGAAACACTGGTTCGGTGAGTTCGTGACGAAGTCCTCCGGCAACACGGCGCTCGCGAGCCACGCCGCTGACGCGCAGCACCGCATGAGGAACATCGACAAGCTAGTCACGGATATCGCCAAGATGGACGCGTCCGCGAGGGAGAGCGCGCGTATCGCCGAGGAGGAGCGCGCGGCGGCTGAGCGCGAGAAGGAGCGCCTGCGCAAGCTCGAGGACACGTTGCGCTCGGGATCCTGACATCCTGCACGTCGGCGTCGCCTGGCTCGGTTCCCCATGCTCGCGCGCGTGCTCGCGGACCGTTGAGGTGCGCCAGAATCCACGCAGATACGATTGACTCTAGGCAGACTTCCTAGGGTCTTAACCGCCGATGTCCACCGCTTGACGAGCGAGCCCAACGAGATCCGTCAGAAGGACGTCGCTGCCTGGCGCAAGCACGGCCAGCCGGTCGAGCCGGTGCCCGAGCACGCGTCCGACGTGAAGTGAAGCACGTGCATGGGCGCTCGGTCGCGATAGGCTCTGCCGCCCATGGCCCACGACGAGCTCGCCGCCCCAGTGCCCTTGCGCGTTACCCTCGCCGCGCTGGCGCTGTTCGCCTGCGCGTGGTTGCCGATTTCGCCGGAAGTGAACACGACGCTCGCGCGCGTGTTGATGAACGCGTTTCGCAACGACTGGCTGCATGGCGCGCTGCTGGCGCTCGTGATCGGTGCGCCGTACCTATTCGGGCTCGCGGTGGCACTGGCGAGCCGCGTGCGCGGCGGCTACACGGCGTTACTCGTACGCGCGTGGACGACGTGGCTGCAGTTCGAGGTCGCGCTCATCGGACTGCTCGCGCTACGCATCTTCGTGCCCGACCCCGACGAGGTCGAGGTGCGCGCGCCGTGGGCGATCATCGGCGTCGCCGGGGTGACGGTGCTCGCGTTCGTGCATCGCCTCGCCAGCCCGAACGTGCTCCAGCTGGGTTTCTACGCGCGCTGGGGCGCGCTGCTGGTGGTCGGCGTGTTCGCGTGGCTCGAGCTCCAGGCGTTCGGGCACGGCCCCGAAGTCGGCGCGTTCTGGCACGGCACGTTGGGCGCGGCGTTCTTGCTGGTCGCCGCGGTGCCGCGCTCGCGCTAGCGTCGCCGCACGTTCACGGCCCGCACGACCCCGCAGAACGACTAGAAGCTGTCTCATAACCCCCTCAGCAAGATGAGGGCACACCCGAGCTGGA
>CADEGN010000421.1 GCA_902826865.1 uncultured Myxococcales bacterium
TACATCGCCCTCGAGGAGGTCGACGACGGGCTCTCGAACATCCTGTTCTACACGACCCTGCTCGGCCGCTTCGATGAGGCCTCGGGCAAGATCACCGGGGCCGATTTCCGCAACCGAACAAGGCCGAAACCCATGAGTAGAAGTGTCACCCATGTACCCGGGTCAGCGTTACCGATCATCACGGTTCCTCATAGAAGCGGCGTCAAAGGCGGTTGCTAGGCTGGCGGCGCCCGGTGGACGTTGAGCCTCTGGCCGCAGATTCCACGCGTCCCGCCCCGGTCGTTGTGCCTTCGGCCGGTCCACGCAACCTTGTCGCGAATCGAGAATGCCGAACCGCACGCGGGGCACCGCACCCAATCGGGGATGAACTCGGTGGCGTCACGCGGTGGGTCGTCATTCTGGAAATAGCGTTCAACGGAGAGAGCTACGCCGGTCCGGTGGCAGGTCTCGCACTCTCGCAGGGCTTCTACCCCCGGACCTCGATGCTCGCAGATCTGTCCGCGCCCGTCGCATGAAGGGCAGCGAACAAATACCCAAGGGTTGTGGTCGTTCTCGTCCGTGAACACAGCATCCGCACGAAACGACGCCGCCGGGTCCGTGGCCTTGCTCCGGCCGCGTCTCGCAATGAACCGCTCATGCTCGTTCATCTTGCGCGCTGCCGTTGTTGCTCGCGGAACCGCATGCCTGGCCAACGAATAGGCGCGTTCAGCTGCGAATGATAGGAGTGGAGCGAAGCGGAACTCCTATCATTCGTCAGCTGCAACGGCTGGTTGGGCAGCATTCTCGGCGGTTGGTCGCGCGACGGGACGCGGCGACAAAGTCACCGTACGAATGCCAGCAGCGCGTGTCTCCTCGCGGAGCGCAGCACATATCGACGCGAGGTCGTAGCCGTGCTCGCGTGCGATGGCATCTCGGATCGCTCGTACTTCGTCGACGATGGTGTCGGTGGTCATGGCTTCGCCCTGGTTTGAAGTTCCTCTGGCGTGCAGATGATCGGCGGTTCGAACCCGTCGCCGCGGCATACTGCCTCGATGCGTGGTCGCATCGCGGCATTGGCGATATGGGCGCAGTTCCAGGTCAGGAGAAAGTGCATGCCGTTCACCGCGGCGATGGCCACGTGCAAGGCGTCGATCGCCGCCTTCGACGGCAGCGCCGCCGCGCTCAACAACGACGTACCGAGCCGCTCGGCGGCCGGGGTCGCGGTCAGCACCGAAAGGCCCGCAGTCGCGTCTACCCGGCGCGTCGCGGCGTGCGGGTGGCCGCGACGAACTTCTGAGAGCACCACGTCGGAAACGAACAGCTCGAACGCCTCGCGGCCTTCCCACCACTCGGCGGTGATCTGCTGATGCGCGACCCGCACGACGTCACGGCTCGGCAGCGCTGTCAGGTAGCTCAGTACCGTCGTCTCGAGGTACACGCGCGGTCTGGTAGGGGAAGGGCTCGTCACGGCAGTGGCTCGCCCGGGCTAGCCTAGCGTGCCCGAGCTCCCCGAGCATGGCGCTGCCGGAATCGGGTCAGTTGAGCTTCTCCGCCACGCCGAGGCGACGACCACCGCTCGCCGCCCCGGTCCACTCGTCTGGCGCTCCGGCGAAGCATGCCGCGGGCCCGCGATTCAGGCCGGCGTGAGGCGCGGCGACAAGCGCGCGAGCGGTCAGTCAGGGCCCTACCGCGAGCTCGCGCGCGACCATGTGGACGTCGCGGACGTCGACCTGGCTGAGGCTCTGGCCCGCGCTGATCGTGATGCGATAGCGCCAGGTGCCCGCCGTCGGATCGTCGAGAAACGCCACCGATGCCGGCGAGAGGCGCATCTCTGCGAAGTCTGCAGCGAAGTCATCCACCTCCAGCGAGCTGCGAGCTTCCCAGGTGACACCGTCGTCGCCGCTTCGCTGAAGGTTGAAGTACATGCGCAAGAGCCCGTTGCCCCCTGTGCCTACTGCGGATTCCGGGCCATCGTGAACACGAAGATCGGAGCATCGTGAACACGAAGATCGGAGCATCGTGAACACGCGGATCGGACCATCGTGAACACGCGGATCGGACCATCGTGAACAGCGGGAAGCGCGCAGCGGCGCTGGACGGACGGACCTGGCTGCGGCCCCCTTGGGGCCGCGATGACCACGCCGAGACTGCCCATGCACCGCATCCGAGAAATTCTCCGCCAGAAGTGGGACCTCCAGCGCACGCATCGTGAGATCGCGGGGAGCGTCGGCTGCAGCGTCGGCGCGGTCTGCAACGTGGTGCGCCGAGCGACCGCGGCCGCGCTCGATCTCGCTTCGGTCGCGGAGCTCGACGACAGCGAACTCGAGCTGCGCGTTCAGGGTGATCGGGCCGAGCCAACCGTGCCGAAGCGAGCGGTGCCGGACTTCGCGGCAGTGCACGTGGAGCATCTGCGGCCGAGCGTGACGCTCGAGCTGCTTCACCTCGAGTACCTCGCGTCCAATCCCGAGGGCTACCGGTACACGCAGTTCTGCGAGCTCTATCGGCGTTGGCTCGAGCGTCGCCGGCTGAGCATGCGTCAGGTCCACGGCGCCGGCGAGAAGGCGTTCGTCGACTACTCGGGCCAGCGACCGCACCTCGTCGACCCAAAGACCGGCGAGTGCGCGAAGGTCGAGTTGTTCGTGATGGTCCTCGGCGCGTCCAACCTCACCTACGTCGAGGCGACGATGACCCAGCGTGGCGCCGACTTCATCGCCAGCCACATGCGCGCCTTCGAGTACATCGGTGGCGTAACCGTCGCCACCGTCTGCGACCAGCTGCGCTCGGGGGTCAGCAGACCATGCCGGTACGAGCCCCAGATCCAGCGCACCTACGAGGCCATGGCGAGCCACTACGGCACCACCGTCCTGCCGGCGCGGCCTCGATCTCCGCGTGACAAGGCCAAGGTCGAGGTCGGCGTGCAGATCGCCGAGCGATGGATCCTGGCTCGGCTCCGCAACGAGGAATTCGCGCCGCTGGAGGCCCTCAACGCCCGCATCGCCGAACTGCTCGAGGATCTCAACGGGCGTGTGATGCGGCGCTACTCCATGAGCCGTCGCGAGCTCTTCGAGCGCAGCGAGCGTGCGCATCTGCGGCCGCTCCCGAGCGAGCGCTTCGCGTACTGCAGCTTCGAGCGCGCGACGATCAATATCGACTATCACGTCGCGTTCGACGACCACTTCTACTCGGTGCCTTGTCAGCTCCGGTACGATCACGGTCCGGTCGTCGAGCTGCGCGTGACAGCGGGCACCATCGAGGTGCTGCACAAGAACCGTCGCGTCGCGTCGCACGCCCGCAGCTACGCGAAGCACCAGCACACGACGATCCCCCGAGCACATGCCAGAAGCTCATCGGCAGCAGCTCGCGTGGACGCCGTCGCGGCTGGTGTCGTGGGCCGGCATGGTCGGCGACAGCACGCGGGTGCTGGTCGAGAAGATTCTCGCGAGTCGGCCGCATCCCGAGCAGGGCTACCGCACTTGCCTCGGCCTGCTTCGTCTCGCGAAGACCTACGGCGATGAACGCGTCGAGGCGGCGAGCGCCAGGGCCCTCGCCGCGCGCGCGTACTCGTACCGACACGTCAAGTCGATCCTCGAGCACGTGCTCGACCGGCAGGTGGTGCTGCCGACCGACACCAGCGAGACGGCCAGCACGCCGATCGAGCACGAGAACATCCGCGGCGCGAAGCCGTGTCGTCGCTCGTCGACGTCGTCGCGGATGCCGTGCCGCTATCGGCCGTGCCCGGCCCGGCGCTCGTGTCAGCCACGGTCGACGAAGACGGTCCGGCGCTCGATGTCCCCGAGGAGCCGGCGGTGTTCAAGGTATCCGTCGGTGAGAAGCACGCCGCGCCGAGGCTCGCCGAGAGAACGAGCCACCTCGCGGTCCGCGACCACGCGCTGCCGGGGCCCGGTGCGCTGCTCGCTACGCCCTCGCTCCTGCCCCAACAAACCTCCGTCGTCCGCATGCTGCCCAACGGATAGATGTTCACCTGCGAGGCGAAGCCTCGTCAGGTGCAACAGCTGGTTGGGCAGCAGATCCAGGTTCTCCGTCTGGCCCGTGGAGCAGGCGTTCCGCGTAGCGTTTCTGAAACTCGATGTAGTGCGCGATCAACCGCGTCGGGTCGTCGTCGAACTCTTTCGAGATCTGAACTCGCGCAGCTCTCACGGCGTCGATGGCTGGGTCATTCGGCATCGTCAGTACCTCCGAGAAGCTCGAGTGGCGTCACCAGTGCTGGGTTGAACAGACCGAGCAGGGTGTTGACGGGGCGAATGTGTCCAAACTTGTTTGCGTTCGCGATGTGCTTGCAGTTCCACGTCACCAAGAAATCGCAGCGATGATACGACGCGAGCGCGAGGTGGAGCGCGTCACCGACGGGGTCGGCCGGCATGACGAGGTGGCGAATGTACGCCTCGACGATCTCGAGCACCGCGGTGTCGATCGCGAGCAGCGGAAGGGGCGTCACGAGCTCCAGGCACTGCTCCTTCGCCGCGAAGGACCCGCGCTCCAGCTCATCGATCACTGCCGGACTCGTGACCAGCTCGCTCGTCGCGTTGGCCGTCGCCCACCACGCGCGAGTCCAGTCGCGCCGCGCGACCATGTCGGGCTGCGGGCGGGCCTCGAAGAAGAAGCTCGGAATCGAGGTCTCGACGTACGCGCGGACGGCCACTCGCGTCTAGCCTAGCCCGTCACGTGGTCTGCTGCAGGTGACGCTTCGATCCGGTCCTCGCCACCCGCGCTGTTGCCGACCGCAGGTCTCGCAGGGTCATCCAAGCGCGGAGCGCCGCCCGCGTGGCTCAGCGCGTCGCTGATCGCCGTGGGGGCGCGCGGCCGGCACGAGGTCGACGGTGCAGCCATCGCCGCGGTCGACGATGGCGTTGGTGCGAGGTGGCAGCGCGTGCGAGCTTGCACGGCGTCTGCCCGACCTCAGGTTCGCGGCCGTCGACTGCGGTTCAGCGCAGTGCCGCGTTAGCCGGCTCTCCTCGTGAGCTGTTCGACGAGAGACGCGGGATCTTGGTCGACAGGAGGGTGTCCGACTTTTTTTTGTGTAAGCGGAGCCCGCATGATCTCAGACGGGCAAGCGCCCTTCGAAGT
>CADEGN010000422.1 GCA_902826865.1 uncultured Myxococcales bacterium
GCTCCACGAGGGCCCCTTTCGGCCCGAGGTCCGAACCCAACATGCCGCACTCGCGGGCGTCGACTACGCGCACTCGCCCCTGTTGAGGGGCTATCAGCAACTCGAGCCCCGACCGACCGCGGAGGTCGTACTGAACGCGCCCGAGGGTCACCCGCTCCTGGTCACCTGGCGCTACGGGCTCGGCCACGTGATCGCTTGGGCCAGCGACGCGGGACCGCGATGGTCCGACGAATGGTTGACCTGGCCGGGCTACACCACGCAGTGGACCCAGCTCGCGCGTTTCGCCTTACGCAGCTCTGCCGGCTCCGACACCGCGATCGAAGTCGACGTCCAAGCCGGCAAGGCATTGGTCCGGATCGCGCGGCGCGACGACAAGGGCTTGTCGATCGACGACGGGAGCCTGCGCGCTCGGGTCGTTGACGGCGGTGCAACGCACGAACTCGGCCTGCGTGCGCGCGAGCCCGGGTTGTTCGATGCCGAGCTCGCGACCGTGTCCGGGCGCACGTACACCGTTGAGGTCCTCGGCGCCGGCGACAAGGTGCTGGCACGCCATAGCTTCGCGCCACCGCCCTCGGCGGAGCTCCGCCACCGCACGCCGGATCGCGCGCTGCTTGCCAATCTCGCCCGGCGCTCGGGCGGTCAACTCGCCCCTTCAGCGCTGGCGCCGGCGTTGTCCGATTCCGTCGCCGCCGACGTGATCCGCCTTTGGCCCTGGCTCGTGGCCCTCGCGCTGCTGCTCTTGCCCATCGACGCGGTACTGCGCCGTCCTGCGCGCGTGCTGTAAGCCCGGGCTATCCCGCCGAAGGGACCGTCTATCGCCTCGTCGATGGTTTGCGCTTCGACATCCGCGATCGGTCGTTCGCGATGGTCGCCCCGATCGGCGGGCAGACCGTGCGGGGGTCGACCACGCGTGCGCAACGCATCCCCGTGCCCTGCCCAGCCGCGATTGCGGCGGCCAGTCGCACGCGCGCGATCTCTGACACCGTCCCCAGGCCTCGCCCGGCGGCGGCGGAGGAGGCCGGGATCGGCTCGGGGCGCTGAATGAGGATCACGCGCCGGGTGCCGCCGTCGCGCCGGTTTTGCTCCCACACCGCGAGCGCCGTCGTGCCCGATCCGGCAAACGCGTCGAGCACCGCGCCGTCGCGATCGCAGCCGATTTCGACGC
Source organism: uncultured Myxococcales bacterium (assembly GCA_902826865.1). GTDB lineage: Bacteria > Myxococcota_A > Polyangia > Nannocystales > Nannocystaceae > Xiheibacterium. The sequence continues at coordinate 1,166 of CADEGN010000422.1, forward strand.
AGCGCCGGACGAGCTCGATCGGCTTAGGATGATCGAAGAGCGCCGCGCCGAGCAACGCCCTGATCTCGATGCTGCCCCGCTCCGAGCGCAACTGCGGATCGTCCCAGAGCGCGCGCGGCTTGCTGGTGGTCCCGCGGAATTTCTCGTAGACGTTGTATCCGCCGTCGCGACGCCGCCTGGCGACGACCTCGCTCGCACTCGGATCGCCGGCGACGAGGCCGGCGGTCAGCTTGGCGCGGCCCCACCGCCAGACACTGCCCCCGCCCGCGCGGTTGCGCGGGTCGATGCGCACCAAGCCCGCGCGAGTTGCCAGTCCGACGGGATGACATCCGTGGGCATCAGTGACCCGTGGGTCGGCATAGATCGGATAGTCGAGGTTCGGGCGATTGTGGGGACCGAATCGCGGATTGCGGTTGCGCAGCTCGCGAAGCTCGTAGCCACCTCGGGCGTCCACCAAGCGATCCGCCCGCTCGTCACGAGGCAGCTCACGCACGCGTGCGCGACTCGTGCGCCCGTAGCAGAGCACGTATTCGTGGGTAACGGCGATCTTGAGGTAGTCGCGTCCGCCGCGGTTGCTGACGACGACGATCTGCGCGATGAAGTTCTCGCGTCCAAACACCTCGTCGAGCAGCGCGCGCAGATGGTGGACCTCGCTGTCGTCGATGCTGACGAATAGCAGGCCGTCGTCGCGCAAGAGCTCGCGCAGCAGGCAGAGCCGCGGCCACATCATGGCCAGCCAAGGACCGCTGCGACGAGCATCGCCGGCGCGGGGGTCATCGGACGCAGCGACGGCACGCGCGGAGAAGATGGCGCGATACACGAAGTCGCGGCCGCGGTTGTACGGCGGATCGATGTAGATCATCTGAATCGCCCCCCGCTGTTCGGCAACGAGCAGCTTGAGCGCCTCGAGATTCTCGCCCTCGATGAAGAGATCGCCCGCGTCGCCCAGGCCAAGGGTTGGCAGCTCGATCATGCGGCCAACCGGGGCCGCTTCGAGCTCCGCGCGCGCATCGTCGCGTTCGGGGAACGCCAAACCGAAGCGGATCATGTCTCCACGGCGGTAAGCCCGTCCGCGCCGAGGAGCGCCGAAAATCGCCGGCCCGGTTCGCGCGGGGGTTGGGCCAGGCGCACGCGCACGTCGTGATCGCTGCGGGCCCACCACTGCCCTCGGCGATCGGCGCGGCGGTGGGCAACCAGATCGAGGGATGTGCCGACGAGCGCGCCGCGGAAGCGCGCGGCGTGTTGGTCTGAAAGTGCACGTAGGGCCGCGGATCGGGCGGCGATCGTCGCGGCTGGAACTCGGTCGGAAAACTCGGCCGCGGGCGTCCCCGGCCGGACAGAGAACGGAAACACGTGGAGGTACGCCAACGGCAGTGCGGTCAGGGTGGCGAGGGTTCGCTCGGCCGCAGCGACGTCCTCGCCGGGGAAGCCGGCGATCACGTCCGATGAGATGGCCGCGGTGCCCAGGCGCTCGAGGGCACGGTGCACCGTCGCGACGAAGGTGGCGCTGCGATGCGCCCTCCGCATGCGTGCGAGCACGCCGTCGTCACAGCTTTGCACGGGAAGGTGAAGGTGGCGACAGATCCGCGGGCCGGCGGCGACCATCGCGTCCAAAAGCGCGTCGTCGACCTCATGCGGATCGATCGAAGACAGGCGCAGGCGAGCGCCGTCGAGCACCTCGGCGAGTGCGACGACCAACTCCGCCAAGCTGCGCCGCGGGACGAGATCGCGTCCCCATGTGCCCAGGTGGATCCCCGTGAGCACGAGCTCGCGCACACCGGCGGCGACCAGCGCCCGCACCCGCGCCTGGATCTGCACGAGCGAGAGCGAACGCGAGGGCCCACGAACCCGCGGAACGATGCAGAAGCTGCACCGGTAGTCGCAGCCGTCTTGGACCTTCACAAGGGCGCGCCCGCGGGCATCGGGATCGATCGGCCCGGGATCCACGACCAATCGACGATGCAGCTGCGAGACGTGAACGTCGATCGTCCCGCGTGGTCGCATCACCACGGCTTGGGCGACGGCGGCGAGCTCGGTCTTGTCGGCGTTGCCGACGACGGCATCAACCCCAGGCAGTGCCGCCGCCTGGGGGTCGGCTTCCGCCCAACAACCGGCGGCGACAATCCGTGCGCTTGGCCGCGCCCTTTGAACACGCCGCACCGCCGCTCGGGCATCGGCCTCCGCAGCTTGGGTGATCGCGCAGCCGTTGACGACCACCACGTCGGCGTCCGCGATCGAACCTAGCTCCCATCCCTGTGCACGCAGGGATGCCGCCACGGCTTCCCCCTCGGCGGCGTTGAGCCGACAGCCGAAGTTGAGGATCGTGGCGCGCACGGGTCCGCGAAGGTAGCTCGCTCGTTCGCCCCCGCCAACGCCCCCACTCAACCGGGCGTCCGTCCGCGCGCGCGCCGGGCCTTGAACAGCAGCATCGGCAGGCCAAGCACAGCCTTCGCCAGGGCCGACGACAGCTCGAGGATTGAGCCAGCCCCCACGTCGATGGCCACCTGCTGCCCGCTGGGTACGTCGACCATGGCCCCGCGGGCCCGCGTCCGCACCCCGTCGGAGCGGATCTCCACCACCAGCTGGGCGACCACCGGCAGATCGTTGGCGATGGCCACCACGTCGTCGGCCCGCCGCTTCGGAAGCTCCGCCATGTCGGGGCCAGGATAGCGACCCTCCGCCCGCTCGGGGCCCCCGTACGCCGCGCCGCCCCCCTGCGGCTGGGCCGGGTCACCACGCACGGAGTGCGGACACCGCGCCGCAGCCCCGGTTGCCGATGCGACGCGACCCCCGATATGCTCCGCCCCCATTGAGACGTTTGGCGACCGTCGAATCACCGTCGGTCGCCCGACGCACCCAGGAGAAACCCACGCAATGAAACCCAAACTACCTGGCCTCTCGGGGCTCGGGGGCGCCGCACTCGCGGTGGCAGTCGGGTGTCAGGGCTCGGGATCGTTCGCCAAGCTCCAGGAGACTCTGTCTGAGATCTCCGCCAAGCAGGACACGATCACCGCGAAGCTCGACGCACTCGAGGCCAAGGTCGGCTCCGCGCCGGCCCGTCCTGCCGCCGCCGATCCCAAGGCACCCAAGCCCGGACAGCCCGATCCCAAGGTGACCTACAAGGTCCCCGTGTCCGGTCACAGCAAGGGCCCCGACGACGCCAAGGTGACGATCGTCGAGTGGTCCGACTTCCAATGACCGTTCTGCGGGAGAGTCGGTCCGACTCTCAAGGATCTGCTGAGCGAGTACCCCAATGATCTGCGGGTGGTTTACCACCACAACCCGCTGCCCATGCACAACCGTGCACAGGCGGCGTCCCAGGCCGCCGAAGCGGCTGGGAAGCAGGGCAAATTCTGGGAAATGCACGACAAGCTGTTCGAGAACTTCAAGGACTTGAGCGACGAAAACTTCGCCAAGTGGGCGGGGGAGCTCAGCCTGAATCTCGACCAGTTCAAGAAGGACATGGAAGACCCAGAGCTCAAGAAGAAGATCGCCGAACAGCAGAAGCTCAGCATGTCGCTGGGCGCGCGCGGGACCCCGGCCTTCTTCGTCAACGGGCGCTACTTGTCCGGTGCCCAGCCCAAGGAAGCGTTCAAGGCCATCATCGACGAAGAGATCAAGAAGGCCGACGCGCTCATCGCCAAGGGCACGCCCCGCGACAAGGTGTACGAAGAGACGATCAAGAACGGCAAGACGACGCCCTAACCGGCACACGCCTCGACGTTTGCGATCCGACTGCGACGGCTCCGTCCCTGCCAAGGGACGGGGCCGCGATCGTTTTGGGCGGCGGACGACTCGCGCAATTGGGCGCGGCTCGTCCGCCGTTCGCGTTCGCCCGCCAAGGGCATGCGCGGCCGCCTGGCGTGGCCGCACCAGGAGTCA
>CADEGN010000423.1 GCA_902826865.1 uncultured Myxococcales bacterium
AGCTGCGGTACCCGGTCGGGCGCGTCTACGTGCGCGGCGAAGGGGAGGTCGAAAGCGTGCGCGCCGCCGAGCGGATGGCCGCGGCCGCGGCGCTGGCGAGCCGGCTGGCGTAGCAGGTGCGGAACGACGCCGAGCGCCCGCTCAAATGCCCTGCTGCCTCAGTCAGGGCCGCTCGTGCCAGCACCGCCGACGGTCAACCACATCCCCACCGACGCGACGGTGACGAGCCCGGTCACCCGTGACAGATCGATCGTGCCGCTGTCGCGCTCGAGCCCGAGCAGCTCGATGCGAAGTCGGGTGAGCAGGTTTTCGGCGAGTGTTGTGGTGTGCTTGCCGATGCCGAGCGCATCGCAGCGGGCGGAGAGATCGCGGCGGATGTCGGCATGGATCTGTCCGCCCACCAGCAGATGCTCCTGGGCCCAGATGAGGTCGTCGGCCGACAACGGCACAAAGGGCGTCCGCGCCCCGGGCAGCTGGCGGGTAACGATCGCGGTGCGGATCAGATCGCCGAGCACGATGCGCTCGGGTTCGTCGAGACGACTGATCCACGCCGGATCGACGGCGTAGCCGGTCGGCGCGTAGGTGAGGGCCGCCAGGGCACCGGCCTCGGCGATCCGCTCGGTCGCCCGCGCGACGTCGGAGAGGCTGCGGATGGGTCGAGAGCCGGTCGCCGTCGACTCGAGCGGGAGCTCGGGATAGAGCCGAACGAACGACGCGATCGCGGGGCCCCAGGGGCGGTCGAGCAGCGAGCCGACCGCCGCGAGGGAGATCCGCACGCCACGATGCAGGCTGACCGCGGCGCGCCGCAGGCGGTCGAGCGCGCCATACCCGACCCGAAATACCTCGCGCAGGCCGATCGCGGTGATTCGGTCGGCCAAGAATACGTCCGGGTCCGCCAGGCCGGGACGGGCCAGCAGCAACATCTCAAGGCCGAGCCCCAAGGTAGCCTGGGCCTGATCGATCGCGCGCTCCTGCACGGCCTCGTCGCCCGGTGGCAGGCGCTGCGCTGCGATGACTTCGTTGACCAGGAGGAGAAACTCCCGGGCACGTACCCCGTGCTCGGCGTCGGGGAGCCGCGCGAGCGCGCGGCGAAGAAGCTCGCTGCCACGCGGCAGGCGGAGCGACGCGACCGGCTCGTCGTCGGCGCCGAGCCAGCGAAAATCCCGGGCATCTGCGTCGGCGGCGGCGCGGTGGTCGACCGGACGGAAGAGCTTCACGGCGTCGTCCCACTCGACGAAGCCGAGGTCGGCAAGTCGACCTCGGCGGAAGCGCAGCAACTGCTCTTCGATCTCGGCCGGCAGTGCGGCCTCGATTGCGAGCACGAGCCGGCGACCGAGCGAGAGATCATCCTCGTAGACCCGCGAAAGCACCGTCAAGACCTGGTGGCCCAGCTCGTCGTCGGGGACGCCGATCAGAAAGAACCCGTCGGGGGTCTGCCACGTACGCAATTCCGCGAGCGCCGCGTGGGACTGCTCGCGGGCTTCGTCATCGTCGTCGAGCACTTCGATGCGCGTGCCGGCCCACAGCGCGAGTGTCCAAAGCTCCGGATCCATCTGCATGACGAGTTCGGCGAGGCTTCCGCGCGGGCGCTCGGCCATGGCGTTCGCTTCGCCGATCGCCGAGAGCCAGCGGCGCAGCCGCACGATGTCGATGCGATCGCGGTTCCACCCGTCGAGATCGAGCAAGCTCGTGAGCTGGTCGGCCGTGGCGTGGGCGAGCAGTAGGTCGAGCCGCTGCTCATCGCGCAACCGCCGGGCGATTCGCACGAAGCTCGCGGGCGGGATGACCGGAACGATCGATGGGAGGTCGTCGCGACCCTCGAGGACGAGCGGGTCGTCGACGATGGCGCCGAGCCACATCGCATCGAGCTTGGCAGGCGTTTCGGGCTCCCTCACGGAGCCGAGGTACTATCGCAAGGGTGGAGCCGACGCTACCTTCGCCCGCTGCCGTGTCCGTTGCGCGGGCCCTCGGCGGCGTAGGCCGGACGATGGCGACGGCGCTGGCGAACGCGCCGCGCCCGGCGATCTGCGTGGTGGCTTGCTCCGGCGGGCCCGATTCGGCGGCGCTGCTGGGCCTGGTCGAGCGGCTTGCCCGACGCCTGCAGCTCCGTCTCGCGATCGCTCACGTCGCCCACGGGCGGCGCGCCGCCGCAGTTGCCGAGGCCGCGCTCGTCTCGGGTTGGGCGCGTGCGCGAGGGCACGAAGCGCATTGTCTGCGCCTCGCAATCGCCGACGGGCCGAGTTGGCCCGCGCGCGCACGGGCGGCGCGCCGCGCCGCCTTGCAGGGTTTGGCGGTCGAACTCGGGGCCCACGCCATCTTGCTTGGCCACACGGCGACAGATCAGGCGGAGACCGTGCTACTGCACCTGTGCCGGGGCGCGGGCCTGCGGGGGCTCGCGGCTATGCCAAGCATCGACGCGCCCAATCCCACCGCCGCGGCGAAACAAGCGTCGTGCGGGCAACGTCCCCAAGAGCGGGCCTGGGTCAGGCCTTTGCTGGGGTTGACGCGCGCCGAGACGCGCGCACTGGCGGTACGCATGGCAATTCCCTTCGTCGACGATCCGAGCAACGAGACGCTCTCGCACCCGCGGACGCACCTGCGCCACCGTGTGCTCCCCGCGCTCGAAGCGATCAACCCGGGGGCCGTCTTGCATATCGCCCACACGGCGGAGCTTTTGCAGCACGCACAGCTCAGTGCACTCGCGGCGTCCGAGCCAACCACCGCGGCGCGGCTCGACGCGCGAGAACTTCGCGCGGCCGACGTCGGGACCCGCCGCGAGGCGATCCGCGGCCTGTGCCTGCGCGCGGGCATTGCTGCCGACGAGCTCGGCGCTCGGACGGTTACGGTCGTCGAGCTCGCGCTACGTCGCGGACTCGGCCGCCGGCGGTGGGACCTCCACGGACGCCGCACCCTGCGACTTGAGGGTGGCTGGCTGTGGGTCGAGCCCGCCGCGGTGCACGGGTCGATCCCTGCCGGCCACGTCCCCGAGGACGCGACCCGCGAACGCCGCCGCCCGGACGAAAGGTCGGGGGATGAGCGCATCCCAGCCGCGGGCATCCCGAGCGTCCCAGCCACGGGCATCCCGAGCGTCCTCGCCGAGGGTGTCCCGGACGAGAACGCCCGCGACGAGCGCGCCCGCAGTGCGCCGACGACTACGAACGCGCCAAAACGCCGACGTCGCGCCGTTGACCCCCCCTAGGCCCGCAGCTATCCTCCAAAGCACTCGGTCGTAATCGCGTGAAGCAACAGACAAAGACGCTCCTCGTCTGGCTCGGCCTGATCGTGGCGGTGCTCGCGCTGGCGAACCTGTTCAACACCAGTTCGCAGGTCAAGGCGGTCAGCTACGCCAAGTTCATCGAGATCGTCGACGAGGAGTGGAACTCCTTCGACGGCACCACGTTGGCCATCGAGGTCCACCCCAGTCACGTCGATATCAACTACGAGCTCGATGGCCAGACCTATGAGGTCGTCGGCCCGGTGACCGAGGAGCTCTACACCAAGCTCGGCGCCCATCAGATCGACTACAAGGTCGAGCCCGAGGACGACTCGAGTCTGCTGCAGCTCGGCTTCATGTGGCTCCCCATGATCCTCATCGTGATCATGCTGGTGATGCTCCTGCGTCAGATGCAGGCGGGCGGCGGCAAGGCGATGAGCTTTGGCAAGAGCAAGGCCCGCCTCCTCACCGAGCACCAGGGCAAGGTCACATTCAAGGACGTGGCGGGGATCGATGAGGCGCGCGAGGAAGTCGAGGAGATCATCGACTTCCTTCGCGACACCCGGAAGTATCTGCGGGTGGGCGGCCGCATCCCCAAGGGGGTGCTCCTCATGGGGCCGCCCGGCACCGGCAAGACGCTCCTGGCCCGCGCGATCGCGGGCGAAGCTGGGGTTTCGTTCTTCTCGATCTCCGGGTCCGATTTCGTCGAGATGTTCGTCGGTGTCGGTGCGAGCCGCGTGCGCGACCTGTTTGAGCAGGGCAAGAAGAACGCGCCCTGTATCATCTTCATCGACGAGATCGACGCCGTCGGCCGCCACCGCGGCGCTGGCTTGGGCGGTGGTCACGATGAGCGCGAGCAGACGCTCAATCAGCTCCTCGTCGAGATGGACGGGTTCGAGAGCAACGACGGTGTGATCCTGGTCGCAGCGACCAACCGCCCTGATGTGCTCGATCCGGCGCTCCTGCGGCCTGGTCGGTTTGATCGTCGCATCGTGGTCGGCCTGCCGGATGTCCGCGGTCGCGACGCGATCCTGAAGGTCCACACCCGCAAGGTCCCGGTCGACGACAGGGTGGATCTGAGCATCATCGCCCGCGGCACGCCGGGGTTCTCGGGTGCGGATCTTGAGAACCTCGTCAACGAGGCCGCCCTGATGGCCGCGCGGGAAAATCGCGATCGCGTCGGCTTGCGCGATTTCGAGCGGGCGAAGGACAAGGTTCTGATGGGGGCTGAGCGTCGCAGCGTCATGATCTCCGAGGAGGAGAAGCGCACGACGGCTTGGCACGAGGCCGGCCACACGTTGGTGGCGATGATGTTGCCCCGGGAGCATGTCGACCCGATCCACAAGGTCACCGTGATTCCGCGCGGCCAGGCCCTGGGCGTCACCCAGCAGCTCCCCGAAGAGGACCGACACAACATCGAGCGGCGCTACGCGGAGGCGCGCATTGCGATCCTCATGGGCGGCCGTGTTGCCGAGGAGATCGCACTGGGCGGACAGCAGACGACCGGGGCGGGCAACGACATCGAGGTGGCCACGAGCCTCGCGCGCAAGATGGTGTGCGAGTGGGGGATGAGCGACCGACTCGGCCCGATCGCCTACGGCAAGAACGAAGGCGAGCCGTTTCTCGGCCGCGACATCTCGCGGCCGCAGAACTACTCGGAGTCGACGGCCCAAGCCATCGATGCCGAGGTCCGCGGCCTCGTCATGGCGCAGTATGAGCGCGCAAAGGACCTCATCGTGACCCATCGCGAGGCGCTCTCGCGCCTGGC